>CAJWPG010000006.1 GCA_913045275.1 uncultured Pelagibacteraceae bacterium
TACCAGGTAGCTATGCTTCATTAGTAACAACTATATTTTTATTCTTTTTATTTCACGTATTTAATTTTTCACCAAATATAGTTTTAATTGGAGTTATAGTTGTATTTATAATTTCTCTTTACGCTGTAAATATTTTTATTAAAGACTTAGATAATAAAGATCCAAAAGAAGTGGTAATTGATGAATTTATAGGACAATCTATACCTATATGTCTTTATGAAATCGCCCACGAAGGAGCAAAAGAAACCGGTCAAGTATTAACTTTTTATTTCATAATGTTTATTCTATTTAGAATTTTTGACATCATTAAACCCTACCCTGTTAGCTATTATGATAAAAACTTTAAAAATAGTTTTGGCGTTATTATGGATGATGTCTGTGCTGGATTATATGTTGTTGCTGTTCTTGTTTTATATATGGTGATTACTTCATGAAAAAACTATCTCAAAAAATAGTTAAATTATTAATTAAAAAGAAGCTAAAAATTTCTTTTGCAGAGTCTTGTACAGGTGGTTTACTTTCAAGTGCAATAACTTCAATTAGTGGTTCTTCAAAGGTTTTTACTCTTGGATTAGTTACTTATTCAAATCAAGAAAAAATTAACATTCTTAAAGTTCATAAAAGAATAATAATGAAACATGGTGCTGTAAGTTATGAAACTTGTTTATCTATGGTTAAAAATTTAAACAAAATTAGCAAAACTAATATTTCTGTCTCAATAACTGGTGTTGCTGGACCTAAAGGTGGTACTAAGCAAAAACCTGTTGGTTTAGTCTTTATAGGCATAAAAAAAGGCAACAAAACTTTGGTTAAAAAATGCCTATTCAAAAATAAAAACAGAAACTCAATTCAAAGATCTACGGTGAATAAAGCTTTAAATTTAATTTTAAGTTTTGCTAAATAGATCTTCTGCCCTTTTTTGAAAAGCATCAGCTATTTTGTCTAATCCAAACTGGAAAGATTTAGTCATGACTATATTTAAAAAATCATTTTTTAATTCAAAATCAACTTCAAATGAAATTTCAGTAACTTTGTCTTCTTCTTTAAAATACCATTTATTTTCTAGATATTTTAATGGTCCATCAAGATTAGTTACATAAATAGAATCTTTTTTTTTATTAAATTTCACATCACTTTTATAAGTATCTTTAAAAGGCCCTTTTCCAATAGTTAGATCAGCAACTATTAATAATAAGTCATCCTTCTCATTTCTTTCATAAACTTTTGAATCTAAACAGAATGGAACAAAATCTGGATATTTTTCTATATCAAGAACAAGATCTATTAACTGTTCTTTTTTACATTCGATTAATCGTTTAACTGATGCTTTGGCCACTAGTCTGATTTATTCTATTTTTTTGAAGAACGGCAAAATCTTCATCGGCATGATAAGAAGATCTTGTTAGTGGTGATGAAGAAACTAATAAAAATCCTTTTGATACAGCTATTGTTTTTAATTCATCAAATTCTTCAGGTTTGTAATATCTGTCTAGAGGATGATGTTTGGCAGAAGGTTGTAAATATTGTCCTATGGTTAAAAAATCAACTTCAGCAGATCTTAAATCATCCATAACTTGTAAAATTTCATCTTTGTTTTCACCTAGTCCAACCATTATCCCTGATTTTGTAAAAATATTTTTATTTATCTTTTTTACGTTCTTTAAAAGTTCAACCGAAGCAAAATATCTAGACCCAGGCCGAACTTGTCTATAAAGTCCTGGTACAGTTTCAATATTATGATTAAAAACATCAGGAGCTGCTTCAACTACTTTTTTATATGACTCACCTTTCCTTAAAAAGTCAGGTGTAAGCACTTCTATCGTTGTTGAAGAATTTAGTTTTTTTATTTCATTTATTACTTCAAAAAAATGATTAGCACCTCCATCATTAAGGTCATCTCTATCAACAGATGTAATTACTGCGTGTTTTAAATTTAGCTTTTTAACAGCATTTGCAATTTTATACGATTCGAATGGATCGAGAGATTTAGGTTTTCCAGTTATTACATCACAAAATGCACAAGCTCTAGTGCATGTGTTGCCCATAATTAAAAAAGTAGCATGTCTCTTGCTCCAACATTCTGTTATATTTGGACAATTTGCTTCCTGGCATACTGTTGCCAAATTATTTTTGTTAACTATTGTTTTTGTTAAGAAAAATTCTTTACTATTTGAAAGTTTAGATCTTATCCAATCAGGTTTTTTTTTAATTGGATTTATTGGTTTATTAATTTTTTCAGGATGTCGAGGTCTATTTCTTTTTTCCATTATCTTTTATAATATAAGTAGTCTCACCTTCTTTTCCAAATAAAAATTTTTCTCTTATTAAAATTTCAATAAAATCTAAATCAATATTATCAGTTAATAGTGAATTTTTATGTTCCAAATTTACTATTTTTTCGCTGAGTTCTTTTTGATCTATTTCAAGTTTGTTATAAAAATCTTTTTTTTCAAAATAAGAAATTAAACCTCTATTGCCTTCTAACAAATTAAAGAAAAAATAAATAATTAGAAATGTTATAATAAGTATGAAGTAATTCTTTTTTAACTTATCTATCATTAAGTAACTTTATTCATTTTAGAAGATTTTCCAAGTTCCTCTTCTATACGAATAAGTTGATTATATTTTGATACTCTTTCTGATCTGGCTAAAGAGCCAGTCTTAATTTGATTAGAATCGGTTCCAACGGCTAAATCAGCAATAAAAGTATCTTCACTATCTCCCGATCTATGTGAAATAATTGTTTTATAGCCAATTAATTGCGCAAATTTAATAACTTCTAAAGTTTCAGTAACTGTTCCTATTTGGTTTAATTTAATCAATATTGAATTTGCAGATAAATTTAAAAAACCTATTTTCAATCTCTCAAGATTAGTAACAAAAAGGTCGTCTCCAACAATTTGGATCTTATTTTTTGTTTTGGTTAAAAATTTAGTCCATGCGGACCAATCATTTTCGCCAAAAGGATCTTCAATAGATTTTATCTTATATTTATTAATTAAATTGAGATATTTTTTAATTGATTGATCAACTGATATATATTTTTTAGAATGAATTGAATATTTGTTCTTTTTTATTAATTCGTTAGCCGCAACATCAAGGCATATGGATACTTCTTTTCCGTTTGTAAATCCTGCTTTTTTTATAGCTTGCACTATAAGTCTTAAAGCACTTTCGTTATCACTTATCATTGGAGCAAATCCGCCTTCGTCTCCTACTGAAGTTGAGTGACCCATTTTTTTAATAAGAGATCTTAAACTGTTAATTACAAGGAAACATATTCTTACTCCTTCAGCAAAAGATTTTACATTATCAGGCCTGATCATAAATTCTTGAATACGGAGACCGTTATTTGCATGCGCTCCTCCATTAATTATATTCATTAAAGGATAAGGAAGTTTAAAATTTTTCTTAACAATAAAACTTTTATAAAGGGGTATCTTTTTAATTTTGGATGATAATTTTTTAACAGCCATTGATATAGCTAGTATAGCATTAGCACCTATTTTACTTTTTTGTTTAGTTCCATCTAGTTTTATTAAAATATGATCTATTCTTTCTTGGTTGTGGATATTTTGATTTTTTAATTTTTTAGATATTTCTTTGTTTATAAAAGAGACAGGTTTAAAAACACTTTTTCCTAAATATTTTTTGTTTGATTTGTCTCTTTTTTCATAAGCTTCATAAGTTCCTGTAGATGCTCCTGATGGACAAATAGAAGATGCACTTAAATTTTTTGAGAAAACTTCAGCCTCAATCGTTGGGTTTCCTCTACTATCAAAAACTTGTCTTGCTATAACTTTGGTGATTTTGCTCATTAATTATTTTTTAATTAATTTATCAATTTCTACTATTTGATTAATTAATGCGTCCAATTTATTCAATGGAACCATATTAGGTCCATCTGAAGGTGCATTATCTGGATCTTGGTGAGTTTCTAAAAAAATAGCCGCTACTCCAACTGCTGTAGCTGCTCTAGATAAGTATTCAACAAATTCTCTTTGACCACCACTTTGTTCTCCTAAGCCTCCAGGTTGTTGGACTGAATGTGTTGCATCAAATACTATTGGATATCCATTTTTTGCCATTATAGGAATTGATCTCATATCTGATACTAAAGTGTTATAACCAAAACTTGCACCTCGTTCCGTTACTAAAATATTATCATTACCTGAATCAGATATTTTTTTTGTAACGTAAACCATGTCCCATGGTGCTAAAAATTGACCTTTTTTTATATTTATAATTTTATTTGTTTTTGCGGATGCTATTAATAAATCAGTTTGTCTACATAAAAATGCTGGTATCTGTAAAACATCAATATGAGGCGCTACAACAGAACATTGTTGTTCATTATGCACATCTGTTAGAATTGGAATATTTAATTCTTTTTTAATTTTATCAAATACAGGTAAAGATTTTTCTAATCCTGCTCCCCTATTTCCTTTAATACTAGTTCTATTGGCTTTATCAAAAGAAGTTTTATAAATAAATCCAATACTATATTTTGATGCAATTTCTTTAATTTTTCCGGCCATGTCCATAGCATGCTGTTCGGTTTCAAGTTGACAAGGACCAGCTATTAAACAAATTCTATTTTTGTTTGATATTTCTATACCATTACAATTGACTATTTTATTTTCCATTAAATGATTTTGCTGCCTTAATAAATGAAGAGAATAATGGATGCGGTGATAAAGGTCTAGATTTAAATTCTGGATGAAATTGAACGCCTATAAACCATGGATGATTTTTAAGCTCTATAATTTCTGGTAAATTATTATCTGGTGACATTCCTGAAAAAATTAATCCTTTTCTTTCAAATTGATTTTTAAGATTGTTGTTAACTTCATATCTATGTCTATGTCTTTCTTTAATTGAATTTGATTTATAGATTTTTTTTATGGCAGAATTATTTCTTAATTTAGCCTCATATAAGCCTAATCTCATTGTTCCACCTAAATCTTTATCAGTACCTTTGATAATTTTTCCATCTTTATTCCATTCATTAATTAAACCTACCACTGGGTAACAGTTTATATCTAATTCAGTTGAGCCTGCTTTTTTTATTTTTAGTTTGTTTCGTGCATATTCAATAATTGCCATTTGCATTCCAAAACATATTCCTAAAAATGGTATTTTTCTTTCTCTAGCATATTTTATTGCAGAAATTTTTCCTTCTGTTCCTCTTTTACCAAATCCACCAGGTATTAATAATCCAGAAACATTCTTAAGTTTTTCTGTTATTTGATTGGGTTTTAGCTTGTCAGATTCAATTCGCACCAAATTTACTTTAATTTTGTTTGAAATGCCTCCATGTGTAAGCGCCTCATCTAAAGATTTATAAGCATCTTTTAAATTTACATATTTTCCAATAATTGCAATATTAATTGTCTTTTTTGTATTTAAAGTAATTTTTGTAATTTTCTTCCATGGTAATAAATTTGCTCTTTTTTTGGATTTTAATTTAAAATAACTTAAAACTTGTTTATCAAGTTTTTGATTAAAAAAACTAATTGGTGCTTCGTAAATTGTTCTTACATCAACGGTTTCAATTACATTTTGAATAGGAACATTGCAAAATAAAGATATTTTCTTTCTTTGATCTAACGGTATTGACTTTTGAGATCTACAAATAATTATGTCTGGCTGAATACCTATACTTCTTAATTCTTTAACCGAATGTTGGGTTGGCTTTGTTTTTATTTCATCAGAAGATTTCAAAAAAGGAACAAAAGTTAAATGAATAAATAATGTTTTTGATTTTCCATGTTCGTTTGAAAATTGTCTTATTGCTTCAACAAATGGAAGACTCTCAATATCTCCTACGGTTCCACCAATTTCGCATATGACAAAATCTTCATTTGAAATATCTTTCTTAATAAATTCTTTAATTCTATCTGTAATATGTGGAATTACTTGAACTGTTTTACCAAGATAACCTCCTCTTCTTTCTTTTTTAATTATGTCACTATAAATACGACCTGTTGTAATGTTGTCAGATTTTTTTGATGATATATTTGTAAATCTTTCATAATGACCTAAATCTAAATCGGTCTCAGCTCCATCGTCTGTTACAAAGACTTCTCCATGTTGAAAAGGACTCATTGTTCCTGGATCAACATTTAAATATGGATCCATTTTTCTTATTCTAACTTTATAACCTTGTGATTTTAATAAATAGGCTAGCGAAGCTGATGATAATCCTTTTCCTAATGATGAAACCACGCCGCCAGTGACAAATATATATCGCGCCATGGAATTATGTTATAGCCACATAATTAAAAAATTAAAAGTATTAATTTTTATCTTCTGGAACTTTTGGTGCATCATCTGTATTTTTCTCGATTTTATCGATTACAGATATTGTTGGGGTTAATTCACTTCTTGATAGTATTGTTAAAGTCAAGCTACAAAGTATAAATAACGTTGCAACAATTGCTGTTGCTTTTGTCAAAAAATTACCAGCTGATCTTGAAAACATAAAGTTATCTTGGGAAACACCTATACCAAGTGCTCCTCCTTCAGATTTTTGAAACAAAACTAAAATAACCAAAATTATAGCAAGTATTATATTTATAATTAATATTGTATTTTCCACGAGGTCTAATTAATTGATTTTTTTATTATATCAATGAATTTTTTTGCACTTAAAGATGCTCCTCCAATAAGAAAACCATTTATCTCTTTTATTTGAGCTAGTTCCCTTACATTTTTGGGATTAACAGAACCTCCGTACAATATTTTGGTATTTATTGATTTTTTCAATTTAGCTAAAATTTTTTTAATATTATTTATATTTCTACTTAATTCTGAATTTTTAGGAATTATACCCGTGCCAATAGACCAAACAGGTTCATATGCTATTATAATATTTTCAAATTTTTTAGTTCCTTTTAAGCCTTTAGTTAATTGTTTTTTTAATACTTTGTAAGTGTTTTTTTTTCTCTTCTCAGATAATTTTTCACCAATACAATAAATTATTATTAAATTTTCTTTTATCGCTGAGTGTATTTTTTTATTTATAATTAAATCAGATTCTCCAGTATTTCTGTTTTCCGAATGTCCTAAAATAATATATTTTGCTCCAGTAGATTTAATTAATTTTGCATTTATAGATCCTGTAAAAGCACCATAATCAGAATTTGAGTGACAGTTCTGAGCTCCTATAGATATATTTGATTTTTTTATATTATCATAAAAAGTTTTAAGCAAAGTATAAGGTGGACAATATATAATTTTGTGTTTTTTGTATTTTTTGAGTTTTGATAGACTTATTAAAGATGTGGAATTATCAATATCCGCTTTATTTCCATACATTTTCCAATTTGCAACAAAATACATATTATTATTTGTCATAAAGATTAATTTAATTTATAGGTTTGTTTTTTATAGTTCAATAAATAAACAATTTAAAGAATATGTTAAATAAATTAAGAGGTTTTTCAAATTCAAAATTAGCTGGTGTTTTAATAGCTATAATTATTGTCCCATTTGTATTTTGGGGAATGGGTAGTGTTTTTAGCGGAGGCAACACAAATAATATTGCTAAAATAAATAATAAAACTATCTCTACTAAAGATTTTATGAAATACATCAATCAAACAAGGATGGATGCCTCATATATAAAAAAAAATATAAATAATAATGTTATAGAAAATGCAATATCTAAAATAGTTTCAATGAAATTGCTTGATATGGAAATCAATGACTTAAATATTTTGATATCAGATAAAACTTTGGCAAGCAAAATAAAAAATAATGAAATTTTTTTGGATGATAAAAAAAATTTTTCTAGAATTAAATATGAAAAATTTTTATTAGAAAATAATTTAGCAGCTCCAGATTTTGAAATAAGATTTAAAAATGAATTACTAAAGAAAAAATTATTTTATTATGTTGGAGGAGGCATAAAATCTCCTTACTTTTTAAATAACAAGATGTATATTAATAAAACTAAAGAAGTTGAGATTGATTATTTCAATCTAGATACTGTTTACGATACAAAAACATCAGAAACAGAAATTGATCAATTTATTAAAGATAATGAAGAAAATCTTAAAGAAGAATTAATAGACTTTTCATATGCTAAAATAACACCTTCAAATTTAATTGAAATTGATGAATTTAATAAAGAATTTTTTAAAAAAATTGATGATATTGAGAATAGTATTTTAAATGGATCTAATATCGGAGATATACAAAAAAAATATAATCTAAAATTAGAATATTTTAATAATTATAATAATGATGATGATGAAGATGGAATATTAAAAGAAATTTACAAAAAAAAAAATGATGATAAAATTCAATTGATTGATAAAAATGATTATTATCTTCTATTTGAAATCTCCAAGATAGAGAAAATCTTACCTAGTAAAACTGACTTAAATTTTATTAACAGAGTAAAAGAAAATTTAGTTCTTAAGAAAAAATATGAATATAACAAAGATTTATTTCAAAAAATTCAGGATAAAAAATTAAATGAAGATGAATTTTTAAAAATATCAAATGGTGTTCAAAATATACAAAATATAATTATAAGCTCTCTAGACGATGACAAAGTATTCGACAAAGAGTCAATTAAGTTGATCTATTCGCTACCAATAAATAGTTTTCTTTTAATAACTGATTCTAATAACAAGATATTCCTTGCAAAAATAAATAATATTTTTACTGAAAATTTATCTAAAAATGACATTAATAATAAAGAATATTTGGTAAAATCTAATAGTAAAATAATAGATGAAATCTATAGTTCTTATGATTTATCTTTAAATAAAAAATATAAAGTTAAAGTATATGAAAATACTTTAGACAGAATAAAAAATAATTTTAAATAAATGCTTAATATAAGCTTAGGCAAGTTCAAATCTGAATATTTAAAAAAAAAAAATCAAATTATATATTATTCAATTAAAACTGATGGTGAAAAAGAAATTGAAAATTTGATAAATAATTTTTTAATTGAAAAAAATAGTTTTGTTTTTGAATCTGTTGAAAAAGGTTTTATAAAAGGAAGATATACAATATTTGGAAGGAATCCTGATAAAATATGGGAATTTAATAATAATAATTGCAAATTATTTTACAAAAATAAATCAATAAAACTAAAAGGAAATCCTAAAAAAAATATTGAAAAAATTATTGAAGATTTTAATTTTGATATACCTAAAGGATTACCGTCAATAAGTTCAATTTTATCAGGTTATTTTTCTTATGACATTATTAGATATATTGAGAAAATTCCAAATAACACAAAAAACGATTTAAATATCCCCGATTCAAGAATTTTAAGACCTAGAAATAATATTATTCATGATAACGTTGAAAAAAAATTATATTTTATAGTAAATATTTTTAAAGATGAAAATATAATTGATTTCAATAGAAAATTCTCTCTAATTAACAAACAAATAGAAGAGTTGGTTTTTTTGGCAAATTATAATTATCCGAATTCACCTCTAAATATTAACAAATTATCAAAAATAAAATCAAACATTTCGAAAAATAGATTTATAAACAATGTTAAAAAAGCAAAAAAATACATTAAAATTGGCGATATTTTTCAAGTTGTTCTAAGCCAAAGATTTGAGTGTAAATTAACTAAAAAACCAATCGAAATATATAAAAAGCTTAGAAAAACAAATCCTTCTCCCTTTATGTATTTTTTTAATTTCAATGATTTTCAAATTATTGGGGCTAGCCCCGAAATCTTAGTAAGATTAAGAGATAATAAAATAACAATAAGACCTATTGCTGGAACAAGGCCGAGGGGAAAAAATAAAAAACAAGATCTATTTTTTGAAAAAGATTTATTAAATGATAAAAAAGAATTGTCTGAACACTTAATGCTTTTAGATCTTGGAAGAAATGACACTGGTAAAGTATCTAAAATAAATTCAGTTAAAGTTACTGAAAGTTTTAAAATTGAAAGATACTCTCATGTGATGCATATAGTATCTAATGTTGAAGGATCTTTTAATAATAAATTTACAAAATTTGATACGCTATTATCTGGATTTCCTGCTGGAACAGTTTCTGGGGCACCAAAAATTAGAGCAATGGAAATTATTGATGAATTGGAAAACACTAGAAGAAAAGTTTATGCTGGCGGAATTGGTTATTTTTCAGCAAATGGTGATTTTGATACATGTATAGCTTTAAGAACGGCAATTTCTAAAAATAATAAATTTTTTGTTCAATCAGGTGCTGGAATTGTAGCTGATAGCAAACCTATCAATGAGTTTAATGAAACTGTAAATAAAGCTAAGGCTTTAATTAAAGCGTTAGAATAACTTTATGAAAACAATTTTAATTGATAATTATGATAGTTTTACATTTAATCTTTATCACTATTTATCAATATATTCTCATGTAGATGTAATTAGAAATGACAAGATAGATTCTGTTGAAATAATCAAAAAAAAATACAATAAAATAGTTATATCTCCCGGTCCAGGCTATCCTGACCAAGCTGGAAATTGTCTAAAGATAGTTAAAAAACTTTACAAGAAAATTCCTATCCTTGGTGTCTGTCTTGGTCATCAAATAATTGGACAAGTTTTTGGATCAAAAATAATTCAAGCAAAAAATCTGGTTCATGGGAAAACAAGTAAAATAATTTCTAAAAAAAAAGGAATTTTAAAAAATCTCCCTAAAACATTTGAAGCTACTAGATATCACAGCCTTATTGTAGATAAGAAAACTTTATCAAAAGACCTGTCAATTACCGCAGAAACTAAAAATGGTACAATCATGGGTATTCAACACAAAAATTATAGTGTTCATGGAGTGCAATTTCATCCTGAAAGTATTAAAACGAAATATGGTTTGAAAATTTTAAAAAATTTTATAAAGGAAAAATGAATAAGTTTCTTAAAAAATTACAAAATAAGGAAAATTTAAATTTTGAAGAGAGTAAAAATGCCTTCGAAATATTAATGGAAGGAAAAGCATCTGATCAAGAAATCTTTGATTTTTTAACACTACTATCGTCAAAAGGTGAGGTTTCCGACGAAATAGCTGGTGGAGTTCATGTATTAAGAAATAAATCTAAAAGAGTTAATGTTAAAAATTGCTTAGATACTTGTGGAACCGGTGGTGATGGTAAAAATACACTAAATATATCAACTGCTTCAGCATTACTATTAGCTAGCATGGGAGAGAAAGTTGCTAAACATGGAAATAAGGCTGTTTCTTCAAAATGTGGATCAGCAGATGTTTTAGAGGCATTAAATATTAAAATTAATTTAGAACCAAATGAAATAGAAGAACAGATAAATAATAATAATTTTGGTTTTATGTTTGCTCCTAATTATCATAGTGCAATGAAATATGTGGGACCAACAAGAAAAAAAATAGGCAAAAGAACAATATTCAATATGATAGGTCCATTAAGTAGCCCTGCCCTTGTTGAACGCCAAGTAGTAGGAGTTTTTGATAAAAAATTACTAACAATTTTTGCAAATGCACTAAAAAATTTAAATATTAAATTTGCTTGGATTATAAATAGTGAAGATGGATTAGATGAAATTTCTCCTTATGCTATAACTAATGTTATTCAATTGAAGAATAACGAAATATCAGATTTAGTAATTGATCCTAAAGAATTAAATGTGAATGCAGATAAATTTGAAAATTTATTAGGTGATGATGCTCAATTTAACGCTGACAAAATGATTGATATCTTTAAAGGTGAAGATAACGATTTTTCAAAAGCTGTTTGTTTAAATGCTGCCGCAGGACTAGTTGTTATGGAAAAACAATTTAATTTTAAAGATTCATATAATGAAGCCAGAGAGTATATTTTAACTGGAAAAACTTACAATCATTTAAAATCATTACAAAATGTCTGAGAATATTTTAAAAAAAATCATAGACAATAAAAAAACCAAAATAAATAATCTTAAAAAAGATATTAGTATAGATTTATTATCTCAAAAAATTATAGAAAATAGCACTTTTATAGATTTTAAAAAAAAAATAATAAATAATTATAATCAAGATAGAATTTCAATTATTGCAGAAATTAAAAAGGCAAGTCCTTCTGCAGGTGTTATTATTAATGATTACAATCCAGTTGATATAGCAAATATATATAAATCGAATAAAGTAACATGTTTATCTGTTTTAACTGAAGAAGATTTTTTTTTGGGTAGTTTCATTCATTTAAGTAGAATTAAACAAAAAATAGATTTACCAATTTTGTGTAAAGATTTTTTCTTTGATAAATTTCAAGTTCATCTTGCCAAAAGCTATGGTGCTGACGCAATTTTAATTATTCTTGCCGGGATCTCTGAGGATGAAGCTAATCAACTTTATGAAGAGGCATTAAATCTAAATATGACAGTAATAGTTGAAGTGCATACGGTTGAAGAAGCAAAAAAATCACTAAATTATACCGAAGCATTAATTGGTATTAACAACAGAAATTTAAAAACATTAAAAACAGATATAAATACAACTTATGATATCTACAATGTATTAATTAACCATGATCAACCTTTAATTTCTGAAAGTGGAATTAAGAATAAGGAAGAGTTGTTAGAAATTAAGAACAAAACTAAAATTAAGACTTTTTTAATTGGTGAATCACTTTTAAAAAACTTAGATAAAAATAATATTTTCTCTGTTTTATAGTTAATTTAGTACTGTATTTACTGACTTTTTTATCTATTGTTAAAATTATAGAACTTTTGTAGAACATACATGTACTTAATTTGTTCTATGTTAACAAAAAAACAAAAAAACCTGCTTTTATTTATCAACAAGAAGTTGAGATCTTCTGGGATATCACCTTCATATGAAGAAATGAAAGATTCATTAAATCTTAAGTCAAAATCAGGAATTCATAGATTGATTAGCGCTTTAGAAGAAAGAGGATTTATTAAAAGACTTGCTCACAAAGCAAGAGCTTTAGAAGTTGTAAAATTACCTGAAACTGCTTCTGCTAATGATATTTACAATAGTTTTTCTCCCAGTGTCATAAAAGGTGGATTGGATGACACAAATTCAAAAAAAAGTGATAGTGGAGATTTGCCTGTTTTAGGAAATATTGCTGCAGGAACTCCTGTTGAAGCTATTCAAAATGAAGTGTCCAGAATACCTCTGCCAAGTAATGTAGAAAAAAATGGAGAATATTTTGGTTTAAAAGTTCAAGGTGATTCTATGATCGAAGCAGGTATTAAAGATGGCGATACTGTAATTGTAAAAAAGACAGATACTGCAGATAACGGAAAAATTGTAGTAGCATTAATAGATGATCACGAAGCTATGCTAAAAAGAATTAGACGAAAAGGCAAGACAGTTGCTTTGGAAAGTGCTAATAGAAATTACGAAACAAAAATTTTTGGTCCAGATAGAGTTAAAATTCAAGGAATACTTGTTTCTTTATATAGAAAATTTCAATAAAATAGTTTAAACATTTTAGATGTCAAAAGTAGCAACTCGATTTGCTCCATCACCAACAGGTCCATTACATATAGGAGGTGTAAGGACAGCTTTATTCAATTGGTTATTTTCAAAAAACCAAGGTGGAAAATTCTATTTAAGAATTGAGGACACGGATAAAGAAAGATCAAAAGATGAATATAAAAATCAAATAATTAATTCTTTAAAGTGGATTGGAATAAATCATGATGGCGATGAATATATACAATCGTCAAAAATTAATGATCACATTAAAGTTGCTGAAGAACTACTAATAACAGGTAATGCTTATAAATGCTATTGTTCTATTAAAGAAATTGAAGAACAAAAGAAAAGAGCCAAGCAAAGAAAACTTCCTTATACATATAATAGAAAGTGTAGAGGTTTAGAAGAAAGTGATTCTAATAAAGATACTAAACCTGTCATTAGGTTTAAGAGTAAAACTGAAGGCATTTCCTCTTTAAACGATTTAGTGCAAGGTAATGTGGAAATAGAAAATATTACAATAGAAGATTTTGTAATCTTAAGAAATGATGGAAGCCCTACATATAATCTTTCGGCTTCTGTAGATGATCATCAAATGAATATAACTCATATTATTAGAGGCGATGATCATAAAATTAATACATTTAAACAAATTCAAATATATAATGCTATGAAATGGAATCTACCTTCTTTTGCACACATACCTCTTATACATACAATAGAAGGTAAAAAACTTTCTAAAAGAGACAATGCTTCAACTTTAGATGACTACTCAAAAATAGGTATAATGCCCGATGCTCTAAGAAACTATCTTTTAAGACTTGGGTGGTCTTATAAAGATAAAGAAATATTTACTTTAGACGAAAGTATTAAGTTTTTTAATCTAGAAGGTATTGGTAAATCTCCTTCAAAATTAGATATGAGCAGAATTTTATCGCTGAATGAGCACTATATTAAAAATATAGATGAAAATGATCTATTTAAACATTTAAATGAATATAGCGAATTATGTAAAGAAAAAACTGATCCTAATAAGGAAGAGAAAATAAAAAAATCATTAATATTTCTTAAAAATAAAGCAAAAACTTTGGAGGATATTTATAATAATTCACAATATATTATTTTTGACGAAGTCAATTTTAAAGCTGATGATTTAAAACTAATTGATGAAAAGTCAAAAAAAATAATATCAGATTTTAATATTGAAATATCTAAACTAGAAGAAATAAAAAAAAATACATTAGAAGCAATAATTAATGATTTGATAAAAAATCATGAAACTAATTTTAAAGGTGTTGGTCAACCATTAAGAATAGCACTTACGGGCTCTAAATTTGGACCTGGAATATATGATATAATTATATCTTTAGGAAAAGAAGTTGTTCAAAAAAGATTAAGCAAGATAATTTAATAAAATTTTTGAAGCTTCTTCTGAAGATGTTGAAGATGATTTTAAATCATTAATGGTTGACTTTATGTCTGATAGTTGTTTTTTAATTAACTCAGGTTTTTTTAAAAAATAAAATACAGATTTAAATATTTCATCTGGATTACAATCTTTCTGAATTAATTCAGGAATAATTTCTTTATCATTTATAATATTTAACATATTTACAAATTTAATTTTTAAAAATAGCTTAGCTATAAAGAAATTAATAAAATTCATCTTATAGATAATAATAGAAGGTATATTTAATTTACACACTTCAAGAGAAACTGTACCAGATTTAACAACTGCAAAAATTGATTTTTTTAATATTTCATTTTTTATTTTATCATCTGAGATAACTTCAGTATTAGGAATATTTTCTTTATTTAGTAGATTAATTAAATAATTTTTAAGTTTATCAGTGGAATGAAAAATAAAATTAAAATCATTTTCTTTATCATTCATTTTTTTTATAAATTTAAAAAGTATAGGTGTGAGAATTTTAATTTCACTTTCTCTACTACCTGCAAATAAAGATATATATTTTTTTTTATCACTTATGAGATTGTTTAATTGTATATTACTATTAATTTCTTCGTCTAACAGAGGGTGTCCAACAAATGTATTTAAAAGGCTTTCTTTATCAAAATATTTCTTTTCAAATTTAAATAATAATAAAATATGATCTAGATATTTTTTCATTTTTTTTACTCTACCCTCTCGCCACGCCCAAACTTTTGGCGCAATAAAATGTATAGTTTTAATTTTAGGATTTTTTCTTTTTACAATTTTAGAAACTCTTAATGAGAAATCGGGACTATCTACACTAAATAATATATCAGGGTTAAATTTTATTATTTCATCTACAGTTTTATAAATTCTATTTCTTATTTTAAAAATATTAAATAAGACACTTGTAAAAGCTATATATGTAATTTCTTTTAAATCAAAAATTGATTTTATTCCTAAATCATTAAGGTTTGATCCACCAACACACAAATATTCTATATTAGGATTAATCCGTTTAATCTTAGATATTACTGTTGAAGCAAGTTTGTCTCCTGATGCCTCTCCAGTTAATATGAATATTTTCTTCATTTAACCGTAATAAACATCTTATTATTATTGGCAAAACTTATGCATTTATTTTTATCTAAAATGATATTTTCCTTTGATTTTAACACAATGCCTTTAATACCCGCCTTTTTACAATCTTTTAATGTTTCCAAACCTACGGTCGGTAAATCTGCTCTAAGATCTTGTTTTTTCTTTGGAAATTTAACCAACATACCGCCAAAAATTTTTATTTTTTTTATTGTCTGAAGCATCTTTTTTGTTCCACTGGACGTTTCTTTACCAATTACTTTGTTATTTCTCAAAACTATACCTTGTGTATGATTGAGTGTATTTAATTTATTTAAATAATTAATACCTTTTTTAATATCCAAAGTTTCAAATTTACTAGGTTTTAATTTCGCATAATTTCCTTTTGATAAAGTTAATTCAGGATTAAAAAAATTTAATTTTATAACCTTTATTTTATGTTCGGCTAAAATCTTAATTAATTCTTTTAATATTGCTGCGTCACCTAATTTTGCAGCTTTTATAATTCTTGGAATGTAATAAATTCCTTTAAGATCAAGTTTAAGTGACGAAATTTTAGGTTTCTCAATTATTCCAGCAAATAATACTCTATTGCATTTTTTTTCTTTGATTATTTCAAGAATTTTTCCAAATTTTCCTATACTAATAAAATAAGAATTTTTATCTTTTTTAAAATTATTATTTTTAGTTAAATCAATTATAAAATATTTTTTTTTCTTTTTTTTTATTTTTTTTAAAATTACTAAAGGTAAATTTTTACCACCTAGGAATAGTCCTATCATTTAATATTTTCTGGTACAGAAATAGGTCTTTTTTTATCACTATTAATAAAATTAATTATTTTACTAACATATATATTTTTTTTAATTTCTTCATTTAAGTTTTCAATATTTTCTCTAAAGATGGCTGACTTAAATATTTCTTTAAAAGATTGATCCAATATTTTTATATGTTCATTTGATATTTTTGCTCTTCTTAAACCAATTAAGTTTAAACCAACCAAATTATTTCTATTGCCTAATGAAAGTCCAAAAGGAATAATATCACTTAAAACTCCAGTCATTCCACCTACCATTGATAATTCGCCTATTCTTGAAAATTGGTGAATGGCACAACTTCCTCCTATTATTGCGTTATCCTCAATTCTAACATGTCCTCCAACTTGGACATTATTTGCTAAAACTATATTATTTCCAACATGGCAATCATGAGCTATATGGGTATAAACCATAATCAAATTATTATTTCCTATTTTTGTAATACCTCCGCCACCTTTTGTTCCCGGGTTTATATTTGAATATTCTCTAATTTTATTATTGTTACCAATAATTATAGAATTTTCTTCACCTTCATACTTCAAATCTTGAGGGTCAGTTCCAATTGATGCAAATGGAAATATTTCATTTCCCGAACCAATATATGTGTTTCCAACTATATTTACATGAGAGTGTATTTTTGTATTGTTTTCAATTTTTACATTTGGTCCAATAATTGAGTAAGGCCCTATTTCAACATTATCTGCTATTTTAGATGCTTCTGATATAATTGCTGTTTTGTGTATCACTAATTATAATTAACAAAAATTTTGAATTATAGTTATCAATAAATATTGCTAATTATTTCCTATCAACGATTGTTGCTGCCCATTGAGCATCGGCCATTTTTTTTTCTCCTACAAATGCTTCACCTTTATATTTCCAAACTCTACCGTGAGATCTGACAGCTTCTATATACAGCTCTAATCTACAATTTGGTAAAACCGGATTTCTAAACTTAGCTTTTTCTATTGTCATTAAAAAAACTAACTTGTTTTCATATGTAGATTTGTCGATACCATTGGCTGTTAATGCAGCCGCAGCTTGACCAAAAGCTTCCACTATAAAAACACCTGGCATTACGGGTTCTCCTGGAAAATGACCTTGTACAAAAAAACTATCTTCTTTTACATTTACAATAGCTGTTGCAGAATGTAGTTTTTTGATATTTATAAGTTCATCAATTAATAACATAGGTTCTCTATGTGGAAGTAATTCTTTAATTTGTTCTTTATTTAATTTATCATTCATAATTATTTATTTTCCATTACAAATTTTTTAATATTTTTTGCAGGATATCCCATAACTTTTGTATTATCAGGTATATTTTTAATAACTCCGCTACCACCACCGACTTTAACATTGTTGCCAATTTTTAAATGTCCTGATATGCCTGCTTGTCCACCTATCATAACATTATTGCCAATCGTTGAACTTCCTGCAAATCCAACCTGGCCTGTGATAATACAATTTTTCCCAATTTTCACGTTATGAGCTATATGAACTTGATTGTCTAAAAAAGAATTATTACCAATTATTGTATTGGATAATGAGCCGCGGTCTATTGTATTATTACATCCTACTTCAACATTGTTTCCAATTACGACCATGCCAATATGCGGATATCGTATATTTTTATTTTTATTAGGAAAAAAACCAAATCCTTTTTTTCCAATAATAGCACCATCAAGTATAGATACATTGTTGCCTATTAATGTTTTTTTTATTATAACGTTAGATCCAATAATGCAATCGTTTCCAATTCTTACATTGCTTTCAATTATTGAATTATGACCAACTGTAGAATTCTTTCCTATTTTAACATTTTCTCCCAATACTACATTTGATCCAAATTTAACATTTTTATATATATTTTTTTTATCAATATTAATGTATTTATTTTCAAATTGATCATTAAGAGAATTTGGATAAAAAAATTCTGTTATTTTAGCTACACTTATCAATACATTATCAACTATAAGTTTTGATTTAAGTTTTGGGAGAAGATGAGATAGTTGCGAAGTTGTTATTATGAAATTTGACTTAGTAACTTTTAATAAATCTTTATACTTTGATGAGTGAAAAAACGTAATATCGTTTTTGTTTGCTTGATCCAAATTTTGAATATTGTTAATTAATACATTTTTATAAGTTTTTTTATTTTTTATATTTAAATATGTTAAAACTTCATGCAAATAAGTTTTTTTTCTTTTTTTAAAGAAAATATTTAAATACTTCATGTCAAAAATCTATTTTGCTTAACTGACTATTTAGTAATTGCATAATCGAATTTGTAATATCTAAATTTTTTTTAGCTGTTATTATGCTTTTTTTTGGAAAAACTATAGTTATAGAATTATCTTCCAGATATTTTGAAATTATTGGGTTTAAAGTCTTCAATAATACTTTTGTATATTTTATTTTTTCTTTATCAATCTCTTCTTTAAACAATAATTTTTTATTTCTATATTTTTTAATTTCACCTTTTAATATATTAACTTTTTTTTCAAATTCGTTTTTTTCAATTATATTTTTTTTTTTAATTATATCATTTTCTTTATCTGCCAACTGTTTTTCAATTAATTTAAGTTCATTATTTTTTTTTTCTTTAGTTCTTTGAATATGTTTAGAGATTGATTGACCTGCTATAGAGTTGTTTAATATATAATCTATGTCAATATATGCTATTTTATTATCTGCATAGGAATTTTCAAAATTAAAAATAAAAATAAATAATAATAATATTTTCTTCATATTAAAAAGATGTGCCTATCCGGAATCTAAATGATTCAGTTTCGTCCGATTCTGCATCACTAATTGGAATTGCGTATGAAAAAGATAAAGGGCCAACCACAGTATACCAATTCACAGAGATGCCTGTTGCTGAACGTATTTTATTTGAATCTAACGAACTATCATAATCTACATGCCACAAATTTGCTGCATCAATAAATAAATTAAAATCCATATTTTCATTTGCATTAAATAGTTTAGGCAATGTGGTATTAAATGTAACTGCACTACCATAATTTCCACCTATGTATTGTGTTCCATCTTTTGGGCCAATAGATCCTGATGCGAACCCTCTCAATCTATAAGCAGGTATATAAACTCTCTTAGAAACTCTAGCATTATCATCTATTGAATTAACTGCTTTAAGGTATAATTTACCAGATAAAATTAAACTATCGTTAACAGAGTAATATTTGGATGCTGTTAATGAATTTTCAATAGTTAGATCTTCTGAATAAATTGGAAATGTTTGAGAAAATTTAGTTACGTACCCATCAGATGGCTGGAAATTTTGATCCAATTTATTTAATGTTATTGAATAAGATATCAAATTTTCAAAATAGTCACCTTCTTGTTTTTTCTTTATTGAACTAGCTAAAGATGATGTTTCCAATTTTTCATAATAAGCAGATAGATTAAAGTTAAAAAACAAATCTTCATATTGTTCAAAACCTGTTCCTAATTTTAATCCAGTTCTGGTTGTTTTAAAACCGCTGCTTGTCATAAAATCTGCGGATGTACTTTCAATTGTTGTATTAATTGATCTATCCGTATTTCTGAAATTAGGATTAATTACACTAAATTTACCTTTAATTTCATCTTCCGAAAGAGTTAAATTTGTATCTAATGTAATTCCTTTGCCTAAATAATTTTTTTCTTTTATACCGACTGTAATTGTTGAGCCGGCGGTTCCTGTGCCGGCACCAGCCATTATTTCTCCAGTTGCCTTTTCTTCAACGGTAATATTTATAATTTTAGTATTATTTATTGATTTCGAATTAATTACTTCAGAATTTACAGATTTAAATATTCCTTTGGATTTTACTTCATTAATTGATTTATTGAATAATATATTATTAAAAGGATCTCCTTCATCTACGATGAATGTATTTCTAATGACTTTTTCTTCTGTAATAAAATTTCCGAAAATATTAATTCTATCGACATAATATTTTTCACTTTCGTTAAAAAATATATTTACATTAATTTTATTATCATTAACTATTTTTTCTTCATAATTGGCGTTTATAAAAACAAATTCTTTTTGTAAAGCTGCTTTATCAATTTCATTTATAATTTTTTTTATAGATTTTAATGAATATGCTTTTCCTTTTAATTCATTAAAAATTTCAAAAAAATTTGAAAAATTTTCTTTTTTATAATTATCAGAAACTTCAAGATTGATATTATTAAAATAATATTTTTTGCCAGAATCAATATTAAATGTTAATACAAAATTATTACTATCAACAACTTTTGCTGAAGATGATTTAATCAATGCATTATAGTAACCTTTGTTCTTAAAATAATTTTTTAATAAATTGATATCTAATTTAATTCTATTTTCATTTAGATATTTATTAGAAGTTATAAATTTCCAAGGTCTATTTTCCTCAGAAACAATTATATTTCTTAATTTATTATTTTTAAATATTTTATTTCCTATAAATTTAATTTCACTTATTTTTGCACGTTCTCCTAAATCAAAATTGTAAATTATATTAACAGAATTATTATTGTTATCTTGAACTTGAGTTTCAATTTCTGCAAAGTAAAAACCGATATTTCTTACAATGTTTATTAAAGTATTTTTTTGATCACTAACTTTATTTTCTAAGTAAGGATATTTTTCAATTTTTTTAGTTATCTTAGATATTACTTTAAGAATTGATTTATTTTTAATTCCATTTATTTTTACAGATTGTATTAAAGGATTTTCTATGACATTAATCTTTAGATAACCATTATTAAAACTAATATTAATATCTTTAAAATAATCTGTATCAAATAATTTTTTAAAAATATTATTTAAATCATTTGAGTTAATATTGTCATTAACACCTAATTCAGAAAATAAAATCACAGTTTCTTTTGCCAAACGATCATTCCCTGAAACTTCAATTTTTTTTATTATTTCAGAAAAAACTAATTTTGTAGCTGCGAATACAATTAATAATGCAAGAAATATTATTTTTGTAAATAGTGAGTAATTAATTTTCATTTAATTTAATTTAATTTTGTTTAAATAATTAATAACCTTTTTTATCATAATTTTTATATCAATTATATTTTTGGGCTTTAATTTATAATATCTCGTAAAATAGGGGATTTTGATCAATTTCATTAGGTTAACATTAAGAGAAAGATAATTAATATCTCCTCTTAAATATTTATCAACTAAAACATCATTAATGGATATTAATATAGTTTCAAAATAGCTTTGTTTATTTGGTACTTTATCTAATAATTTTACTACTGGGAATTTTTTAATATCAGGTTTGATAAAATTTAATCCATTCAGTTTTTCAAATTTTAAATTTCCATCTTTATAATTAAAAACATCACTATTTATATACAGTGAATTTATTATTGGTACAGACATATTTGTATCATGTGCTAAAAATTTAACTAATCCATTTTTAAAATGAACAATTGCATGAATGTATGATTTTGGATGAATAATAATTTTAAATTTACTTATATCTAAATTAAAAATTTTCTTAGCTTCTAAAACTTCAAATATTTTATTCATTAAAGTTGCTGAATCTATAGAAATTTTTTTTCCCATTTTCCAATTAGGATGTTTTAAAGCATATTTAGGTTTAATATTATTTATATGAGATTTTTTTTTATTCAAAAAAGGTCCTCCTGATGCTGTAAGATATATTCGTTTTACATTCTCGATATTTTGATTTTTTAGAAGTGTCCAAATTGAAAAATGTTCAGAGTCAATTGGAATAAAATTAGTTTTATTTTTGCGTAAAGCTTTATCAATAAATTGCCATCCACAAATGATCGATTCTTTGTTTGCGATAGCTATAGTTTTACTAAATTTAATAGCTTCTATTGTCGGTTTTAATCCTGCCAAACCTGATATGGCACACATCGTATAATCAATTTTTTTCTTAAAAATTTTTTGTAAATTATCCAGATTGTTATGAACTTTAATTTTACTATTTTTTAATCTTTTTTTTAACTTTAAGTAATGAGGTTCACTTGAAATAAGAATATTTTTAACTTTTAATAACTTTACCTGATGCAATATTCTATTTATGTTTTTATTTGTAGTTAATAAAACAATTTCAAAATCATTTTGATTATTTTTAATTATATTAAAAGTAGTTTTTCCTATAGAACCAGTTGAACCTAATATTGCAATTTTTTTTTTCATAAATCTAAATTAGAAAATAAAATTTAAAAAAAAATAAGAAAAAGGTAAGGCAAACAACATGCCATCAGTTCTATCAAGTAAACCACCGTGACCAGGTAAAATAGATCCAGTATTTTTTACTTTTGACTTTCTTTTAAAAAAAGAAACTATAAAATCACCTATTTGACTAATAGTAGATATCAATAAAACCCAGAAAAATGTATCTTTTCCAAAAGTATGAAGATCGTTATCTATCAAAAATGAGTTTTGTACAAAAAAATAAACTAAAATTATTGATAAGAAATATCCACCAATTGAGCCAGCATAAGTTTTGTTTGGACTTATTTTTTTATTTATTTTAGGTCCTTTAAAAATTTTACCAAAGACATAACCTCCAATATCTGTTGAAACACATATTAAAATTGTAACTAAAAAAATAAAAAGTTCAGAATCGGTATTACCTCTAAATATAATTGTTAAATAGATTGAAATTATCAAAAATATCAAGCCTGGAATTTGGTATGTTTTTTTTTTACTCAAGCTGTGCCACTCATATGCGGTAACAATAAAAAAAATTGCCATAAAAAATATAAAAAAAAATGAACCTTTAATAATAAAAAAAAGAGCTATTGGAATCAAAATTATTGAACTTAACATTCTTTTTGTAATTTCAGATCTCATTATATATTGCCAAAATTTCTTTTTATTTTTTTAAACTTATCTAGTACATTTTTATAATCTCTTTCATTAAAATCTGGCCACATTTTTTTAACAAAAAATATTTCTGAATATGACAGTTGCCATAACAAAAAATTACTAAGTCTATTAGTATTTCCTGTCCTAATTAACAGATCTGGATTTGGAATTCCTTTTGTGTAAAGAGATTTTGTAACAGAACTTTTGTTAATTTTCATTTTTTTTTCTTTAATTTTTCGTATGGCGTTGACTAATTCATTTTTAGATCCGTAATTTAATGCTAAAATTAATAATAATTTTTTATTTTTGTCAGATTTTTTTTGTGCAGATTTTAAACTACTTTGTATTTTTTTTGGAAATTTTTTTAAATCTCCTATAATTTTTAATTTGACTCCATTTTTAACTAATTTCTCAATTTTTTCTTTTAGAAAAGATTCTAATAAATTTAACAAAAATTGAATTTCTAGTTTGGGTCTTTTCCAATTTTCAGTCGAGAAAGCGTATAAAGTTAAATATTTAATATTATTTTTTATCGATGATTTGATAATTTTTTCTACTTTTTTAAGTCCAGTTTTGTGACCTAAATTTCTTGATTTTTTATTTTTTAAACCCCATCTGCCGTTACCATCCATAATTATGGCTACATGCTTAGGTGAACTCATATTGTCATTATTTCTTTTTCTTTCGAAATAACTTTTTCATCTATTTGTTTAATATTATTATCAGTAAGATCTTGTATTACCTTTTCATTTATTTTTACATCATCTTCAGATATATCTTTATTCTTCAAAAGCTTTTTTAGATCATCATTAGCTTCTCTTCTGATATTTCTAATAGAAATTTTACATTTTTCGCCCATTGATTTAATAATTTTTTTCATTTCGTTTCTTCGTTCTTCACTTAAATCTGGTACTGGTAATCTTATTAATTGACCATCTATTTGAGGATTTAATCCTAATTCAGATTTTTTTATAGCTGCATCAATTAAAGAAACGTTATTTAAATCCCAAACTTGGATATTAATAGTCCTTGCTTCTGGTGTTGTTATACTTCCCAATTGATTGATTGGCATTTGTTGACCGTAAACATCTACTTTTACCAAGTCTAACATACTTACATTAGCTCTTCCTGTTCTTAATGACGATAGTTCCTTAACAAAAACTTCAATTGTTTTTAACATTTTATCTTTATAAACACTATCCTTGAACATTATTCTCCAATTTTTAATCTAATAAATTCTTTTATCATAATTTCTTTAGTACTTATTTCAGAAATAACATCTTTTACTTTTTTCTTAGGTTCCATAACCCAATCTTGTGTCATTAAGCTATTTTCTTCTTTAAATTTATTTATTTTACCTAAACTTATTTTTTTTGCAATTTCTTCTGGTTTATCTGAATTTTTAAGTTCTTCAGATATCAACTCTTGTTCTTTGTCTATTATTTCTTGTTCTATTTTATCTGATGTTAGAGCTATTGGATTTGAGGCTGCTATATGCATTGCCAATTGTTTTCCAAATAAATTGATTTTATCAGATTGCTCTTTATTTTCTAAGGATACAATGACTCCTAATTTTGAAACATTGTTTTTAACTATTGAGTGCTGATATGAGAAATTCCTTGAATTTATATTTTCTATAGTTTTTGTCCTTCCTATTGTTATTTTTTCACCTATTTTTGCTATCAATGAAACTAGATTTTCATTGACAGTTTTATCATTTTGCATTTTTGTTTTATTTAATTTTTCTATATCTGATGAACATTGATTATTTAACTCACTTAATTCTTTTACAAATTTTATAAAATCCTCATTTTTTGCAACAAAATCAGTTTCACAATTAACTTCTAATAATGAAGATTTGTTATCATCACCAGAAAGTAAAATTACACCTTCTTTAGCATCTCTTGACATTTTTTTTGATGCTTTGGCTATCCCCTTAACTCTTAAATTTTCAACAGCTTTTTCTAAGTTTCCACTAGATTCTTTGAGAGCTGAATTACAATCTTTATAACCTGCTCCGGTTGATTGTCTTAATTGTTTTATTTTTTCTATATCGCTCATTTTATCTATACTTTTGTGTTTGGATTAATTTAATTTATGTTTATTTTTTTTTCAGAAGAAACTTCTTTGGTTTCTTTTTTTATTATTTTATCACTGACTGCATATTTTGATTCTTCTTTTATTTCTTTTGGAAGATCCTTTTTTGCATTATTAATTGTCTCTAATAATAGATTGCAATATAAATCTATAGATCTTCTAGCATCATCATTGCCAGGTATCGGAAAATCAATGCCTTCAGGATTGGAGTTGCTGTCTAAAATAGCTACAATAGGAATTCCCAATTTAATTGATTCTTTAATGGCTAGAGATTCGTAGTTAGTATCAATTACAAATACAAGATCGGGAATTTTTTTCATTTCTGCAATACCCCCTAAAGATCTTTGCAATTTGTCTCTTTGACTACTCATTTTAAGCAATTCTTTTTTTGTAAAGCCTCTGTTTTCTGAAGATAAATCTATATCAATATTTTTTAATTTTTTAATTGAATTAGATATAGTTCCCCAATTAGTAAGCATTCCTCCTAGCCATCTATAATTAACAAAATATTGATCAGTATTTTTTGCTAGTTCGGCAATTGCTTCGGAAGCTTGTTTTTTTGTGGAAATAAATAATATTTTTCCACCACTTGTTATTGTTGAGTAAACTTTTTCTAAAGCTACTTTTGTTAGCTCTAAAGTTTGAGTTAAATCTATTATGTGAATTGAATCTCTTTTTCCAAAAATGTACTTTTTCATTTTTGGATTCCATCTTAAAGTTTTATGTCCTAGATGAACTCCAGCTTCTAATAATTGTTCGATTGTTATATTTGGTATCTTCATTTTTTTCCCGGTTATGCCACCACAATTATTTCCACTAAAGGACCGGAGGTATAAAACCATAAATTGTGTGCGTATTAATTTATATTGCTAGATACAATTTTATTAAAAAAAAACAAGTATTTTTTTAATCTAGTAGTATATTTTCTCTTATTTTTAGCTCATTTATGAGATTATTATCGATGTTTCTCTTATCTTTGAGAATAAAAGTGTAATTATTATGATTATCAGAAATTTGGAAAGTTATTTTTGTTTTACCATCTTTTCTGCTTAAACTTTTTAATTTTGTAAGTTCTTCTATACTATTAATTTTAAATTTTAATTCATCAAAATTACTATTTATAACTTCTTTTAAAGTAACTATTTTTTTTACATTTATTTTTTTTTGGGTTTTTGCTTCATCACTATAATTCTTCATAAGAGTGATCATTAATGAATTTCCTTCAATTAATTTATCTCTATTTAGTTCAAAAATATCTGAAAAAATAAATAATTCAAAAACACTGCTTAAATCAGATAATTTTACTATTGCGTAAGAATTACCTTTCTGAGTTTTTTTCTCTTGAACTTTAAGAACAGTACAAGCAATATTTGAACTTAAAGAATTTCTTTCGTTTTCAAAATAGTCATAATTAACAATATTATATTGATTAAATATAATTTTATATTGGTTTAATGGATGGTCTGAAATAAAAAAACCTAAAGTTTCAAATTCTTTAGAAAGTTTGGTGTCAAAATTCCAATCATCAATTTTTTCCAAAAAATCGTCATTAGATTTAAATTCGTCATCAAATAAATTGATTTGGTTAGTCATTTTATTTTCAAAATTATTTTTTGATTTTAAAATAATATTTGGAATGGAATTAAACAATGATTGTCTATTATCGTTAATTTCATCAAATACTCCAGCTCTAACTAATCCTTCCAATTGTAGTTTGTTAATATTTTTTGGATTAACTCTATTTAAAAAATCTGAAATGTTCTTGTACTTTCCGTTTTCTGTTCTTTCTTTAACTACATTTGAAATAGCTTCATAACCAACATTTTTTATTGCTCCTAATGCATAAAAAAAATCTTTGCCATTTGAAGTAAAATCAGCAAAACAAGTATTAATGTCTGGACGAATTACATTAATATTTAATCTTTTCAATTCTTCATAAAATTCACTGAGTTTATTTTGATTTGATAATTCCATTGACATTGAGGCTGCGAAAAATTCATGCGGATAATAATTTTTTAAGTATGCTGTTTGATAAGCTATAACTGCGTATGCAGCTGCGTGACTTTTATTAAAACCATATTCAGCAAATGGTTCTATTTTTAAAAAAATTCCGGCAGAAACTTCTTTACTAATACCGTTTTTATACGCTCCTTCAATAAATCTTTGTTTTTGTTTTTCAAGTTCAGATCTTTTCTTTTTACCCATTGCTCTTCTTAAAATATCAGCTTCACCTGCGGTAAACCCTGATAGCTCTTGGGCTATTTGCATTACTTGTTCTTGATAAATTATAACTCCATAAGTTGGTTTTAATATTACTTCAAGTTTTGGATGTAAATAATCCGGTTCTCTTTTTCCGTGCTTACATTCATTATAAATTGGTATATTGTTCATTGGACCAGGTCTATACAAAGCTACCAATGCAATTATATCCTCCAATCTATTTGGTTTCATATTAATCAAGGCATCTTTCATTCCAGAACTTTCAAGTTGGAATAGCCCTACTGTTTTGCCTCTTGATAAAAGGTCATATACTTTCTGATCCTCGTAATCAATTTTCTCAATTTTAAAATTAGGATTTTTTTTGTTAACAATTTTCTGAGATCTATCAATGACTGTAAGAGTTTTTAATCCCAAAAAGTCAAATTTAACCAAACCTGCATTTTCTGCTGAATACATATCAAATTGTGTTGATGGAAGAAGAAAATCTGCCGAAGTATCTTTGTATAATGGGACGGTATTAGTTAATTTTTTATCAGCAATTACTACTCCGGCTGCATGAGTTGCTATATTTCGATTTAGACCTTCAAGTTTTAATGATAGTTCAATTAATCTTTCAACTCTTTTATCTTCTTGAATAAGTTTTTGTAATCTTGGTTCAACATTAATACATTCTTGTAATTTTAAAGGTCTAGATGGATCGAAAGGTATCATTTTACATATGCTATCAATAAATCCATATGGTAAACCAAGCACTCTGCCTACATCACGAATAACCATTCGTGCCTTTAACTTACCAAAAGTAATAATATGGGCTACACTATCTTTATATTTTTTAGTTAAATATTCGAATACCAAGTCTCTTTTTTCTTCACAAAAATCAATATCAAAATCAGGCATTGATATTCTGTCTGGGTTTAAAAATCTTTCGAATATTAAATTAAATTTAATTGGATCTATATCGGTAATTGAAAGACACCACGCTACGAGCGATCCAGCACCTGAACCTCTTCCTGGTCCTACAGGTATATTATTTTTTTTTGCCCATTTTATATAATCAGAAACGATTAGAAAATATCCTGCATAGTTCATCTCAGTTATAATTTTTATTTCATGGTTCAGTCTATCATTATATAGTTTGAATTTTTCATTATTATAAAGTTTCTCTAAATCAATCTCAAATATTGTTTTGAACTTTTCTCTTAAACCTTCTAATGAATTTTTTTCTAAGATTTTATTATTATTTTTATTTTCAGAAGAGATGTTTGGAAGAATTGGTTTAGAAGGTAAAGGTCTATAATCACATCTATAAGGTAAAATAAAATTATTCTCTAAAGCTTCAGGAAGATCTTTGAATAATTCTTTCATCTCATCTGAAGACTTTAAGTAATGTTGGTTTGAAAGTTTCAATCTATTTGTATCATTTATATAAGTTTTTTGACCAATGCACATTAAAGCATCATGAGCTTCGTGCATTGACCGATCTAAATAGTAAACTTCATTAGTAGCTATAATTGGTAAATTGTATTTTTTAGAAAGATTAAGATTAAATGTTTCAAATTGTTTTTCATTTAAATCATTGTGTCTTTGAATTTCAATGTAAAAATTATCAATAAAAGTTTCAGATAATATTTTATAAATATTATCAGCTTCATCGGATAAACCTTTATTGAACAACTTTCCAATAAGACAATTAATTGAACCAGATAAAACAATTATTCCATCATTATTAGCTCTCAAATCATCAAAATTACAATGAGGATCGTTAAGATTATCATTATCTAAATATGATTTTGAAGAAAGTTCAATTATATTTTTATAACCATCTTTATCTTTTGCAATTAAAGGTATGAGACCAAAAAAATTTTTATATTTAAATAATATTTGAGTACCAATAATTGGTTGAGTTCCTATGGATGATAAATTTTCTGAAAATTCTAATGCGCCTGATAAATTATGAGTATCCGAAATACCAACAGATTGAATTTTATTTGCTTTACAAAAATCTTTTAGATTATCAATTTTAATAGCTCCTTCACATATTGAATATTGAGAATGTATTTTTAAATGATTGTATAATTTGTTAATCGATTCTTGCATTGGTAAATTTTATCTTACCATTAATCATTTGTATTTTACAATCTGCCATATTGGCAAAATATCTATTATGAGTTGCAAAAATAATTATTCTATTATTATTTTTGAGATTAAATATTATATTAAAAATTTGCTTAGCATTATTAAAGTCCAGGTTACCAGTAGGTTCGTCTGCTAAAATTATTCCAGGTTGGTTTATTAAAGCTCTTGAAATTGCTATACGTTGATTTTCGCCACCAGATAATTCAGATGGATAATGATTTAATCTTGAAGATAATCCAACTTTTTTAATCATTTTTTTTGCTTCAATAATTGATTTAAATTTGTCATTAGTAAGTAAAAGTCTTGGCAAATAAACATTTTCTAGCGCTGTAAAATCTGACAAAAGATTTTTATCTTGATATATAATACCTATTTTCTCAGATCTTATACTGTCATTTTTAATTTTTTCTTTAAAATTTATTTTATTATTTAGAATTTCTATAGAGCCAGTGGAAGGAGTATCAATTAACGACAAAAGATTAAGTAAAGTTGATTTTCCAGATCCAGATGGACCTACTAATGAATAAATTTTTCCTTGCTCAAAAGAAAAGTTTAAATCATTCAAGACTTTAATATTTGCATTTGTTGAATATTTTTTAGATATATTTTTAAGAATAATTTTCTTATTCATATTTTAAAGTTTTTACTGTGTCTAGTTTTGATGCTTTAAATGCTGGGTAAATAGATACAATTATTGTAGTAAATATTGAGCATATAGAAATTAAAAATATTGATTGAATATTAATTTCAGACGGCATTGTACTTAAAAAATAAATTTCTTCTGGAAAAAGCGAAATGTTAAAAAGTGAACTTATAAACTCTCTTATGTTCTCTATATAAATTGAAAATAATGTTCCTATAATTACTCCAAATAGTGTAGCCGAAGTACCTATTATAAACCCTACTAAAAAAAATATTTTTTTAATAGAAAAGTTTTGAACACCTATTGATTTTAGAATTCCAATATCTCGTGTTTTATTTTTTACTAAAATGGTCAAGCTAGATATAATATTGAATGCCGCAACAATAATAATTAATGATAGAATAATAAACATTACATTTCGCTCAACTTTAAGAGCTGAAAATAATGATTTGTTCATATCTGCCCATGTGTAAACTAATTGTTCTGGATATAAATTCATCAACGCTATTTTATAATTTTCAATTTTTTGTGGGTTTTTGAAATAAAACTCTAAAAATCTTAGCTCGGCTTCTTTTTCAAATAAACTTTCCAGTGACTCTAGATTAATATAAGCAACATTTTCATTATAATCCGACAATCCGCTGTCAAATATTGATATTATTTTAAATGATTCTTGTTTTGGTAGTGAGCCAACAATTGTTTGAACTCCAGAAGGAGACATTACTGTTATGGTGTCTCCAATGTCTAAGTTAAGATTAAAGCTTAATTCTTGTCCTATAGAAATTGAATTAACTTTTAAGTTATTATTGCCTATAAATTCTTTGTTTTTAGCAATTTCTAACTTTTTGAAATTTTTTTCCAAATAACCTTTTAGTAAAATTCCTTTTATATTATTTTTATTTAGAATAACTGCTTCAGCATCATTAGAATAAAGTGACATTAAAACATCTTTTTCTAATTTGATGTCAATGCTTTTATTATATGGTTTAACAACTGCATGAGCATTAAAACCAACTATCTTATTAATGAGTTCAGATCTGAATCCATTCATTACTGACATAACAATAATAAGCACCGCAACACCTAGTGAAATTCCAATAAATGAAAAAATAGAAATTACATTCAAGAATCCATCTTTTTTCCTAGTTTTAAGAAATCTTAAAGTTACTTCTTTTTCTAACTGTGTGATCAATTTGATTTAGCTTTATTTATTTTTGAGACTATTTCTTCTATTTTAAGATTCTGAGATTCTTTTCCGATTTCTTTAAACTCAAAATTATCACCTTCGCTTTTTCTTCCGATTATTAATTGATAAGGAATACCAATTAAATTAAATTTCTTTATTTTTCCTGATATATTTTCATCAGTATCATCAATTATTGCATCAATATTATTAGATTTTAATTGATCAAATATCTTATTCGATTTTTCTAAATTTGAACTATCATTCTTACTTATCATCGGAATTATTGCACAATCATATGGTGATACTGATAAAGGCCATTTCATTATTTCATTTTTATCATCGTATTTAGCTTCAATTATGGCACCAACTAGTCTTGAAACTCCTATTCCATAAGATCCCATTTTAACAAATTCTTTTTTTCCATTAAAATCAACAGAAGCATTCATTGGTTTTGAATACTTATCACCAAAATAAAAAATATGACCAACTTCAATACCTTTTGTTTTAACTCTATATTCTCTAAGAACTTTTTTTTCAAATTCATCCTTATTAAATTTTTCATCTGTAACTGAATAATAATTTTCATAATTATCTCTAAGTTTTTGTAAAGATGATTTTTCAAGGGCTGTTGAGCTGTAATCAACATCAAATATTTTTTTATCCGTATAAATTTTACTTTCACCGGTATCTGCTAAAATTATAAATTCATGAGAAAGATTTCCACCAATTGGACCTGTGTCTGCAGCCATTGGTATGGCAGATAAATTCAATCTTTTAAAAGTTCTCAAATAAGATAAAAAAAATTTATTGTAAGAAAAAAAAGCATCTTCATCTGTTAAATCAAAAGAATATGCATCTTTCATATAAAATTCTCTACATCTCATAATTCCAAAACGAGGTCTAAGTTCATCTCTAAATTTCCATTGAATATGATATAAAAGCTGAGGTAATGATTTATAAGATTTTATACTTGATCTGAATATTTCTGTTATTAGCTCTTCATTAGTGGGACCGTAAAGCATTTCTCTATTCTGACGATCTTTAATTCTGAGCATCTCTTCTCCATAATCATCATATCTTCCGCTTTCTTTCCAAATTTTCGAAGATTGAATTGTTGGCATTAAAATTTCTTGAACTCCTACTCTGTCCTGTTCATCTCTAACAATTTGTTCAATTTTTTTCATAACTTTAAAACCTAATGGTAGCCATGAATAAATTCCTGCTGACGATTGTTTGATCATTCCGACTCTTAACATTAATTGGTGAGATTTAATTTTAGCTTCAGTCGGATTATTTTTTAGAATAGGTATAAATGATTTTGAAAAATACATTAAATTTACATGTTCTTTAAGTTAAATATTCATATTTTACTAACTAATATATGATTATAAAAATTATTAATGTAATTAAAGTAGAATTAAGTAATTTTCTTTAACATTTTAGAGTTTTTTAGCGTTTCTTCTATATTCTCACTAAATTAATATTAGCTAAAGGTCTTTTTCCAGTCTTTTGTTTTGTAAATTTCCTACAAGTGCTTTTTAAAGCATCTATTAAATTAGTTTCTTGTTTTTTATTGTTTAAAGAAAATGCTTTAACGGTTTTTTCTATTTCATCTTCAAGGCCAATTTGAAATTCTTCTTTTTCATAAATTGGCAGACCTCTAAAAGTTAACAATGGTCTATTATGAATATTACCTTTTGGTGTAATTAAAATAGTTGCTTCGATAAATCCATTTGCTGCAACATTTTTCCTTTCTTTAATTGATTGTGAGTCTTCTTCAACACTTATTGATCCATCGACATAAATTCTTCCATTTGGAGCTTTATCATAAACTTCGGGTTTTTTTCCTGGATATAATCTTACAATATCGCCATTCTCCACTTTAATTGGATAAGGAACTTGCATTTCTTTGGCAAAATTAATGTGTTCTAGCATATGTCTATGTTCACCATGAACGGGGATCACAGATTTTGGTTTTATCCAGTTATACATGTCCCTAAGATCTTCTCTATTTGGATGTCCAGAAACATGAATATAATCAGTTTCTTCGGATATAACTTCTATGCCTTCTTTAACTAATTGATTATGTAATTTGTAAAGTTTTTTCTCATTTCCAGGAATTATTTTTGAAGAAAAAATAACTGCATCACCCTTTTCAATAAACACGTCGGGGTGAGTATAATTTGATATTCTGTTCATAGCACCCATCGGCTCACCTTGGCTACCTGTACAAAGATAAACTATTTTATTCCTCGAAATATTTTTTGCATCTCTTGCATCTAAAGGTTCAATTACATTATTTAAGTATCCACATTGTTTTGCAGCTTTATATATTCTATGCATTGATCTACCAACTAAAACAATTTGTCTTCCAACTTTTTTAGCACAGTAGAAAACCGATTCCATTCTCGCAACATTTGATGCGAATGATGTAACGATAACTCTTTTATTAAGTCTCTCCATAACTTTAAGCATATTTTTTCTTACATCTAATTCGGAGCCGGCTCTGCCCGCGCTAAATACATTGGTAGAGTCACAAATCATTGCGATCACTCCTTCTTTTCCAATTTCTTTAAGTCTTTTTGAATTAATATTTTCTCCTATTAATGGGTCTGGATCACATTTCCAATCTCCTGTGTGCAATATGTTGCCCACTGGAGTTTCTATTTTTAAACCATTGGGTTCTAAGATTGAATGAGTCAGTGTTACAAATTCTATTTTAAAAGGATCTAAATTTAGAGTGCTATTTAAATCAACTATTTTTAAATAACCTGTTATATCAATTTTTTTTTCTTTAAATTTTTCACTTATTAAAACTGATGTAAAAGGAGTTGCGTACATTTTACATTTAAGTTTAGGCCAAATATGAGCTATTGCTCCAATATGATCTTCATGTGCATGAGTTAAAACTATCCCTAATAGATCATCTTTTTTATCAATTATAAATCCTGGATCGGGATATATTAAATCTATTCCTGGAATGCTATCATCTGCAAAAGTTACTCCTATATCAACTATAATCCATTTTTGATTTTCTAATTTTCCATAAGCAAACAAATTCATGTTCATGCCTATTTCTCCAGATCCACCTAATGGACAAAAAATTAGTTCTTCTTTCATTTATTTAGATAATACAGCAGCTTTTAATACACCGTTTATAGTTAAATCTTTTTTAATTATTGTCTTTCTTTTAATTGAATTCTTGAACAAGTATGAATATCCGCCAGTTAGAATTATATTAAATGATTTACCGGTTTGTTTAATAATCATTTTAATAATATTGTCAATTAATCCAGAATAACCATGATAAAATCCAGCTCTAATTGCAGAAGAAGTGTTTTTTCCAATAACTCGTTTTATTTTTTTAAGTTTAATTTTAGGTATCAAAGATGCTTTGTCGGATAAAGTATTTAAAGATAATTTAACACCTGGTGCAAGAATACCACCAATATAATTATTTTTAATAACAACATCAAAATTTGTTGCAGTTCCAAAATCAACAACAATAAAATTTCTTTTTTTATCAATAACTGATATAGCATTAGCTAATCTGTCTGAACCAATTTGGTTTTTATTTACTTTTATTTTTAATAAATTGTTTAATTTTAATTTTTTCAATTCAATACATTTTATTTTTATCGACCGTTCAATAAATTTTTTAATATTTTTGTAGGCTATTGGTACAACAGAGCTAATTAAAACTTTTTTTATTTTTGATTTATATTTTTTTATAAATTTAAGGTTTTTTGATAAATAGTTTTTATTTAATAAAATTGTTTTAAGACGTTTTTTTTTTATTAATTTCATATTTCTATTAAACAAACAGATTTTTACATCCGAGTTTCCTATATCTCCAATTAAATACATTTTATTATTTTTAACCTTTGTATTTTTTTTCAAAATTTAATTTAATATTATTTATTATTTTTATTTTATTAATTTTTTTTTTACTATATTTATTTAAATAAGTTGTTGGGTAATTTAATATATTAGGACTGCTAATTATATTGATTCCAATCCCTACAATCAGATATTTATGGTTATTTTGATATATTATTTCTTGCAAAATTCCACAAACTTTTTTTTTACCAATTAAAATATCATTTGGTAATTTAATATTTATTTTTTTTGTTACTTGATTTGAGATTATTTTTTTTAATATTGACAAATTTGTAGTAGTTATTTTTTTTAAAGAAAATTTACTATTAATTTGAAAAAAAATTGAAATAAATATGTTTCCTTTATTTGAGATCCACTTATTTGCTCTTTGGCCTTTTCCTTTAGTTTGAATTTCTGCTGATATTATTCCATTATCATTTCCACAGTTAATTAGTCTTATAGCTGTGTTATTAGTGCTTTTTACTTTTTTGTATAAGAATCTTTTTAGTTTCATTAAATAATATTTATTTTAGAAATTATTTCAGTTAATCCGCTAGGATAGATAAAATAACCTATAATAAATATTGTAGATAAAATTAATGTTAATTTTAGTCCAATATGATGATTTTTTTCATACATTTCTTTTTCTGGATCAAAGTAAATAATTTTAATTATTCTTAAGTAATAAAACGCAGCCACAACAGTTGATAGCAAACCTATAACAGCAAGAAAATACATTGATTGTTCAACTACTGCCATAAAGATATAAAATTTTGCAAAAAAACCTGCAAGCGGTGGAATTCCTGCTAAAGAAAAAAGTATTACTAGCAATGAAAAAGCAAGTATTGGGTGGTTTTTTGATAATCCCGATAGATCTTCAATTTTTTCATAATAAATTTCATTTCGTCTAAGCATAAACAAGCAACTAAAAAATGCCAAATTCATCACAAGATAAATTGTCATATATGTTATTGAACTTTGAATTCCTGCATTAGTACCAACAGATAGGCCAGCTAAAGCGTATCCCATGTGTCCTATTGAACTATAGGCTACTAAACGTTTTAAATTAGTTTGACCAATTGCTGCTACAGCGCCAAATATCATTGATGCTATTGACAAAAATATTATTATCATTTGCCATTGATCACTCATATTTGCAAAAGGCACATATAAAAATCTAATAAATACAGTTAATGCTGCTATTTTTGGAAGTATTGCAAAAAATATCGTCACAGAAGTTGGAGATCCTTGATAAACATCTGGAGCCCACATATGAAATGGTACTGCTGAAATTTTAAATGCTAGACCTACTAGAATAAAAACAATACCAAATGTTAAACCATACTCTGTTTTGTTAGAATTAATTAATATTTCATTAAAATTAGTTGTTTCAGCAAAACCATAGACTAATGAACATCCATACAATAATAATCCTGAAGATAGAGCACTTAAAATAAAGTATTTTAAACCTGACTCTGTTGATAATAAGTTATCTCTATTAAATGAAGCTAAAACATAAAGAGCTAACGATTGAAGCTCCAAACCCATATAAAATACAATTAGATCATTGGAACTTATCATTACCATCATTCCTAGAATTGCACAAAGCACCAAAACTGGATATTCTATTTTATTTATTTTGCTGATTTGTAGATATTTTGATGAAGTTAACATAACAAAAATTCCTGAAGCGATCATAATTATTTTCATAAAATTAGATAAATTATCTATTTTATAACTTTCATTAAATAATGAGATCTCGGAAATCGAATTTAAATTATACACAAAGGCTAAAAGAATAACCAAGCTTATAGTTGTTAAGTTATAAATTAATGAGGAACTTTTTTTTTTGAAAACTCCAATTATTAAAAATAACATTATTGCTATAGAAATAAAAATTTCCGGTAATATTAAATTAAGATTTTCCATTAATTTTTATATGCTAAATTGGTTTGGATATTTGTATTATATATATCTAAAAGATTTCCTACTGAGACTTCAATAGAATTAATTAATGGTTCAGGATAAAAGCCAAAGAAAATTATAGGAATAACCAAACTAAAAAGAATTAAAATTTCAAATTTTTTTAAATCAATCATTGATTTTATTTCATTGTTTATTATTTCGCCAAAAATAATTCTTTTATAAAGCCATAACATATAAGCGGCTCCTAAAATAACGCCTAAACTAGCTATAGTAGCTACCAAAAAACTTTTCTTAAATGTTCCCATTAATATTAAGAATTCTCCAACAAAACCACTAGTGCCTGGGAGTCCAATAGCTCCTAATGTAAATACCATAAATACGATCGCATATTTCGGCATTATTTGTACCAGGCCGCCATATTTATTAATTATTCTAGTATGATGTCTTTCATAAACAACTCCAACACATAAGAATAATGCCGCTGAAACAAGTCCATGACTAATCATTTGAAATATACTTCCTTCAATGCCTTGTTGAGTCATTGTAAATATTCCTAGTGTAACAAAACCCATATGTGCAACAGATGAATATGCGATGAGTTTCTTCATATCTTCTTGCATTAAAGCTACTAAGGAAGTGTAAATTATTGCAACCAAACTCAAAAAATATATTAATGGTACAAAATAATCTGAAGCTAAAGGAAACAGTCCTAAAGAAAATCTAATGAATCCATAGCCAGCCATTTTAAGTAATATAGCTGCCAAAAGTACCGATCCTGCAGTTGGCGCTTCAACATGAGCATCGGGTAACCATGTGTGGACTGGCCACATAGGTGTTTTTACAGCAAATGAACTGAAGAAAGCTAACCATAATAAATTTTGATAATTCGAATCTATTCCAATTTCATATAATTTTTCAACATCGGTTGTTCCTGTTATCCAATAAATGGAAATAATCGCAATTAACATTAAAACAGATCCCAACAAGGTATATAAAAAAAATTTAAATGCTGAGTAAACTCGTCTTTCACCTCCCCATATACCAATAATTAAAAACATTGGTATTAAGCCTGCTTCAAAAAATAGATAAAATACTATTAAATCGAGAGAACAAAAAACTCCTATCATAAATGTTTCCATTAACAATATAGCTATTAAAAAATCTTTTAATCTTTTTTTAATAGTAGCGTTTACAGAAATAATACAAATTGGAGTAATGAAAGTGGTTAAAATAATAAATAAAATAGAAATACCATCTATGCCAACTTTATAATCAACAAAACCTAACAGCCATTCTCTATTCTCAACAAATTGAAATTCAACTGAATTTTTGTCAAAAATATACCATAAGTAAATTGAAAGAATAAAATTTGCTATTGATATAAATAAAGAAAGGTATTTGCTTGCTTGATATTTTTCACTAGAAGATCTAACAAAAAAAATAAAGAGAGCTCCTATTGTTGGTAACAAAATTAATGATGATAAAATTGGAAAATTCATTATTTCAGCAATAATAAAGTTAGAAGAATGGAAAAGCCTATAAGCATTACAAATGCATATTGATAAATGTACCCACTTTGAAATTTAACAGCTTTTAAAGAAAAATACTTAATTAGTTCTGATATGCCATCAGGTCCAAATTTGTCTATTATTGAAACATCAATTTTTTTCCAAAAAAAATAACCTATTTTTTTTGATGGTTTGACAAAAATATAGTCATAAAGTTCATCGAAGTACCATTTATTTTTTAAAAATAGATAAAGTGGTTTGTTTGAATTTACAATTGAATGAACAATCTTTTTGTTTTTTATAAATAAGTAAAAAGCCAATGGTATAGATATAATAACTAAAACTGGTGTTAAAAACATAAACCAAATTGGAGGATGATCTTTGCTTAATGGAGCTAAAAATTTAATAGAACTAGACCAAAATTCATAAGAGGTTTCTTGACCAATAAACAAATCTTTAAATAAAATACCTGCAAAAATTGCACCTAAAGCCAATATTATCAATGGCACAAGCATTACCATTGGGGACTCATGCACAGTATCTATTTTTATTTTTGAATTATTATAACTTCCATGAAATGTTTTAAATATTAACCTCCAAGAATAAATTGAAGTTAATAAAGCAGTAAAAACACCTATGCTGGACGCATACAATCCAAGATTATTTCCTCTTAAAAAAGCAAATTCAATTATTGCATCTTTTGAATAAAAACCTGAAAGAAATGGAAACCCAGTTAAAGCTAGCGTTCCAATAATCATTAATGCATAAGTATAAGGTAGCTTTTTCCATACTCCACCCATTTGATTAATGTCTTGTTCATCATTAAATGAATGTATTACTGAACCAGATCCTAAAAATAATAAAGCTTTAAAAAAAGCATGTGTAAATAAATGAAACATAGCAACATTGTAAGCTCCAACTCCAGCCGCAAAAAACATGTATCCAAGTTGACTACATGTTGAATAAGCAATAATTTTTTTTATATCTGTTTGTACCAAAGCAACACTAGCAGCAAAAAAAGCTGTAGCCATACCTACTATTGTTATTATTGATAATGCTAATTCTGAATATTCATAAATTGGAGAACATCTAACCACCAAAAAAACTCCAGCAGTTACCATTGTTGCGGCATGTATTAAAGCAGATACTGGTGTGGGACCTTCCATAGCATCAGGAAGCCAAGTATGAAGAAAAATCTGAGCAGATTTTCCCATGGCTCCTAGAAACAAAAGTAAACAAATCAAGTCAACAGCATTTATATTAATGCCTATGAAAACTAATTCTTTATCTAGTATCTCTGGAATTTTTTGAAAAACTTCATTGTAATTTACAGTTCCAAAAATGTAAAAAATTAAAAATATTCCTAAAGCAAAACCAAAATCTCCTACTCTATTAACTAGAAAAGCTTTTATAGCGGCTGCGTTAGCACTTTGTTTTTTAAACCAAAAACCAATTAAAAAATATGAACATAATCCAACACCTTCCCATCCAAAAAATAATTGAATAAAATTGTCTGAAGTTACTAAAGTTAACATGGCAAAAGTAAACAATGATAAATACGACATAAATCTAGGTTTATGAGAATCGTGAGACATATATCCAATTGAATAAATATGTACTAATGATGATATCATTGTAACCACTACCAGCATTACAGATGATAAAGCGTCTACATTAATAGACCAATTTGCATTTAAAGATCCTGAATTAATCCAAGTTGCGATTATTAAATTATTAACATAACCCTCATTTACTACTTTATAAAAAATGACCAAAGAAAGTATCGCAGAAATAGATACAAATAAACTTGTTAAGATTTGAGATATCTTATCTCCAATTAATTTTCCAAAAAAACCGGAAATAATAGAAGCAAACAAAGGTAAAAATAATATTAAATATTCCATTCTATCCTTTTAGCTCGTGAATTTCTTCAACTCTTACTGTTCCTGAGTTTCTATAATAAACAACTATTATTGCTAAACCAATAGCGGCCTCTGCAGCTGCAACTGTTAAAATAAATAGTGTAAAAATTTGTCCACTTAAATCATTAATAAAAATAGAAAATGACACTAAGTTTATATTTACTGCAAGAAGCATCAACTCAATGCTCATTAAAATTACAATTATATTTTTTCTGTTAAGAAAAATTCCAACTATACCTATAGTAAATATTATTGCGGCTAATGTTAAATAATGACCAAGACCAATGCTAAACATCTATTTTAATCCCTTTATTACTCTCTACTTCAACTAATTCTACACCATCTTTTTTTTCTCTAGATATCTGCTTAAAATAACTTTGTCTTCTTACTCCTGATCTTTCTCTAAAAGTTAATACAATTGCTCCTATCATGGCTACTAAAAGAATCATTCCAGACAATTGAAATAAGTGAATATAATCAGTGTAAATTACATTGCCTAATGATTGGGTATTAGTTATGGTTGAATTAATTTCAATGGAAATTGAATCAACCAAATCAGGTTTATATTTCCAACCACCAATAACAATAATTAACTCAAAAAATATAATTAAACTCACCAACAAACCTATTGGAATATGAGCGCTACTATCTCGAGAAGTAAACCATTCATTCTTTTGCTGGGCTACATTAAGCATCATAACTACAAATAAAAATAAAATAGCCACAGCTCCCACATAAACAATAAGCATTATCATGCCTAAAAATTCAGCACCAATCATAATGAATAAACAAGATATGCTTATAAAATCCAAAATCAAAAAGAAGACAGAATGGACTGTATTTTTTGACGCCACAACCATAATGGCCGAGAAGATTGCTATAAAAGAAAAAATATAAAATATTATTGTATGCACTATCATATAATTATCTATGAGAACTGTCGGCATTAATGTTTGACGCCAAAACACTTTCCCATCTATCTCCATTTTCTAAAAGTTTTTCTTTATTATAATAAAGTTCTTCTCTTGTTTCTGTTGCAAATTCAAAATTTGGACTTTGTACAATCGCATCTACTGGACATGCTTGTTCGCACAAACCACAATAAATACATTTAAGCATATCAATATCGTATCTAACAGCTTTTCTACTACCATCTTTTCTTTCTTTTGATTCTATAGTTATTGCTTGGGCTGGACAAATAGCTTCACACAATTTACAAGCAATACATCTTTCTTCTCCGTTTGGATATCTTCTTAGGGCATGTTCTCCTCTTGATCTTGGACTTAAAGATCCCTTTTCAAAAGGATAATTAATTGTTTTTTTAGGCTTAAATGTTTCTTTAATAGCGATAACTAAACCTGACAAAAAATCTATCATAAACAAAGTTTTAAAAAATCTATATATATTCATTTTATTTCACTGGTAATAAATCAAAGTACATTAAATAACTGGCTGTCAAGACAACCCAAATTAAAGAGAATGGAAGAAAAATTTTCCATCCTAGTTTCATTAATTGATCGTATCTATATCTTGGCACTATAGCTTTCACTAAAGAAAACAGTACAAATAAAAATAATATTTTAAATATTAACCATAATGGACTTGGTATTACATTGAATGGAAATAGATCAATTGGTGACAACCATCCACCTAAAAATAAAATTGAACCCATTGCACACATAAGTAAAATGTTTGCGTATTCCCCTAACATAAACATTGTAAACATCATTCCAGAATATTCAGTTTGGTATCCAGCAACCAATTCAGCTTCAGCTTCTGGTAAATCAAAAGGAGGTCTATTAGTTTCTGCCAATGCCGAAATAAAAAAAATAACAAACATGGGAAACAAAGGAATAACGTACCACAAATCTTTCTGGGCCATTACAATTTCATTCAAGTTTAACGAGCCAACACATAATAATACATTGATAATTATGATTCCTATTGAGACTTCATATGAAATCATTTGAGCTGCAGATCTTATGGAACCCAAAAAAGGATATTTTGAGTTTGAGGCCCAGCCTCCCATTATTATTCCGTACACTCCTAGTGATGAAACAGCAAAAAGATAAAGAATACCAACATTTATATTGGCTAAAACTAACGTTTCACTAAATGGTATTACCGCCCAAGCAACCAGTCCTAAAGTCATAGTTACAATGGGAGCTAAAATAAAAATTATTTTATTTGAACTTGCTGGAATTATGATTTCTTTAAAAATATATTTTAATGCATCAGCAAAAGGTTGGAGTAAACCAAAAGGTCCAACAACATTTGGACCTCTTCTTTTTTGAACAAAAGCCCATATTCTTCTATCAAGCCAAACAATCATGGCTACAGATACTAAGACTGGTACCAGTAAAAATAAAATTTTATATATTTCAGATAGCAAAATTGTTAAATATTCTAACATTATCCATTCGTTCCCGTTTTTTTAACATTTGTTATTAAATTTTTACATTCAGTCATAGTTTTAGAGGCTCTGGCTATTGAATTAGAATGGTAATAATCTAAATCATCAATATAAATTTTTTCTTCAATAAATTTATATTTTGGAATATTAAAATATTTTTTATCTTTATGTAAATTTAGATAATTTAGCATTGAGTTTGTCAACTCATCTTTATTAGAATATAAATGTTTTCTTTTTAATAAAGCTGACAACTCATTAATAATTTGCCAATCTTCTTTTGCTTCTCCCGGAGGGTATGATGCTTTATATGCTTTTTGAATTTTTCCTTCTAAGCTTGTAAAATATCCATCTTGTTCTGTGTAAGCTGCACCAGGTAAAATAATATCCGCCATATTAGCTCCTCGATCACCATGACTTCCTACATATATTATATATTCATTTTTTTTTTTAAATTTTAAGTTTTCTTGTCCAAATAAAAATATTACATCAATTTCATTATTTTTTATTCTTTCTAGAGTAATATTTTTTTCATTTTTTGAACTTAAAATTTCAAGATCATATGATCCTACAGTGGATGCATTATTTGATAATATATTTAAAGCATTCCAATCTTTATTTATTTTATTATTTGCTGTTAAATATTTCTTTAATTCTTCAAAGATGTAAGATGCTGAATTTAATTTAAATATAGATTGGCCAATTATAAACATTGGTTTTTGTGATTTGTTAATTTTTTCAGATAATTTATGTGTATTATTAACAATATCATTAATTGTTTTTGTAGAATTATCTAATAGTGAATAAGGATATGTAAGATCTCCTACTTCGCCTATAGAAAAAATATCAATATTATTATTTATTTGAGCTTTTCTAATTCTTGAATTTAAAATAGTAGCTTCGTATCTTGGATTTGTTCCTATTAAAATAATAAGATCTGTTTCTTCAATTCCTTCAATTTTTGAATTAAATATATAGTTGCTTCTATTACTTGAATTAACATAATAATTTTCAGTTCTCGAATCTAAATTTTTTGATTTAATAGTTTTTTCAAAAAATTCTTTAATTGCATATAATGTTTCCATGTTTGTCATATCGCCTGTAATACCTGCTATTTTATCTGAAGAAGTTTTTGAAATTTTCTCAAAAATTTTATTATAAGTTTCTTTCCAAGAGATTTTTTCAAACTTGTTTTTTCTTTTTTCGTATGGAGTGTCTAATCTCTGATTTTTCAAACCATCACAAGCATGTCTTGTTTTATCTGAAATCCATTCTTCATTAATTTTTTCATTATTTCTAGGTAAAACCCTTTTTACTTCCCAACCGTATGTATCTATTCTAATATTAGATCCTACAGCGTCCATAACATCGATAGTTTCAGTTTTTTTTAACTCCCACGGTCTAGCTTCGAAAACGTATGGCTTTGAGGTCAACGCACCAACAGGGCATAAATCAACTACATTAGCTGACATTTCTGACCTCATTGTTTGTTCAAGGTAAGTTGTGATCTGCATATTTTCACCTCTTCCAATTGCCCCTAGTTCTGGAACTCCAGCTATTTCAGTTGCAAATCTTATACATCTAGTGCAATGAATACATCTAGTCATTTGAGTTTTTACCAATGGACCCATATATTTTTCGGGTACATGTCTTTTGTTTTCATTAAATCTTGATTTATCAATTCCATAAAACATAGATTGATCTTGCAAATCACATTCACCTCCTTGATCGCACACTGGACAATCAAGAGGATGATTTGCTAATAAAAATTCCATTACTCCTTTTCTAGATTTTTTTATTTTTTCAGTATTTGTTTTAATTACCATACCATCCACAGCCGGCATTGCGCATGATGCTATAGGTTTAGGTGATTTTTCCATTTCCACTAAACACATTCGACAATTTCCTGCTATAGAAAGTTTTTCATGGTAGCAAAATCTTGGAATTTCGACTCCTGCTTGTTCGCAAGCTTGGAGGACTGTTAAGCCTTCTTCTACTTCGATATCTATTTCATTAACTTTTAACTTAAGCATTTTCTTTTTCCAAAAGATGTTGATCAACTAAATAAGGAACATTTTTTTGTTTTTTAATTACAGGATCAAATTTATTCCTTTCAAATATTTCATCTCTAAAATTTCTTAATAAGGCTTGAATTGGCCAAGCAGATCCTTCTCCAAATGCACATATAGTATGACCTTCTATTTGTTTTGTAACATCCATTAACATATCCACTTCATCTCTAGTTGCTTCACCTTTTGCCATTCTTTCAAGCATTCTCCACATCCAACCTGCTCCTTCTCTGCAAGGAGTGCATTGACCACAGCTTTCATGTTTATAGAATCTGGCGATTCTAGCCATACACTTAATTATATCCTGATCATTATTAATAACGACTATACCTGCGGTTCCAAGTCCTGTTTTATTTTCTACACAATCATCAAAATCCATTTTAATAGTATCGCATTTACTTTTTGGTAATAATGGCATTGAAGAACCTCCTGGTATTACAGCTTTCAAATTGTCCCATCCTCCAACAACACCACCTGCATGTTTTTGAATTAATTCTTTTAAAGTAATTCCCATCTCTTCTTCTACGTTACACGGGTTATTTACATTACCGGATATGCAATATATTTTTGTTCCAGTATTTTTTGGTCTTCCTAATGAAGCAAACCATTTCGCACCTCTTCTTAAAATAGTAGGAACTACTGAAATTGTTTCAACATTATTAATTATTGTTGGACATCCATATAAACCAATCAATGCTGGAAATGGCGGTTTTAACCTTGGCTGCCCTTTTTTTCCTTCTATACTTTCTAAGAGAGCTGTTTCTTCGCCACATATATAAGCTCCCGCTCCATAGTGGATATAAATATCAAAATCCCAATCTGTACCAGATGCATTTTTTCCTAATAAACCATTTTCATAAGCTTCATCTATTGCATTTTTAAGTTTTTGTCCTTCATTATAATATTCACCTCTTATGTAGATATAACAAGCGTGAGCATTAACAGCATATGAAGCTATCAAGCATCCTTCGATTAATTTATGGGGTTCGAACCTTAAGATGTCTCTATCTTTACACGTTCCTGGTTCAGATTCATCAGCATTAATTACAAGATAATGAGGTCTTGAACCTATTTCTTTTGGAGCAAATGACCATTTTAGTCCAGTTGGAAAACCAGCTCCGCCTCTTCCACGAAGTTCTGAAGATTTAATTTCATTTATTATCCAGTTTCTTCCTTTTTCACATATTTCTTTTGTGTCTTTCCAATCTCCTCTGTTTTTCGCTGAGCTAAAATCTGCTCCAAGATCATTATACAAATTTTGAAATATTCGATCTTTGTCTTCAAGCATTTTTGTTTCCTAATAAAGTTTTTCTTATGTTTTCTGGTTCTGAACTTGTTCTGCCTCTATAAGAACCTGGTTTAGGTGTTTCATTTACGTTAATTTTATCAATTATTTTTTCTAATTTTTCAGGATCTAAATCTTCAAAATAATTTTCATTAATTTGTATCATTGGAGCATTAACACACGCACCTAGACATTCCACTTCCATCCAAGATGATTTTCCATTTTTGGAAATCTTGCTTTCATTTTTTGAAATTTTCTTTTTACATACGTCTACTAATTTGTAAGCACCTCTAATCATACACGGTGTTGTTGTACAAATTTGAAAAAAATAATCACCAACAGGTGCTAGATTATACATTGTATAAAAAGTAGCTACTTCGTAAACTTTTATATAAGGCATGGTTAAAAACTTAGCTATATATTTCATGGCTGCTAATGGTACCCAATTATTGTTCTGTCTTTGAGAAATATACAAAAGAGCCATTACAGCACTTTGTTGTTTTCCTTCAGGATAATTTGAAATAATTTTTTTTGCTAGCTCAAGATTTTTTTTGTTAAATTCAAATTTGTCAGGTTGTTCTTTAGCTATTTTTTTAAAACTCATCGATCAACCTCACCAAAAACAATATCCATTGATCCAAGCACAGCAGGAACATCTGCCAACATATGTCCTTTAATTAAGTAATCCATAGCTTGTAAATGTGAAAATCCTGGAGCTCTAATCTTACATTTGTATGGTTTGTTTGAGCCATCGGAAACCAAGTATATACCAAACTCCCCCTTTGGGGCTTCTACTGCAGTATAGATTTCATCTTTGTCAACTCTATATCCTTCAGTAAATAGTTTAAAATGATGGATTAAAGCTTCCATGGATTGTTTTATTTCTTTTTTTTTTGGAGGACTTATTTTTCCATCTTCAGTTTTAATTGGTCCTTTGGGTAAATTTATTAAACATTGATTAATTATGTTTACACTTTCTCTCATTTCTTCAATTCTACATAGATATCGATCATAACAATCGCCATTTTTACCTATAGGAATTTTAAATTTTACTTGTTCGTAACAATCGTATGGTTGAGATTTTCTTAAGTCCCAAGCTACACCAGATCCTCTAAGCATCACTCCAGAAAATGAATAATCTAAAGCATCTTGTTTAGATACAATACCGATATCAACATTTCTTTGTTTGAAAATTCTATTATCAGTTAATAAAGTTTCAAGATCATCAATAATTTTCGGAAATTTTATACAAAAATCAGAAATGTCATTATCAAGACCTGTAGGCAAGTCTTGATATACGCCACCAGGTCTAAAATAATTAGCATGCAATCTCGATCCTGAAACTCTTTCATAAAATCCCATTAGCGTTTCTCTTTCTTCAAAACCCCAAAGTGTTGGAGTTAAAGCACCAACATCCATTGCTTGAGTTGTAACATTTAATATGTGGCTAAGTATTCTTCCTATTTCACAAAAAATTACTCTTATAAATTGAGCTCTTAAAGGAACTTTTATTTTTAAAATTTTTTCTATTGCTAATGCAAACGCATGTTCTTGGTTCATGGGTGCGACGTAATCAAGTCTATCAAAATAAGGAATTGCTTGTGAATATGTTTTATGTTCAATCAGTTTTTCTGTTCCTCTATGCAACAATCCTATATGTGGGTCAGCTTTTTCAACTACTTCACCATCTAATTGTAATATTAATCTTAAAACTCCATGCGCCGCTGGATGTTGTGGTCCAAAATTAAGATTTAATTTTTTTGTTTCTTTTTTCATTAATCTTTTGATTGATCTTTAATATATTTAGTTCCTTCCCAAGGGCTTTCATAATCAAAATTTCTATAATTTTGTTCCAATTTAACTTTTTCATAGATAACTTTTTTTTCATCTTCACTATATCGAACTTCATTATAGCCTGTTAAAGGAAAATCTTTTCTTAGAGGATAACCTTTAAAATTATAGTCTGTAAGTATTCTTCTTAAATCAGGATGATTATTAAATTCAATGCCATACATATCAAAAACTTCTCTTTCCATCCAATTGGCAGAAGGGAAAATTGAAGTTAAAGATGTAACGAATTCATTTTCTTTAATAAATAAATTAAGAATTAATCTTTGATTTTTTTCATGACTTAAAAAAAGATATACCATTTTAAATCTTCTATCTTTTTCAGGATAATCTACAGCTGTTATATCTATTAATTGATTAAATTTTGTATTTGAATTAGTTTTTAAAAATAAAATAACATCTAATAAATCTTTATCATTTATTGATAGATAAATTTGATTATGATTTATTTTTGAACTTAATACTTTGGTAGTAAGTTCCGAATTAATTTTTTTTTCAAGATCTTCTAAATTTTTCATTATCTTTTATCTATCAAAAGAACCTTTGTTTCTAATTTTTTTTTGCAATTGCATTATCCCATAAAGCAAAGCTTCTGCAGAAGGTGGGCATCCAGGAACATAAATATCAACAGGTACAACTCTATCGCATCCCCTCACCACTGAATAAGAATAATGATAGTAACCTCCCCCGTTCGCACAACTGCCCATAGATATTACGTATCTTGGTTCTGGCATTTGATCATAAACTTTTCTTAGAGCTGGAGCCATTTTATTTGTTAAAGTGCCTGCAACTATCATAACATCAGATTGTCTAGGAGATGCTCTGGGCGCTGCTCCAAACCTCTCAAGGTCATATCTTGGCATTGATGTATGCATCATTTCAACTGCACAACATGCCAAGCCGAATGTCATCCAATGTAGAGATCCAGCTCTTGACCAATTAATTAGATTTTCCAATGATGTTGTTATGAAACCATTATCACTAAAATTTTGAGATAATTGTTTAAACTCTTCTGGAATTTTTTCATTTTTATTTTCTAAATTCATATTACTCCCAATCTAAAGCGCCTTTTTTCCATTCATAAATAAAACCAATTGTTAATATAAATAAAAAAATCATCATAGAAACGAAGCCAAATAAACCTATTTGTCCAAGTGAGATTGCCCAAGGAAATAAAAAAGCTATCTCTAAATCAAAAATAATAAATAGAATTGCAACTAAATAAAATCTCACATCAAATTCCATTCTTGAATCATTAAATGGTTCAAATCCACATTCATAAGCAGAGAGTTTTTCTGGATCTGGTTTTTTTGGTGATGCCAAATAATTTATTGCTACAAAAAAGATACTCAACCCAAGTGCTATTATCAAAAATAGAATTATAGGTAGATAATCTTTTAAAAAATCCTCAAGCATTTGAATCTATATACCAGCTATTATAACATCTAAAAGAGCAGATAAGTCACATATATTATGTATTTTCTAATTCAAAAGATGGCGGGAGTGAAGGGACTCGAACCCTCGGCCCCGTGCGTGACAGGCACGTGCTCTAACCAACTGAGCTACACCCCCTAATTTTGGTGGGCAGTAAAGGACTCGAACCTTTGACCCCCTCGGTGTAAACGAGATGCTCTACCAACTGAGCTAACCGCCCAAAATCTTGGTACTAATACATCAACAAATTAATAATGTAAATTGTTTATTACTGAATGCTAGCCTGAGATTTGTCGTCTTTTTTAGATTCAGATATTTTTTCTACTTCTGTCCATTCAACAGGTTTAAGTTCTTTTATTAAAGCTATTTTTATAACTTCGTCTGCACTTTCAACAGGAATAATTTTAATATCTTCTCTTACTTTTTTAGGAATATCTACTAGATCTTTTTCATTATCTTTAGGTATTAATACTTTTTTTACTCCGGCTCTATGGGCTGCTAATAATTTTTCTTTTAGTCCACCAATAGATAGTACTTGTCCAGTAACAGTTACTTCGCCTGTCATAGCAATCTCTCTATTAACAGGTATGTTTGTAATAGATGAAACTATTGAAGTTACCATTGCAATTCCAGCTGAAGGACCATCTTTGGGAGTTGCTCCTTCTGGAACATGAATATGAAAATCTTTTTTTTCAAAAATAGGAGGAATAATTCCATATTCTAAACTTTTTGATCTAACAAATGATTTTGCAGCTTTTACAGATTCCTGCATAACATCACCTAGTTTACCAGTAATTTGCATTCTTCCTTTTCCAGGCATATTAACTGTTTCAACTTTTAAAATTTCTCCTCCAAATTCTGTCCAAGCTAAGCCAATTACAATACCTATTTTGTCTTCTGCTTCTAATTCTCCAAATTTAAATTTTTTAACTCCCAAAAAGTTAGAAATATTTTTATCATTAACCTCTACACTTTTTTCTTCTTCATTAACTACCTTTTTAACCACTTTTCTAGTAATTTTAGAAATTTCTCTTTCTAAATTTCTAACACCTGACTCTCTAGTATAATTTCTAATTATCTCTTTAATTGTTCCATCTATTAAATTCAATTCTCCATCTTTAATGCCGTTGTTTTTTATCTGTTTAGGTAATAAAAATTTATCGGCTATATTAATTTTTTCATCTTCTGTGTATCCAGGTATTCTAATAACTTCCATTCTATCAAGTAAAGGTGGTAAAATATTAAGAGTGTTTGCCGTTGTTACAAACATTACATCTGACAAATCATAGTCAACTTCTAAATAATGATCATTGAATGTAGTATTTTGTTCTGGGTCTAATGCTTCTAATAATGCTGAGGAAGGGTCTCCTCTATAATCATTTCCAACTTTATCTATTTCATCAAGTAAAAAAAGAGGATTTTTAGTTCCTGCTTTTTTCATCATTTGAATAATTTTACCAGGAAGCGAACCTATATAAGTTCTTCTATGACCTCTTATCTCAGCTTCATCTCTAACTCCACCAAGTGACATTCTAATAAACTGTCTATTAGTAGCTTTGGCAATAGATTTTCCTAAAGAAGTTTTTCCTACTCCAGGAGGTCCTATCAAACATAAAATTGGACCTTTGATTTTTTCCATTCTTTTTTGAACGGCTAAAAATTCAATTATTCTTTCTTTAATTTTTTCTAAACCATAATGATCTTCATCAAGAATTTTTAATGCTTTATTTAGATTAATATCTATCTTATCTTTTTTATACCAAGGAATATCTATCATCCAATCAAGGTAGTTTCTTACTACTGTTGCTTCAGCAGACATGGGACTCATGTTATTTAATTTTTTTAACTCTGACATACATTTTTTCTCAACTTCTTTTGGCATTTTTGATTTTTGAATTGATTTTTTTAAATTAGTTGTTTCATCTTTGCCATCTTCAATTTCTCCAAGTTCTTTTTGAATAGCTTTTAATTGTTCATTTAAATAATATTCTCTTTGAGTTTTCTCCATTTGAGTTTTGACTCTGCCACGGATTCTTTTTTCAACTCCAATAATACTTGTTTCATTTTCCATTATTTTAATAATGCTATTTAGTCTCTTTTTTACATCTAGAGTTTCAAATATCTGTTGTTTCTCTGAAATTGTACAATTTAAGTGAGATGCAATGTTATCTGCTATTTTAGAAGGATCTTTAAGTTGCTTAATATTGTTTATTGTCTCCGTAGAAATCTTTTTATTTATAGAAGTGAGTTTTTCCAATCTTCTGACTGCAGTTAATGCTAAAGGTAAAAGATCTTCATCTTTTATAAATGCTTCTTTTAGATATTCAAATGAACACGAGATAAATTTTTCATCATCTTTAAAATCGATAATTTTTACTCTTTTAATTCCTTCTACCAAAACTTTAACTGTTCCATCTGGTAACTTCAATAACTGTAAAATATTACTCTCACAACCATAAGAAAACATATCATTCTTTTTAGGGTCGTCTACTTCTGAATTTTTTTGAGTAACAAGAACTATCTTCTTGTTTCCTTTCATGGTTTCGTTTAACGCAGTAATTGACTTATCTCTACCGACGAATAAAGGAATAACCATACTTGGAAATACAACAATATCTCTTAAGGGTAATAACGGTTGTGTAATTTTAACTTCCATGTGACAAATATGGTTATTATAATCTATATTGCAATAGAAAATAAAACCTTATTAACTGTTTTTATGCGACTGAAGTTTTATCTAGTTTTGCTTTGTTCTTAGAATGTACGATTATAGGCTGAGAAGTTCCTTTTACTGCGCCTGTATCAATAATTATTTCTTCTATGTTTTCTTGACTTGGTAAATCAAACATAGTTTTTAGCAATATATTTTCAA
>CAJWPG010000007.1 GCA_913045275.1 uncultured Pelagibacteraceae bacterium
CTGACTATGTTGGTAAAGCAGCTTTAGAAAAAATGGGTGCTGAAATTAAAGCAGGGAAAAAACCATACAAACTTCAATTAGTTGGTCTTGAATTAGGAGGAAAACCTATTGAAGAATATGCGCCTGACTTTTGGTTAATTTCAAATGCTGATGGCGGAGATCCTATCGGATTTATTACATCACCTTGGTATCACCCAGAGAAAAAACAAAATATAGCAATGGGTTATGTTCCGTATGATGGAACTTTAAATGCTAATGGATTTCCCAAAGGTAAAGTAGGAACTAAATACAAAGTTCATCTACCTGAAAAATATTCTGATACTTCAGGTCAACCAGTTGATGCTGTAGTAGTAGATATTCCATTTAAAGAATCTTACAACGCAAATACTAGAGAAGTTGTAAAAGGATAAATAATTTTTAGGGGGAATTTAATTATTCCCCCTAAATTATGACCAAAACTTTCATAACAATAAATTTTTCAATCATATCTGTTGATTTAATACTTTTTCCACTTATTGTTCTCATAAAGCTCAAAAAAAGATAACAAATAATGTTTGCTCAATTTTTAGATATAATTTTTAAATCCATCAAGTTGGATAAAAGCTTATATAAAAATCAAAAATACTTTGGTGAAGCCGCAATATACTTTGCTGGTTTAATTATGATTCTAGATGGTGTTGCGGGAGCTGTTGCTGCAAACACTATAATAAAAACTTCAATTGGTGTTTCTGGATTAACAGCAATTTTAACTTGGTTAGTTTGGGCAATCTTTATTTATGTAATTGGAGTAAAAATATTTCCTGATAAAGAAAGCAAGATTCCATTTAAAAAAGTATTGATTGCAGTTGGGTATGCTCATTCCCCTGGGTTATTAAGATTTTTTGCAGTAACTCCTGATCTTGTATTGTTAATTGTTTTTCTAACTCAGTTTTGGATTTTTGCTTCTTTAATAATTTCCACCAAACAGATTTTGAATATAAAATCTAGCTTTAAAGCATCTGGAATTGTATTTTTATCTTTTTTAATTATTGCTTTTCTTTCTGTTTCATTCATTATGAGTAGAATGAACGCTTTGCCAGTTAGCAATATTAGTTAAACTGGAAATATTGTTTTTGAAGTTCTGCATGATTTGCAAAGTTTAAAACCAGTAAGTATTAAGTTTTGACTCACACTTTCATCTTCTTTTTTACACTCTTCACATTTATTATTAAATTCATCTAAATCTTTTTGATTTAAATTTTCTGAAAAATCATCAATCATTATCAATTAAACCAGCTCCGGCTGTTTTTTGTTTTAATTCTTCGCTTTCTTCAACAAAAGTATTCTCTGAAATTTTATAAAGCTCTGACCATTCTTGTTCTGAAAATGAATTTTTGTTTTCTAAAAACTGTAAACTTATTTTATCAGATTTTTTTATAATATCTCCACTTAGATAATTTGAATAAATAGATTGGTTAAAATTGAATAAAAATTCTTTATTGTCCATTTTTAAAAAAATTCTTTTTCCTACAATTTCAGATGTTCTGCTAACAAAAGGAATAAGTAATAATGGAAAAGCTAAATTTTCTATCTCCAATTGGTTAAAATCGGAAATGTCTGATGATTGATCAAAAAAGTTAACTCCTAACATTATTGGACAATAATTTTTCTTAGAAATATTTGATTTTGAAAAAACACTAATATCTTCAAAATTTTCAGCATTATAAACTTTAAAATATTGATTAATATTTTTAACTCCGGGAAGGCCAAACATTTCGAGTAATCTAATATTTTTACCAACTTCTTCTGAAATACCCCATGAAAAACCTACAGATCTAGTCGCTCTTTTTGCCGTTGTTTCTATTTCACTAAAACTGATCATTAATTTAATGAATTATATATCCAATGATTGTCAAATGGTTCTGGGTCTGCTGGAAGTGGTGCGCCTTGAAACATACAAATTCTTATCCATTTGTCAGATCTTGGATCGAATTTATCCGCTCCAAAAAAAGATAATTTTAATCGCAGCATGTCAATTGGCATTAGCTGAGAGCCAATTGTATTGTCTTGGATTTCTGCATATGGGAATTTTTCTGTTATAAAAGCTCTTCTTACAACATGTCTCAAATGATTATTATTTGTTAAAAATTTTCCAATTTTCAAACTATTTTTTTGAGTATAAATTGCTTCATAGAGTTTTTTAATATCTCTTGCTATCGCTAATGGTTGTTCCAAATTTGATCCTTCCATATCATGCCTGCTAGCTAATCTTGGTTCTTCTTTATTTCTAGAAATAAACCAAAAATTTTGATTATTTTCATCTTTGCTAAAGTCGATTTTTAATATTTCAGAATATCTTTTTTCTAAAATATTTCTTAACTCTTCAATTGTTCTATTTACCGGTATATTAAAATGCTCATCTTCTTCTGAGCTCATTTTGTCAATCAAAGGATTTACTATTTCATCATAAGGCTCCATCATAATAGAAACAATATATTCAATACATTCATCGCTTAGATTTTCTTCGGCCCATATATAAATTCGGTTAAAAGGAAAAGCGGTTTCAAAACTAAAATCTTCATTAAGAAATTTAATAAATTTTTCTAAATCTTCTGTTAATTGCTTATTTTTTCTATTTTGAAAGTCACTTTCTGTATGCCAATTTGTTACATTTTTTAAAGATCTAACCAAACACTTTTTAAAAATATTTACCTCTTCCTTAGATGTTTTCTCTATTTCTCTTATTCTTTTTAAAACAGTTTCTCTTGCTAATATCCAATTATTTAAAAGTATTGGATGATTGACAATAAATGGAGCCATGCCCAAACCTGTGGAATTGCCTATCCCAAGATTTCTACAAATATTCAAATCTAATTCTACAGATGTATTTGGATTTTTATGTTTTGCTAAATGATTTACTTGATCAAAAGTAAATTGTCTTACTAAGTAAACTAACATCATTTCCAATCTAAATGGTCCATAAATTTCTTTCCTATTTTTAATCCTAAATCTATCTGCTAATCCAAATTTTCCAGACCCATAAACTGCTGTTGTTCTATATAAATATCCAACTTTTGATAAAAGATCAGTATCTGGTTGTTTGCCTTGTGATAAATTTTCAACAACATGATCAAATATTCTTACTGATTTATTGGCTCTTGAAAGCGTCAATTCTTTATATGACAACCTGCCCGCTTCCTGCTTTGGAACATTAAAAGCTAATCTTTCTAAATCTTCTTTAGAAGGAATTCCATCATACAATGCAAAAGAAGCATCCCATTTTGTTGCTATTACCCTATCGGATCTTTCTTCATCGCTAATTTCATTTGCAAAACAAACAAGTGAATATGTTTTATTTTTTTTTGAAAATGAATAAATAGCTCTACCGTATCCTTTGTCATTTAACTCAAATAAATCTCTTCTATATTGCCAATCTTTAAATTCGCTTAAGAAAGATCTTAAAAAAGATAGTTTTGATTGATGAAAAGAACCAAGTTTTGGCAATTTCATTAAGTATTTTGGATCTCTAAGCGGTATGTTCATTAATTAATTCCTTTATAAAAGTTAAACCAATTATTTCCCAATATATCATTTACTTCATCAATACTAAATCCAATATTTTTTAAACCCTTCTCTAAAGAATCAAATCCTCTCGCATCAACAAACCAGTCCGGTTGTTTTGGAAAACCAGACTTATCTTTGCTTCCTTCACCATAATTTATTGCTGTAGTCCAAGTTCCATTTCTCATCCATTCAACAACGCTATCTGGTTGGTTTAGACATAAATCAGATCCAATTCCAATATTTTTTACTCCCATTAAATCTGCTGTCTTTGCTACCATTCCACAAAAATTTTCTAATTTACAATTTGAACTATCTTTTAAATGGTGTGCATATAAGGACAAACCAAGCATCCCTCCGCTATCAGATAAATTTTTTAAAAGTGTGTCTGACTTATTTCTTTTTGCGCTATGCCAAAAAAATGGATTGGCATGAGTAATTGCTATTGGCTTTTCGCTCAATTCTATTGCATCTAAAGTGCTTTTCTCTGCTGAATGTGACATATCAATAACTATACCAATTCTGTTCATTTCTTTAATTACTTCTTTACCAAAATTTGTAACACCACTATCAACATTCTCATAACAACCTGTGGCTAGTAATGACTGGTTATTATATGTAAGCTGCATAAATCTACAACCAAGCTCATGTACTTTTTCAACAAGATTAATATCATCCTCAATTGGTGAACAATTTTGAAAACCAAAAAATATTGCCGTTTTATTTTCAGATTTTGCTTTTTCAATATCCTTATAGTCTTTCCCTAAAAAAATTAAATCTGAGTTTTTTTTAAATAATTCATTCCATTCAGAAACTCTTGCTAAAAACTCATCATAATCTTCATGATAAACAACTGTAACATGAACCGCATTAAGTCCTGCCTCTCGATTTATTTCAAAAATCTCTCTAGACCAGTTACAATATTGAAGATTATCTATTCGGTAGTTCATACACTTATAAAATATAATTATTATAATATTTGTCGATAATTTAATATGTCTTTAAGTTAAATTTATATGTACATTAAAATGTAAATTATTATTAATTATATTGAAATTTGGCACCATTTTGTATTAATTATTCAAATGATAACTCTTCAAAAATCGTAAAATGAAAAAGAATAATAATAATCATAAAGTTTCAATTATTATGGGTAGTCAGTCGGACTATTCAACTATGCAATATTCTGAAAAAGTATTTAAAATTTTAAAAGTTAAGTTTGAAACAAAGATTATTTCTGCACATAGAACGCCTAAAAGAATGTTTGAATATGCCAGAACTGCAGAAAAAAATAATATTTCTGTAATTATAGCGGGCGCTGGAGGATCTGCTCATTTACCCGGAATGGTTGCGGCTATAACTAGAATTCCAGTAATTGGAGTTCCAATAGAAAGTAAAAAATTAAAAGGATTGGATAGTCTTTTATCCATTGCACAAATGCCCAAAGGTATTCCGGTTGGTACTGTCGCTATTGGAAAAGATGGCGCTATTAACGCGGGTTTATTTGCTGCATCAATAATTTCTAATTTTGATAAAAAAATTAAAAAAAATTTAGAAAATTGGCGATCAAAACAAACAAAATCTGTAAAAAAAATACCAAAATAAATGTCTAATCCAATACTTGGAATAATTGGTGGGGGTCAATTAGGTAGTTTACTAGCAGAAGCTGCAAAAAAATTAGACATAGAAACTGTAATACTTAGTGATGATACTAATGCGCCAGCAAAAAATTTTACTAATAATTTTATTTGTGGAAACTATGAAGATGAAAAAATAATAAACGAATTTATTAACAAAGTTGATTTAATTACATTTGAATTTGAAAATATCCCTTACAAAGTTTTAAATAATATTAACGAACAAAAGACTGTACTACCAAATCCCAAGATAAATAAATTAATTCAAAATAGATACTCTGAAAAAGATTTCTTAAATAAAAATGATATAAGAACTGCTAGATACGTATTAATCAAGGATGAAGATGATATTAAATTTAATCAAAATTTACTTCCTGGAATATTAAAGACTTGCACTCTCGGGTATGATGGCAAAGGACAACATAAAATTAACTCAATAAAAGATATTAATAAAGATATTGATTTCAGCAAAGAACATATATTGGAAAAAGTGGTAAACTTAAAAAAAGAAATATCAGTTATTATTACTAGGTTTGGACATCAAAGATATGAAATATACGAACCAATCGAAAATGTTCATGAAGATCAAATATTAAAACATTCAAAAATTCCTGCTGATATTTCAGATTCTATTAAAAATAAATCTATAGATTGGGCTACAAAAATTGTTGAAGATCTAGATTATATAGGAACACTTTGTGTAGAATATTTTGTAGACAAAAATAATAACTTGTATGCTAATGAAATTGCTCCAAGAGTTCATAATTCAGGACACATAACCATTAACACTCATAACATCAGTCAGTTTGAAAATCATATTAGAGCTGTTTGTGGCCTTGAAAAAATTGAAACAAAAAAAATACATAACGGTAAAATGCTTAATCTTATAGGTAGCGAAATATCAAATTTTAGAAATAAAACTTTTGCAGATAATGAATTTTTCTATGATTATCTTAAAACTGAAATTAGAAACAAAAGAAAGATGGGGCACCTAACAATTATTGAAAAATAATTATATTTTTTGAATTAATGAAATACTATTGTTAGTTGGTTTATTTACTTCCTTAGATACTTCGTAAAAACTAAGCTTTGTTTTTTTACATTCATTTAAAAAATTAGATCCTGATAATTCTAAATTTAAATATCTATTAACATCACTTTCATTCAAAATTACCGGTTGTCTATGGTGAATAATATTAACATTTTCGTTTGCATTTTCTGTTATTAAGCAAAATTCATCATTTTCATATATGCCAGCCATATACATATTTTTTTTATCTTCTCTTAAAAAATAATGTGGTGTTTTATTTTTTTCCTCCCTTTTCCACTCATAAAAACCGTCAGCTACTGCCACACAACGATGGAGTTTAATTAGTTTTTTAAAAGAAATTTTTTCATCTATGGTTTCTAATCTTGCATTAATAAGGGCTTTAAAATCTTTCTTTTTTGACCAACTTGGTACTATCCCCCACTTTAAATTTTCTAAAGTATTTCCGTTTTTATATTTCTTTATAACTGGAAGCTTCTGATATGGATGCGCATTATAATTCTCATTATCCTCTACTTGTATAGCGGATTTAACTAATTTATTTGTCTTTGCTACTGCATTTGTGACTACATATCTTCCACACATAATCTTAATTAGTTGTTGGCTTAATTTTATTTTAGATTATATGTTTTTCAGAATAATGAAATCAATAGAAAATAACTTTGATGAAGCTCAAGTAAATGAGTTATTAACAAAACATTTTATTGAATTAAGATCGGTTTCCCCTGAAGGTAGTACGCATGTTTTAGATATTCCTGGTTTAAAAGATCCAAGTATGAGATTTTGGAGCTTGTGGGATGGAGAAGAATTAATTGGTTGTGGAGCATTGAAATTATTAGAAAAAGAACATGGTGAATTTAAATCCATAAGAGTTGCTGACAAATATAGAAAAAGAGGAATGGGAGAAAAAATAATCTCTCACTTAATAGATCAAGCTAAACAAATCGGCATAAATAAACTTAGTACCGAAACTGGTGCAGGAGAGTTTTTTGCTCCAGCTAGAAAATTATTTAAAAAATTTGGATTTGAAGAATGCAAACCTTTTGCACATTATAAAGAAGATCCAAATTCATGTTATTACACTTTAAATATTTAATTATAACGATTTAAAACCAAACTCTAAAGATGCGTCTGTAATTGAGTGATATAAAGACTCGCCAAAACTTCTAAGAGCAAATAACCTTATTTTATCTGGATTATTATCAATCATATCCACTGTAAATGCTATACCATTGTATGTAGAGTTTATTGAATTATTTTTTTCCAAAATATTAAAATTAAAAGGGCATCCTTTTTTCAAAACTTCTTTAGCATCTTGCCCTTCTAGTTCAATTATAGCTCGTGAATGAGATAAGTCAGTTACAGCAAAGTCTGTTTCTTTAAAAGCTTCTATAATATTTTTTAGTAAATCTTTTTTTGTTGATACTAAAAGCCAATTTTTTGGACCGTTCCATAAAATTCTTGTATCATTGTTGCTAACTACACTTAGTGGTTCATTATTTAACTTTAAACTATCAATATCAAGATTTTCAAATAAAACTGTAGAATTTTTATACTGAACTATTTGAACGATAAGTAAATTTTTAATTTCTGAAACTTTTAATAAATTTTCTTCATTTTTATTTTCATGATTTCCAAAAAGACCTGTTTTATGAATATGATTTAAAGCTGATATCAATGTCATGATCTAACTCTTTCTCCTTTAGGGTCAACATAATGAGATGATACTATTTCAACTGGTATTGATATATTTTTTACAGGAGATAATGCAAAAAGTTTTTTCCCAATCATATTTTTTCCATCTTTAAGAATAGCAAGTGAAAAAGGATTATCGTATTCAACACTCCAGCAAGATGCAGAAACATGACCTAATTTAGGGTTTGGAAGTTTTGCATTAGCATCTTTAACTAAATATGATCCCTCTGGAATACTAGTTTTTTTGTCTAAAGGAACTACTCCTACAACTTTTTGTCTATCTTGAGCAATATAAGCTGTTTTGTTTAAAGATCTTTTCCCAATAAAATCTTTCTTTTTACTAACCAACCCTTCTAGTGAATTATCATATGGAATTGTACGTCCATCTAGTTCTGATCCTGCAACGTGTCCCATTTCAATTCTTAATGTTGATAATGCTTCTGTTCCATAAGGTTGAATATTAAACTCTTTTCCAACTTCCATTATTTTTTCCCACATAAAATTACCGTTATCTGATTCTACATTTACCTCATAAGCAAGTTCACCGGAAAATGAAATTCTGTAAATTCTTGCATTAACTCCAAATAAATTACCTTTTATATATCCCATGAATGGCAAGCCTTCGCTTGAAACATTTAAATCTGGAAATAGTTTTTGCAATACATCTCGAGATTTTGGTCCAGCTATAGCAGCTCCTGCCCATTGCTCTGTAGTTGAAACTACATTTACATTCAATTCTGGCCATACCAGTTGTAAATAATATTCTAGATGAGATAAAACATTTGCTGCTTGAGCAGTAGTTGTTGTCATATGATAATGGTTTTCTGAAATTCTAGTTGTTGTTCCATCATCCATTACAATTCCATCTTCTCTTAACATTGCACCGTATCTTGCTTTACCAACTGGTAGCTTAAGCCACGCATTAGTGTAAACTCTGTTTAACAATTCAGCTGCATCAGGTCCTTTTATGTCAATTTTACCTAATGTAGTCACATCGCATACGCCTACATTTTGTCTGACATTTTTGGCTTCTCTTTTTGAACCTTCAAATAAATTTTCATTTCCTTGTTTGTAATATCTTGGACGCAACCAAACTCCCGCATCAACAAATACAGCATTATTTTTTTCATGCCAAGAATGCATTGGTGATTTTCTTGTTGGTTTAGAATGTTTTCCAATTTCTCTACCAACAATAGCTCCTATTGAAACTGGAGTGTAAGGAGGTCTAAAAGTAGTATGACCCACTTGTGGCACCACTTTATTTTCAACATCTGATACTAGTTGTAATCCATTAAGATTACTTGTTTTACCCTGGTCTGTTGCCATACCTAATGTGGTATATCTTTTTACATGCTCAATAGATCTATAACCTTCTCTTAAAGCAAGCTCTACATCTGTTACAGCAACATCATTTTGAAAATCTAAAAATCTTTTATAATTTTTACCTTCAGGTAATGGTACACACCAAAATTTATCATGATTTGTATATTTTTTTTCTACAACAGATGGTAATGAAATTTTATTTTCTTTATTTGTTATTTTTTTAGATAACTCATTTCCTTTTTCAAATGAATTTTTTAAAGTTTCTTCTAATGTGAAAATTCCTTTAGCAGATCCTAATACAGTTTCATTTTGTTTTGATTGACCAGGAATAAATGCATCAATATCTTCATTAAATTTAGTTTTATTGCCTGATTGTGAAGCTAAATGAATTGTTGGTGTCCAAAATCCTGAAACACAAATACAATCACAGTTAATATTTTCAATTTGGCTCAATTGTTTTTTATCATCTGAAATTTTAGCAATATCAGCTGATTTTACTTTTTTGTATCCCTTGGCAGCTACAACAACATAAGAAAACTTTATATCTATGTTTAAACTTTTCGCTTCATTAACAATCTCAGAACTAGGGTCTTTTCTGGTATCTAGAATAACAGGATCAATTCCATTTTTTTTAAACTCTATAGCAGTTTCATAGCCACTATCGTTGTTGGTAAACACCAAAGGTTTTTTACCAGCTAAAACTCCATAAATCTTTAAATACTCTTTTGCTGCAGAAGAAAGCATTACTCCAGGAGTATCATTGTTTCCAAAAACTAAAGGTCTTTCAATTGATCCTGAAGAAATAAGAGCTTCTTTTGCTCTTATATACCAAAGTCTTTGCTTTGGAGTATATTTTTTTGTTTTTGGTAAGTGGTCACTTATTCTTTCTGACATTACAAGCATATTGTGATCATAGTAACCAAAAACTTGTGATCTATTTTTTACAGTTACATTTGGCATTGATTTAAGTTCTGATATTATATTTTTTACCCACTCTTGACCGCTTTGATTTCCTATACTTACCTCGCTTGTTAATAAACTTCCTCCAAATCTTGGTTTGTCTTCTGCTAAAATTACCCTAGCTCCATTTTGTGCTGCAGCATATGCACTAGCAAGTCCTGAAGGGCCCGAGCCAGCTACTAAAAGATCACAATATTCATACTTATGTTCATATCTTTCTTGATCATGGTTAGTAGATACCACGCCAAATCCTGCTGTTTTTCTTATAATTGGTTCATAAACCTTGTACCAAAAACTCCTCGGCCACATAAAAGTTTTATAATAAAAACCTGCTGGGAAAAATTTGTTTAAAAAATTATTTATTGCACCAATATCAAAATTTACATTTGGCCAGCAATTTACGCTTTTTGCCTCTAAACCTTCAAATAGTTCTTGTTCTGTAGCTCTTACGTTAGGTATTGATTCATTATTTCTAATTAACTGAACCATTGCATAAGGCTCGTCTACACCTGCCCCAAAAAATCCTCTAGGTCTATGATATTTAAAACTTCTTCCAACTAAATGAATTCCATTAGCAATTAACGCTGAAGCTAGCGTATCCCCTTCATAACCAAAATAATTTTTTCCATTAAATTTAAAAGAAATTTTTTTATCTCTATTAATCAATCCGTTATTATCTAATCTATAATTTTGAGACATTTTTATATTTCTTCGTTTGCTTTTAATGTTTTAAATATTTCGTGAGTTAAAGTATCTCTTTCAACTTTAATCCACTGCCTACATCCTGAAATATGTTGCCATAATTCTAAATGTTTTCCTCTTGGGCTTTTTCTTAAATAAACAAAATTATCCCAATCCTGATCTGAAACTTCTTTATTTAATTCCGGCCTCTTAACTGTAGCATCGCCACCATATGAAAACTCATTTTGTGATCTTAATCCGCAGTGTGGACATTTAATATGTAACATTTATGAAATCCAAGTTTTTGTTCCAAGACCTTTTTCATCAAGTAAATGTCCAGTACTAAATCTGTTTAAACTATATCCTGCATTTAATTCATGAGGTCTGTCTTGTGCTATTGTATGGGCAAAAGTCCATCCTGATGCAGGAGTTGCTTTAAAACCTCCGTAACACCAACCACAATTCAAATATAATCCTTCAATATGTGTTTTGTCTATAATGGGAGATCCATCCATAGACATGTCCATTATTCCTCCCCATGTTCTAAGCATTTTTAATTTGCTAAGAAATGGTAACATTGCAATTCCTTCTGTTAAAACATGTTGAAGAGTTGGTAAGTTTCCTCTTTGAGCATAACTATTGTACCCATCAAGATCTCCTCCCATAACCATTTCACCTTTATCTGATTGACTACAATAAAAATGTCCTGCTCCAAAAGTAACAACATGATCCAATATTGGCTTAATTGGTTCAGAAACGCACGCTTGCAATAAGTGAGTTTCTACAGGTAATCTCATGTTTAACATTTCAGCAAGAATGTTTGTGCTTCCAGCAACACAAAGTCCTATTTTTTTTGCTTTAATATTTCCTTTTGATGTTTGAATTCCTTTTATTTTTCCATTATCAACATCAAAACCTGTTACTTCACAGTGTTGAATTATATCTACGCCCATTGAATCTGCTTGTCGCGCATAGCCCCAGGCTACACCGTCATGTCTAGCTGTTCCCGCACTTGGTTGCATCAAACCACCAAAAATTGGAAATCTTACATTCTCAGAAAAATCTGCCATTGGAATAAATTTTTTTACTTCTTCTCTGCTTAAAAGAACTGCATCTATTCCATTTAATCTCATCGAATTACCTCTTCTAGAGAAAACGTTCATTTGTGCATCGGAGTGAGCAAGATTAATTATTCCTCTTGGAGAAAACATTACGTTAAAGTTTAATTCCTGACTCATGTTTCTCCATAAGTCCATTCCAAATTCACTAAACAGACCATTTTCATCATGCATATAATTAGATCTAACAATTGTAGTATTTCTTCCAACATTGCCTCCTCCTATCCATCCTTTTTCTACAATGGCAACGTTTGTAATATTGTGTTCTTTGGCTAAATAATATGCCGTAGCTAAACCATGTCCTCCTCCTCCAATAATTATAACGTCATATTCAGCTTTAGGAGTTGGATTCTTCCATGCTACTTCCCAATCTTTATGACCCTTAAGCGCATTTTTAATTAGATTAAAGACTGAGTATTTTTGCATATATATTTTTAATATTAATAATGGCAAATTTTTATAGTTTTTTTTATATATATTTTTTAGATGTTTAAAAAATTGACAAAAAAGTATAGAAATTCTGCAAATTAACTTTACAGAATTTATAATTATATGTCCAAAAGTGATATTCAAATAGCAAGAGAAGCTAAAATGAAACCTATTGTTGAAGTGTTGAACAAAATAAATGTTCCTGACAAACCTCAGGCTTTTAGTCCGATGGGACGCCACATTGCAAAAATAAATTTAGAATATTTAGATACTATTAAAGATAAAAAAGATGGCAAACTTATATTGATAACTGCTATAACTCCTACTCCAGCAGGAGAAGGAAAAACAACTACATCTGTAGGATTAAGCGATGCATTAAGTAAAATTGGAAAAAAATCTATCGTATGTCTTCGTGAACCTAGTTTAGGTCCATCTTTTGGAATGAAAGGTGGTGCTGCAGGAGGAGGTTATGCTCAAGTTGTACCAATGGAACAAATTAATTTACATTTCACTGGAGATTTTCACGCAATAACATCTGCTCATAATTTATTATCTGCATTAATCGATAATCATATTTATTGGGGAAACAAATTGAATATAGACGTTAGAAGAGTTGTTTGGAAAAGAGTGATGGATATGAATGATAGAGCTCTAAGATCTATAAACATAAGTTTAGGAGGTGTTGCAAACGGTTATCCACGAGAAGACGGTTTTGATATTACTGTTGCTTCAGAAATAATGGCAATATTTTGCTTAGCTAACAACTTGAGAGACTTAGAAAAAAGAATAGGAAATATTACAGTTGCTTATACAAGAGATAAAAAACCAATTTTTGCAAAAGATTTGAAAGCTCAAGGTCCTATGTCTGTTTTATTAAAAGATGCAATTAGACCAAATGTAACTCAAACTTTAGAAAATAATCCAGCAATAATTCATGGTGGACCTTTTGCAAATATTGCTCATGGATGTAATTCAGTTATTGCAACAAAAGCAGGATTAAAACTTGCTGATTATGTTGTTACAGAAGCTGGGTTTGGTGCAGATTTAGGTGCTGAAAAATTCTTAGATATAAAATGTAGAAAATCAAATTTAAAACCAAATTGTGTAGTTATAGTTGCAACAATTCGTGCTTTAAAAATGCATGGAGGTTTAGCTAAAAACGAATTAAAAAACGAAAATGTTGCAGCTTTAAAAAAGGGTTTTGTAAATTTACAAAGACACATTGAAAATGTTAAAAAATTTGGACTACCAGTTGCTGTAGCAGTTAATCATTTTGTAGATGATACCGATAATGAAGTAAAAGAATTGATAAATGCTTGTAAAAAAATGGGAGTTAAAGCTAGTTTATGTATGCACTGGGCTAATGGAGGAGATGGGACAAAAGAATTAGCTTCTCATGTGGTAGAATTAATTGATAAAAATGAAGCTAATTTCAAGTTTTTATATAAAGACTCTACACCTTTATTTAAAAAAATAGAAACTGTAGCCAAAGAAATATATAGAGCAAGCGAAGTTATTGCTGATACAAAAGTTAGAGATCAATTAAAAAATTTTGAAGAACAAGGTTACGAAAATCTACCAATATGCATTGCTAAAACACAGTATAGTTTTTCAACCGATCCAAATCTAAAGGGAGCTCCAAATGGGCATGTTTTGCCCATAAGAGAAGTTAGACTTTCTTCTGGAGCAGAATTTATTGTAGTTATATGCGGGGCAATCATGACTATGCCTGGTTTACCTCGTGTCCCCTCTGCCGACTCAATTAAATTAAATAAAAAAGGTGAAATTGAAGGATTATTTTAATTTTTCAGCTTCTTTCCAAAAATTTTTTGCTAAATTTATTCCACTTAAATCTTTATACTGTGGCAAACCTGTTGGAGAAGTAACATTTATATCTCCTATTAAATAATTTGAAATTAAATCAATACCAGCAAAAAAAATATTTTTTTGCTTTAATTTTTTTGCAACAATATTAGCTAAATGGTATTCTTTTTTAGTTAATTTAGTTTTAACTGCTGTTCCTCCCTGAGAAATATTAGATAAAATAGAACCTTTTTTTGGAACTCTTCTAATGGCTCCCTTAACATTTCCATTTAAAATAAAAATTCTTTTATCACCGTATTTTATCTTTGGAAGAAATTTTTGAGCCATTACATGACCAATTTTATTAATATATCTTTTAATTTTACCAGCATTAAAATTTCTATTTACAAATAAAATATTTTTTCCTGCATAACCATGTATAGGCTTAATAATTATTTTTTTATTTTTTTTTATAAAATTCAATATTACTTCTGTATCTTTTGTAAAAATAGTTGGAGGCATAAATTTAAAAAAATTAGCCGAATAAAATTTTTCTGAAATATTTCTTACTGCTATTGGATTATTTATTATTTTAACATTTTTAGATAAAAATTCTAAATACAAAGTAGAAGTTATATAATCCATATTAAATGGCGGATTTTGTCTTATTAATATGAATTTAGCTGTAGAAAGATTTAATTTTTTTTTTTTTACTATTTTATAATATTTTTTTTTGTTTTCGAAAAAAACAACCTCTTTAGCTTTTGCATAAACTTTACCTTGAACAAAACTTAAGTCTTTTGTTTGGTACCAAAATATTTTGTAAAGTTTTCTTTGTGCCTCTAAAGCTAGTAAAAATGTTGTATCAGTTCTTGTATTTATAGAATTTAATGGATCTGCTTGAATTGCTATAATTTTTTTTTTTGACATATTAATTTATTTTAAGTCTTCCAGAGTTTCTTCTGCTTTGGTTTTGTTTTTTTTTATTATATTTTCTACATTTTTTAAAAATATTGTTTCATTATTTCCTTTAGAATTTAAATAATTACGTGATATTAAACCTTCTTTTGATAAATTTAAAAAAATTTTTCCCCAATATGAAATAGATTTGCCACCAATTTCTGTTTTTAATCCTTTAGACGGTGCTTCGAGGTAGGCATTTAAAACATCATCTATTTTCCAGTTTTTTATCACATCCAAAGCTTCATTTAATTTTCCATATACTAAACCAGTAAAAAAAGCCGGACCTGCACAATCACAGTCCCATTCGCATGCATCTAAAGATCTAATTTCTAAATAATTTTTTAATCTTACTTCTGTAAATATTGTGCTTAGATGAATTTCTAAATCTCTTAAAGTTGGTAAATTGCCGTTCACTTCTTGAATTTTTGCGTTCATAAAATCTTTAAAAGTTTTTTTTTTGGAAAAAATATGTTGATCATCTTTAAGTATAAATAATAAAGGCAAGTTAATTACATAATCTGCGTATTTTTCAAAATCCATATTTTCTAAAAAAATTTTAGGTAAACCACCTCTAGAAGTTTTCTGCCATACTTTTGCTCTATAAGACAAATATCCACTTGGTTTGTTTTCTATAATTGGAGAATTTGCAAAAACTGCAATTGATAAAGGAGTTAAATAAGAGATTAATTTAAATTTTTTTTTAAAATCATCTTCAGACAAATAATCTAAATTAATTTGAGTTCCAGAAGTTTGATACATCATATTTAAACTAAGCTCTCCATCTTTAGGCATCTCAACTGTCATTACTTTATACCTTTGTTTAGGGTTATTTGGGACATCATCAATATTTGAGAATGGATCATATCCCACAGACAAAGTTTTAAGGCCAATCTCTTTACAGATTTTTTCTAATTGATTCTGAAAAGTGTATGACTCTGAACACACTTGATGAATATTTTCTAATTTATCTCCAGCTAGTTCAATTTGATTTCCTGGTTCAAGACTTATTGATTTTCCGCCTAATTTAAGTCCTATTAGATTTTCATCTTCTTTAACCTCTTTCCAATTAAAATTCTTCTTTAATATTTCTAAAGTTTGTCTAACTTTATTATAACTTGCTCTCTTATTTGATTTTTCTTCAAATAAAAATTTTTCGTTTTCAACTCCAATGAATAGATTTTTTTTTATACCCTTGTTAAAATGATCTATAATATTTTTTTTTGATTTAATTTGCACTTATATAATCAAGCCAATTTTGCAACTCTCGCAATCTTGAACTTTTTTCTGTAATTTTATTTTCCTCTTCAATTAAATTTATATGTTCTTCTATCTCATTTTCATTAATAAAAACTTTTCTAACATTAATTAATCTATCTTTTCTAAATTTAATTAATCTAATCATTTTATCATAGGTTATTTCGGGATGATATTGGAGTCCCCATATTTCACTAGTACCTGTTTTAAAATTTAAACTTTGAACTTTATTTACTTTATTAGATGCTAAAATTGTTGAATCTTTGGGGGTTGTAGCAACTTCATCAAAATTAAAAGCTGGAGAATTAAAAATATTTTTTTTATTTTTATATAATGGAAATTTAATTCCATTTTCGTTTACTGAAATATTTTGTGCAATTCCAATATGTGCACCATTATTAGATTTTTTTACTTCACCACCAGCCGCTGTTACAGCAACTTGCATTCCCCAGCATATTGCCAAAATACTTTTTATATTTTTAAAGCATTCTTTCATAAATTCAATTTGCCTTCTAATTTCAATTGTATCATTATAAATACTCAAAGCGCTTCCACCCCAAATCAGGCCATCATATTTTTTTATATTTTTAATAATTGAACTTATATTTGTATCAGAACTTGGATTAACAACATCTAAATCTAAACTGTTAGTAAAAAAGAATAAACTTTCTTTTAAACTTTCTGTATGAGTGGGGATTCCGTTTTTAGAAAAATTATTATTTTCTTCTTTTAGGTTTCCTTCGACTATTAATATTTTTTTATTCATAATTAAAATAATTCACCAGAAATACTATGTTTGTATAATGTTTTCATATCATCAACGGTCATTTGTTTTGGATTAGTTGCTGTAGAAGGATCTTCTACTGCCATTTTTGATAGTTGTTCTAAATTCATTTTATTCACTTCAATAACTTCTGAAAGTTTATGGGGAATTTTAAGTTCTTTTCTTAATTCTAAAATCCAATTTAAAAAACTATCAAAATTTTTATCTAAATTAAGATAATCACAAATAGAAACAATCCTACTTTCAATTAAATTTTTATTAAATGTTAAAACATATGGCATAAAAATTGCATTTGATAATCCATGATGAATATTAAATTGTGCGTTTACTGGATGACTTAAAGAATGAATAGCTCCTAAACCTTTCTGAAAAGCGGTAGAACCCATACTTGCTGCCGCCAAAAGATCTGCTCTTGCATTTAAGTCTTTTCCATTATTTACAGCTTTTAACAATGATTTTTTTATTAACTTCATCCCTTCAATTGCAATTCCATCTGCCATTGGATGAAAACCTGGAGCACAAAATGCCTCAAAATTATGAGCTAGAGCATCCATTCCGGTTGCTGCAGTCAGTCTTGGAGATAAATCAGCTGTCAAAACTGGATCTAAGATAACTATAGAAGGTAAAAACTTTGGATGAAAAATAATTTTTTTTACTCCTGTATGTTTATTAATTATAGCAGATGCTCTTCCAGTTTCAGATCCGGTGCCCGCCGTTGTAGGAACAGCTATTATTGGTGCAATATTCTTTTCATCAGCTCTTTTCCAATAATCTCCTATATCCTCAAAATCCCATATGGGTCTTTTCTGACCAGACATAAATGCAATAGCTTTTCCAACATCTAATCCGCTGCCGCCACCGAAAGCAATTACTCCATCACATTTATTTTTTTTAAAAACTTCTACTCCTTCACCTACATTTTCTCCTATTGGATTACCTGAAAAATTTGAAAAAATATTTATTTTATTAAAATTTTTATTTAATTGAGAAACAATATTTTTAACAAATGGTAGATTTATAAGATCTTTATCAGTTACAAATAAAGGATTGATTATCTTTAGATTGTTGCAAGCTGAAGACAGATCCTTTACTCTATTCTCACCTACCCATAATGTTGTTGGATAATTCCAGTTATAATTAGTCATCTTTAAATTTGTTTTATTGAGGATTTTTAATATGGTAAATGAAATTAATCTAGTCTAATCTCATTTTTTTTATGATCCAGACAATTACCCCTATAATAATACAATTTATGTAAAAAGAATGAGAAATATTAATTAATATTGTTTCACTCTAAATAATAAGTCTTTTATTTTTTAATATTGCTCTAAGCAAATTAATCATCAAAGGAATTCTTTTTTCATTAATTTTTTTTATATAAATGCCGAACCCATTAGACCCTCGCCAATGACCAAAATTTTTTTCATTTAAGTTTCGGATCTAGCTTTAATTCTTTCATAAGTTAGTCTAGTGTATATTCCAATATTTAATAAGGGTTGGGGAAGTAACCAATTAGGTTTTTTTCTTTCTTCTATTACTGAAATCTCATCTGTTTGTTGATTGAAGACCTTAAGTGCAATTTGTTCACCAAAAAATGTACCAACACCGATTCCTGATCCATTATAACAACCTGCGGCATATATATTCTTGTCTATTTTTTCAAAAATTTGAGAACCGTTTCCGCTTCTACAAACAATACCTGACCAACTATTCTCAATTAAATTATCTGGTAAATTTGGAAATCTTTTTTTGATCCCTAGTGTATGTAATTTAACTCTTTCTTTTAAATCTTCTTCGTTCATTAAGTTTGGATTTCTAACTTCCGCAGTATTTCTTATTAATATTCTTTTATCTTTCGTTAACCTTATAGTTGCTCCCATTGGTCTTATAGGTAAAACTCCCCACTCTTGAGGAGAACCTATAGAATGGAACTCTTTATCATTTAGTGGTCTTGTCATGCTTGCTGTTAAAGTAATTGGAAAACTATAATTTTTTCTAACATTTAATGATCCCAAAAATCCATTGGTACAAAAAATTATATTATTAGTAATTATTTTATTTTTTGAAAACTGACATTCAATTTTATTATTTATCTTTTTCCAGTTTAACAATTGTGTATTTTCATATAACTCGACATTTTCCGATAAAGTATCAACCATTGACCTTGCTAATTTTGCCGGGTTAAGAAGTATCCCTCCATTTGTATAAACAGCAATATTATAGAATGAAGTACCTAATTTTTTTTTCAATTCATCTTTGTATAAAATTTTATTTTTAAAATTTAAATTTGTTAATAAATTAGCAAATGACTTTGCTCTATTTTTATCTTCTAATTTAGAAGAGGCAAAATATTTTCCACTATCATTCCAATCACAATCTACTTGATATTCTTTGACATACCTTCTGACAGCTTTTATTCCTAAATCATAAATTTTAACTTTATTATTATAATTTTGAAGATCTTTATTAGAAGTAAAACCATCATTTAAAGTTGTATCAACTAGATATCCAGAATTTCTACTGCTAGCGCCTTCTCCGGCTAATTGAGCATCAATTATTATTATTTTTTTACTACTATCAATTTCTGATAACTTTCTTGCGGCAGATAGGCCTGTATAACCAGCTCCTACTATTAAATAATCAGAGATTAAATCTTTATTTAAAATTTTAATATTTATTCTTTTAGGAAGCTGATTAAGCCAACCACATCCATTATCGTTTACTAAATTAAATTTAGACACAATTTAAAAAAAAACTAAATATAGTTTAATTTATAAGAGATTTTTGAGGTTTCATATCGCCTTTGTCTATACCGGCAACTTTGACTGGTTTTTTCATTGCATCTCTTCTGAATGGTTCACCTAGTTCTTGATTTAAAATAACCTCAATAAAAGTTGTTATTCCATTTTTTTGATCTTCACAGGATTGTTTAATTGCTTTTGTTGTTTCATCCATTGTTTTAACGGAAACACCTTTTAAACCACATGCTGTTGCAACTTTTGCATAACTTAATTCTGGATCAAGTTCTGTACCAACAAAATTGTCATCAAACCAAAGAATAGAGTTTCTTTTTTCTGCTCCCCATTGGTAGTTTCTAAAAATAACCATTGTAATTGCTGGCCAGTCTTCTCTTGCACAAGAACTCATTTCATTCATACTTATTCCAAATGCTCCATCTCCCGCAAACCCTATTACTGGTGTATCAGGACAACCAATTTTAGCTCCTAATATTGATGGAAATCCATATCCACAAGGACCAAATAGTCCTGGTGCTAAATATTTTCTTCCTTTTTCAAAAGTTGGATAAGCATTACCAATCGCACAATTATTTCCAATATCGCTTGAAATAATAACGTCATCTGGCATTCCAGCTTGAATAGCTCTCCATGCTTGTCTTGGTGACATTCTATCTTTATCTCTTTCTCTTGCTTCTTTATTCCAAACTGTTCCCGGGTCATCATCTTCATGGTCTAAGCTTGTTAAAGTTTGTAACCATGAAGATTTTGTTTGATGAATAAGATTTTTTCTATCTTCTCTTCCGCTATCATCCGCTTTAAGTGAAAGTTTTTCTAATAATTGTTGAGAGACCATTTTTGCATCACCACAAATACCAACTGTAACCTTTTTGGTTAATCCAATCCTATCAGGGTTCATATCTACTTGGATAATAGTTGCATTTTTTGGCCAATAATCAATTCCATAGCCAGGCAAAGTTGAAAAAGGATTCAATCTTGTTCCAAGTGCTAAGACAACATCAGCTTTAGCAATTAATTCCATTGCTGCTTTTGATCCATTATAACCTAGAGGTCCTACAGCTAAAGGATGACTGCCTGGAAAACTGTCATTATGTTGATACCCATTACATACTGGAGCATCTAATTTTTCAGCAAGTTTTTTACAGTCTTCTATTGCATTACCAATAACAACCCCTGCTCCTGATAAAATCACAGGAAACTTTGCATCTGATAAAATTTTGGCAGCTTGGTCTATGGCAGTTTTTCCTCCACCTTGTTTTTCAAATCTTACAATTGGTGGTATTTCTATATCTACAACTTGAGTCCAATAATCTCTTGGTACGTTTATTTGTGCTGGCGCTGATCCTCTAAATGCTTTTTCTATAACCCTATTTAAAACTTCTGCCATTCTTGAAGGATCTCTTACTTCTTCTTGGTAACAAACCATATCTTTAAACAAATTCATTTGTTCTACTTCTTGGAAACCACCTTGGCCCATTGTTTTATTTGCAGCTTGAGGTGTTACTAAAAGTAAAGGTGTGTGATTCCAGTATGCTGTTTTAATTGGAGTAACTAGTCCTGTTATTCCAGGTCCGTTTTGAGCAATGACCATTGACATTTTTCCAGTTGCTCTTGTGTATCCATCGGCAATTAATCCACCATTTGTTTCGTGTGCAACATCCCAAAAAGTAATTCCTGCTTTTGGAAACAAATCTGAAATTGGCATAAATGCAGAACCAATAATTCCAAAAGCATGTTCTATACCATGCGTTTGTAGAACTTTTATAAACGCTTCTTCTGTTGTCATTTTTGTCATAACAAGACCTTAATAAATTTTATTTTTTTAATTGTCAAAGTGGACGATTCATATATAAATTGCTCAAAATTTCAAACAAAGAAATCGTCACTTATGGCAAATACAGATATTATAATTCATGATGAAAAAGACAACGTAGGTGTTGTTGTTATTGAAAAAATTATACCAAATCAAGATTGCAACTGTTGGGTTATGGAAAATGACAGTTCAGTACAAATTCAATCAAAAAATGAAATCTCGTTGGGTCACAAAATAGCTATGATTGACTTCAAAGAAGGAGATACAATTATTAAATATGGCCATGATATTGGTAAAGTAGTTAAATCAATCAAAAAAGGTGAGCATGTTCATGTTCACAATGTAAAAACTAAGAAGTGGTAATTTTATGGAAATCCCAAAAAGTTTTTTAGGTTATAAAAGAGAAAACAGAAGAGTTGGAACTAGAAATCACGTAGTAATTCTTCCTGTTGATGACATTTCTAATGCTTGTGCAGAAGCAGTTGCAAATAATATAAAAGAAACTTTTGCTATACCTCATGCTTATGGAAGACTTCAATTTGGTGCCGACTTAGAATTATTTTTTGACACAATGATTGGAACAGGAAAAAATCCAAATGTGGCCGCATGTATCGTTATTGGTATAGAACCAAAATGGACTAAAAAAATTGTTGATGCAATAGCAACTACAGGAAAACCTGTTGAAGGTTTTAGCATTGAAGGAGCTGGCGATATTGAAACTATAATGAAAGCTTCTAGAAAAGCTCAAGAATTTTCACAGTGGGCTTCTGAAAAACAAAGAGAAGAATGTCCACTAAGTGATTTATGGATTTCTGTTAAATGTGGAGAGTCTGATACGACTTCGGGTATGGCCGCAAATCCAGCAGTTGGTAATTTAATGGATAAATTAGAACCTTTAGGAGTTCATCTTTGCTTTGGAGAAACATCTGAGTTGACTGGAGCTGAAAAAGTGTGTGCTACTAGAGGCGCCACTTCAGAAACTTCTGATAAATTTATGAAAACTTGGAGTGATTACAACGATTTTATACTTAAAGAAGCTACTAATGACCTTTCTGAAAGCCAGCCAACAGCAGGTAATATTGCTGGTGGTCTTACTACAATTGAAGAAAAAGCTTTTGGAAATTTTCAAAAAATTGGATCAAGAAAATTTATCGATGTATTAACTCCAGCTGAAGAGCCAAAAAAAGGTCCTGGACTATATTTTATGGACACTTCTTCTGCAGCAGGAGAATGTTTAACTTTACAAGCTGCCGCTGGTTTTAATATTCATTTATTTCCAACTGGACAAGGTAATATCATTGGAAATGCTATTGAACCTGTGGTGAAATTAACAGGTAACCCTAGTACTGCCATTAATATGAAAGAACATATTGATTTAGACGTTTCAAAAATCTTAAAAAGAGAAATGAATATGGATCAAGCGGGTGATGAATTAATAAAGACTACTATTCGCGCTGCTAATGGACGTTTAACATGTGCTGAAGTACTTGGTCATAAAGAATTTATTATGACAAAACTTTTCAGAAGTGCTTAAATTAAGAAGCTTTTTTAGCTTGTTTTATAAGATTTGAAAATACTTTTCTAATTATCGCCGCACCTACTCCAAGTATAAGTGCCAAAGCAATTGAAAATATACCATAAAGAATTGGAACATTTATTGAGATTTCTTTAATAAATTTTGCAAATGGACTTAATGCTTTTACTCCATTGGTTTCAGATATAATTCTAATAGACTTTTCTGTAAAAAATGCATCATAAGCAATTGCAATACCAACTAGTAATAACAGAAATGCTAAAATAGCTTTAAATTGTGAGCTGTCAACTTTTTCACCAAGCTTCTGGCCTATCTGTACACCTAAAATAGAACCTAAAATTAATACCATAACTAACATAAGATCAATTGAACCATAATGAAATGCATGAAGAACTGTAACTATGGCACTAATAAAAATTGTTACAAATAACGATGTTCCTGGAATTAATTTAGTTGGCATGCCTATAATGTAAATCATTGCGGGAACTAAAATAAAGGCACCTCCTACACCCATTATTGCAGCAAGGTATCCTACTAAAAGACCAATAATAATTGGTGTGAATATGCTTTCGTACAATTTTGATTTTTTAAATCTCATTCTAAATGGAAGACCGTGTATCCAATAATGAGAATGAAGTTTGTTTTTTATTATTACTTTTTTTCTAGCCCTATCTATTTCGCTAACTCCTTGAACTAACATTATTGTTCCAATAATTGCTAAAATGTACATATAAGCTAATGAAATGACGATATTAATTTTTCCAATATCTTTAAAATAAGAAAAAGTAATAATTCCTAATATTGTTCCAGCAACACCTCCTACTACAATCATTAAACCCATTTTATAATCTAAAGTACCTTTTAGATAATGAGTTGTAGAACCAGATATAGATGTTCCTAAAATATTATTTGCTTCATTAGGAACTGCATAAGCAGGTGGAATACCTAAAAAAATTAAAAATGGAGTCATTAAAAATCCACCACCAACGCCAAATAAACCTGAAAGAACTCCAACTACTAAGCTAAGAATAAAAATTAAAGGAATGTTTACATAAACTTCTGCTATTGGAAGGAAATATTCCATATGTCGTAACTATTCTTCTAATATATTAATGTCAACTAATTGATTAGATATTGGAAAATGTGCCAAATAAAATAACTAACCAGTAAGTAGCTAAACCAAAATATATAGCTGTTTTGGTATTAACTATTGTTTGAAAATTTTGAAACTGCTTAAACAATGATTTTATATTTTTTTGAAAATTATTAAGCATACATGGCAAGTACACCTGGATTATAAATTTTGCAAGAATTTTCTTAAAAAATTTAAAAAAAATTAAAAGATAGTAGCTCCAAAAACTTTAACCAAACCATCCTCCTCACCCAAAACGAGTCGTCCTAGAAAGTCCCCTGGAAGTTTGGTGCTAGTTTGTTTATATAATATCGTGACGTAGAGTCCTCTCCTAAGGCAACCAAATGCTTTACAATTATCTGATAGAGTAGATATAAGCTCGTTACTTGCCCACTGCTTGCCTAGTTCAACTTCATTGGCGCCGTATAGCATTTGAGAGGAAAAATCTTTAGTAAAACCTCCATAATCTTTAATATTTGAAGATTTCACCAAGTTAGACCATATTGGCTCTGCAATTTTGATTATCTCTTCATCGGACTTATCTATTATACCCATTAACTCTGTGTTGTGATTTAAGAAGCTTCCTTTTTCTCTTTTTCATCAACTATGTGATAGACGGGAGCTTTCTCCATAGTGAATTTACCAGTCTTAGGGTCACGTCTAGATAAAGTCAAACAATGCCAATTTTCATCATCTAACTTCATATAATCTCCTCTATAATAATACCCTGGCCAACGTGTTTCTTGTCTAAAAAGCGTATGTTCAGTTACGCATTGAGATGTTAAAGTTCTATGTTTCAATTCCCATGCTCTCATAAGCTGATGATAATCTTCCGCACCAACATTTTCCAGATCTTCTTGTAACCAATCTAGAAGTTCCAACCCTCTTTTTAGAGTATTTTCATTGGTCATGTAATTATATGAAATGCCACCTACATACTCATCCATTATTTTCTGTAGACGTTGAAGTCCTTGTATTGGAGATATATAACTTGGGGAAACAGTTCCTCCGGTAATCTCATTTCTTCCTACAGTATAGTTTTCTAAAGGTTTAAATATGATTTCTTTAAAATCTTCACATTGATTATCGCTTACCTTGATATCTTTTGCTTTTTCTTCTTCAATATATTTAACAGCTGCTTTTGCTGCTAAACGTCCTTCGGTAAATGATCCTGATGAAAATTTATGGGCACTTCCACCTACAGTGTCACCTGCTCCAAATAAACCTTCTACTGTTGTCATTCTATTATATCCCCAAAAATATTCGGGTGGAGCTATATCTTCAGGTCCGCTAACCCAAGCACCTGAGCAAGTTGCGTGAGAACCCATAACATAAGGTTCAGATGTTGTTAGTTCTGGGTTTGTATATTTTGGATCAATATTTTGTGATGCCCAGACCACAGCTTGGCCAACTGTCATTCCTAGGAAATTTTCCCATCCCACTGTTTCTAAATGAGGGTCTTGAAATGCTTCTTTAGTAACCATATGAATTGGTCCGCCGCCTGCCATTGTTTCTTGTATAAAAGCATGATTACGTAAACATGTAGGTGTTGGATGATGGTCGATATATTCACCAACTAATTCTTTGGTTTTTTCGTACCATTTTTTTTCATAATTTTCGCCATTTGCATTTTGCGTGTAAGTTTTTAAATGAAGGAAATATGCGCCAACTGGACCATATCCATCTTTAAATCTACATAACACAATTCTGTTTTCCATTTGTGTCATTTTGGCCCCTACTGCAATTGGAAGAGCATAAGCTGAACCATTGCTCCAAGGAGCATACCACGTTCTTCCCATTCCTTCTCCTACAGCTCTAGGTTTGAAAATATGAGATGCACCACCTGCAGCAACTATAACTGTCTTTGCTCTAAAAACATGATAATCACCAGTTCGCATATTAAATCCTACTGCACCTCCTACTCTATTTTCTTTTTCTTCATCCATAAGTAGATGGGTAATCATTATTCTATTGTAAATCTTATCAGCTGATTTTTTTGCTGCTTCTGCAACAATTGGTTTGTAACTTTCTCCGTGGATCATGATTTGCCATTTACCTTCACGTTGATAACGTCCTGTTTCCTTATTACGCATCATAGGTAAACCCCACTCTTCGAACATGTGAACAGCTGAATCTACGTGACGGGCCATATCATAACCCAAGTCTTCTCTAACCAAGCCCATTAAGTCATTTCGAGCATAACGTACATGATCTTCAGGCTGGTTTTCTCCCCATTGCATTCCCATATAACAATTTATCGCGTAAAGTCCTTGAGCAACCGCTCCACTTCTGTCTATATTTGCTTTTTCAACACAAATTATTTTTAAATCTCTACCCCAGTGTCTAGCTTCAAAAGCTGCACCAGTTCCAGCCATTCCTCCGCCTACTACCAAAACATCACAATCTTCTAATACTGTTTTTCTAGCCATTAATAATAAACTCCTTTTTTAAATGCACTTTTTTCTACTTTAGGTAATTCTTTCTTTGTATTTAAACCTTCTGGTTCTAAATAAAGAATTTGAGAGTTTATTTCTCCTTGGTTTGGTTTGGCACCTTCGGCAAGTTTTGGAATAAATTTACCCCAAGGTTTTGTTGTAATGGGAGATACAAAATCTTTTTCAGTTCCGTTTCTAAATTTTATTTTCCAAGAGATTGTTCCTTTTTCTTCTTCTCTTCTAACTCTTACACTATGACCCATTGGAGCAAAATCAGCATAACCTCGAACATCAATAGCATGGTTAGGACATGCTTTAACGCATGAATAACATTCCCAACAAAAATTTGGTTCTATATTTTTTGCCCGTCTAATTGTTTCATCTATATGCATAATATCGGAAGGGCAAATATCTACACAATGTCCACATCCATCACAACGTGTCATGTATACAAAAGTTGACATAATTTTATTTTTTTCCTTTCGATATCATTTTAATAATGTTTTGGCTCTTCTCTTTTTATACCTGAACCAAATTGCTCTGGTGCATCTGCCTCAGGTGGAAGATTGTCTCTGGATCCATCAGCTTCTGCTAAATTTTTTTGTATTGCTGCTCCAGGTTTATAAAACATGTGTGCAAATTTTGACCAATACACTCCACCAAAAAGAACAAGGTTAGATACAATAAACAAAACCAAAAATACCTTATCATCCCATCTGTCATTTAAATTTAATGATTGTAAATACGACCAAACTAATCCAAATAAAGAAGTTGCAACAAGTGCAAGCACAAATAAATCTGCTTTAATAATTCTGTACCAAGGTTGAGCTTCTGAATAAACATCTACTCTTAAAAAAAACCAAAACCAAGATCCTCCTAAAACTGTCATTATAGCTCCTACGTGCCAAATAATAGGCCATGCTGAAGGAGTTTCTGAAGTTGGATTTGAATAACAAAAAATCATTATTACAGAAGTGATCCAAAATAATATAGTTCCATACATTCCTAAAAGATGAGCCGTTCTTCTTTTTCCCGCTCCTAATTCAGAAGTAGTTGCTATATCGCTAACAATTGTTTTTGAAATTACAGATATTTTCTCAGATGAACTTAAAGTTTTTTTAGCTGATAGTTTTGCTTTTTTTGCATTTTCAAAAAAATATTTAACATTCTTCTTGTGAATTATGTCCAATAAAGTTCCAACGACTACTAGTATTGCCATAACAATTACAAACCATTGCATATAGATTGGTGAAATAGTTTCTGACAATATCACAAATGGATTTATTAATAACACAGTGAATTATCTCCCTTCTAGATCTGAGATTTTTAGTATACTTATAATAATAGATCAACCACGTTATATTGACATTTCAACAGAAAATATGCCAAGTTTATTTGGATTTTTTTATATAATGTTGCATCAAAGGAATAACTCCTCTTACACCACCTTTGGGATTCTCAACATCTCCTGCTCTTCTTGGAATCAAGTGAATATGACAATGATTAATAGATTGACCGGCAACTTTTCCAGAATTGGACCCAATATTAAAACCTTTAATAGTTTGATCGTCTTGTTCTATTTTATTTTTGCTTAACATAATAATTTTATTGCAAGCAACAAACTCATCATTTGATAGCTCAAAATAATTACTTACATGTCTTTTCGGAATAACTAATACGTGAAATTTTGATACAGGATAAGAATCAAAAGTTGAATAAGCTAGTTCATTTTCAAATAAATATTCTTTTTTAGTAGTATTACAAAACAAGCATGGATTATTAGGATCTCTCATAAAAATTTATTAATATTTTTTTGTTTTTTTATTTCTCTTTTATAAATTAAAGAAAGTTTTTTAAAGAATTTATAACTTTTTCTCTTCCATTTTATTTCATCAATATCTTTGACTGTTGTTACACCTTTGCCAGAACCAATTAATATTATTTCATCATAATTTTTTAATTGTTTTAAAATAATATCTTTTTTTATAATTTTTATTTTTTTTTCAAAAAATTTAAGATTTGTGCCTCTGTAAAAACTTTCTATTGGAGAAAAAAATTTATTGTTAGAAATAAAAAGCAAGTTTGATGTACCGGTTTCTAATATTTTACCACCAACGCATAAAGCTATATCTGATGTAGCAGTATTTAATTTTGATAAATGCTTCAATATTGTTTTATATTTTAAATTTTTATACTCAGGTCTTACTCTTTTATAATTAATTAATTTTAGATTAAAGTTTCTATTAACTTTTACTTTATTTCTTAGAGATATAGTTATCAATTTTTTATTAATAGCAACTCTAAGTAAGTGATTATATTTTTTGTTTTTTTTTATATTTATATTAATTAACTTTAATATTTGTGTCTTAATATTCTTTTTATAAATTTTATAAACCTTTAAAGATTTAATTAAATTATCTATATGTAATTTAAAAAATATAATTTTTGCTGGCCTTCCATATATCCACATTGTTGTGAATACGCCATTGTCATTCCAAAGATCATTAAAACTTACTTGTTTTAGATCTTTACGTAGATAGGATTTTTTTAATAAGTATTTTACCATTTATTGTTAAAAAAGATTCTGGATGAAACTGAAAACCATATACATCATCTATTTTATTTTCAAAAGCCATTGCTATATTGGTTTTGCTACATCTCATAGTTATTTCAAAATTCTTTGAAAAAAAAGGCTCCTTAAGCTTTAAAGAATGATACCTACCTACTTTAAATTTAAATTTTTTTGGAAAAATTGATTTGTTATTAGTTATTTTCACTTCTGATTGATATCCATGAAAAATTTTTTTTTGTTGAACAATCTTTCCTTTTTCACAATAAAGAATTTGTTGATAACCTAAGCAAATACCTATTATTTTTTTCTTTCCTTTATATTTTTTATACAATTTTGAAGTGTCGGGATAATCTTTTGGACATCCTGGTCCTGGTGATAAAACTATAGTATCTGCTTTATCAAGTAATTTATTATTAATATCAAAATAATTTGAACAATATACGTTATTGAACTCTGAAAATTGGTGAACAACATTCCATGTAAATGAATCTTGATGATCAATTATATAAATCATTTGTATAACTCTAATAAAGATTTTGCTTTTATAAAGTTTTCATTAAATTCTTTTTTTGCTGCACTATCCAAAACAACACCTGATGCAGCAGAAATTTCAGAAAAATTTTTATAATTTAATATTGACCTAATTATAATATTAAATCTCATATCTGAATTAAATTTTATATAACCAAAACTTCCTGTGAAAATATTTCTATCTTCTTTTTCTTGTTGATTTAAAAGTTCTAAAGTTCTTATTTTTGGACATCCAATAACAGATCCTCCTGGCATCATTGATTTAATAATATCTTCTACAGTAGATTGATCTAATAAATTTCCAGAAATACTTGTTACATAATGATATAAATGTTTATATTCCTCAACATATTTTTCTTTTTTAATTTTTACAGACCCTGGTTTACAAACTTTAGATAAATCGCTTCTCTCCATATCAACAATCATATTATGTTCTTTGGTTTCTTTAGAATTGTTTTTAAAATATTTTAATGCAATCGACTTATTGGTATTCTTTTTTTTTCTTAATGTTCCTGCGATTGGCTTGGTAATTATGTTTCTTCCTTTTTTTGAAATCAAAGTTTCTGGAGAACAGCTCACAATAGAGTAATTTTTGTCTCTTATCAAAAAAGATTCTGGAGATGCATTTGTCTTCATTAGTCTCCAGAAAAAATTCATAGGATTAATTTGTGATTTGTTTTTATATTTGGTGCATATTTTTATTTGATAAGTTTCTCCCTCTCTAATTTTCTTAGAGAAAATATTAAATATTCTTTTATATTTCTTGTAATTAATATTTAATTTAAATGGGCTAAGAATTTTTGTTGATTGGAAGAAATTTTTAAACTTCTGAGATTTAATACTTGATGAGATATAAATTTTTTTTCTAATCTTAATTATGGTCTCAGGTTTATAAAATACACCTTTGTGAAAATTTATTTTTTTTTGTTTTTGTAATTTCAGACCTAATAAATTATTAAGTATCTCATACCCAAAGAAACCAATGTATAAATCTGTTTCTTTTCTATATTTTCGTTTTTCAAAAGAATTTAAAAAATTAACTATATTTTTATTATTCAAAATAATCTTTTTCGAAAAATCAGTATAAATATCATACCCATCATCAACTTTATAAATAATTAATGTCTTATTTGATTGATAAAGCTTTTCTAAGTAGGGATTAAATTTAAATTTATGCAGGTTGAGCTCTTTCAATTGCTTTCTCTTTTATTGGCAAATGTATCAAACCTGCAAAAATAGATAAAGCGATAGAAATGTACCATGCATAATCAAATGACCCATAAAGTTCATAAAAAACCCCACCTAAATATGCTCCTAAAAATGATCCAACTTGATGGCTTAAAAAAACAAATCCATACAATAAACCAATGTATTTTGTTCCAAATATATGAGCTACCAATCCATTAGTAGGTGGCACTGTTGCTAGCCATAAAAAACCAAATGTTACACCGAAAACCATGGCATTGAACACGCTTGGAGGTAAAAATATAAAGTAAATAATAGAAACACCTCTTAATAAATAAATTGCACTTAATATAATTTTCTTACTGTATCTTGTTGAAAGATAACCTGAAGTTAGAGTGCCAATCATATTAAATACACCTATAAGAGCTAATATTGCTGCAGCACACCACTCTGGAAGACCTCTGTCATTTATGTAAGTTGGTATGTGAGTTGCTACTAGGGCTATATGCCATCCACATACAAAAAAACCTAATGTTAAATATATGTAACTTTTATTTGAGAAAGCTTCTTTAATTGCTTGTGTTGCCGTTTGTTTATTTTCGCTAGCTGTTGAACCTACTGGTATTTTTGGAGTTGTTATAAACAAAGCTACAACAAGCCCTAAAGTAAGGAAAAATACAAAATATAATAAAGTAGTTTCCCAACCAGTTTCTATTAAAGAATACCTGACAATTAGAGGTGAAACAAAATAGCCAAATGAACCTGCCGATGTAACTATTCCTGTTGCTATAGTTCTATTTGATATTGGAAAGTGTTTTGCTACAATAGCCACGGGTATGCTTATTGCAGTAGATCCAAGTCCCACTCCAATTAAAACACCTATAGTTAAAGTAAAGTAAAAACCTGTATTAAATCCTAAATAAAAAAGAAAAACTCCAGCCAAATAAAAAAGAAATCCTATAAAAATTGCAACATTTCCTCCGTACTTATCTGTTACAATTCCAAACCATGGACCAAAAAGACCCCACAAAAATAATTGTAAGCCCATTGCAAATCCAAATTGTGTAATTGAAATATCTAAGTCAGTTGAAAAATCAAAATAGAAAAGACCAAATGTTTGTCTAATTCCTAAAGAAATTACTACTACTAAACTTGCGGCTATTAATGTTATTAAAGCAGTTTTGTTTTGAATAAATTTTTCTGAACTCATTTAACATGTTTTAAGGCGGCCCTTAAATCTTTAATTAAATCATTTGGATCTTCGAGGCCTATATGAAGTCTAACTAAATGTTCGTTTTTAGATAAGCCTAGATAATTTCTATTACCCAATTCTCTAAGGTCCTGTTGTAACGCAAGACTTTCAAAGCCGCCCCAACTATATCCGTAGCCAAATAACTTTAATGAGTTAACAAATTTAAGAACAGATTTTTTATTTTTTGCTTTAATTTTTAATCCCATTAAACCGGATGCACCAGAATAATATTTATTCCACATTTTATAATTATAAGTTCCTTTTTTATAAGGGTATAAAAGTTTTACTTTTTTATGTTTATATAAAAAGCTTGCTACTTTTTTTGCGTTTTCTTGATGTTTGTCTAAACGTATATCTAATGTTCTTAAACCTCTAATTATAAGATAAGCATCATCGGGTCCTAACCTTAAGCCTGTAACTTTATTTGCTTTTTCTACATATTTAAAAACTCTTTTATTAACTGCTAAACTACCACCCATAACATCAGAGTGACCAGAATAATATTTGGTTGCGGCTACTATAGACATATCAAATCCTAATTTAATTGGTTTAATAAAATAAGGAGTTCCCCAAGTGTTATCCATTGCAGTAAAAATATTATTTTTTTTTGCTAATGAGAGAATTTTAGATAAATCTTGAAACTCAAATGTATTACTTCCTGGGTTTTCAACGAAAATAAGTTTTGTTTTTTTTGATATTTTGTTTTTTAAATCGTTAATATTGTTTGGATCATAAAAAACTGTTTTTATATTAAATTCTTCTAAAAAATTTTCTGTGAATGCTCTTGTTGGTGAATAAACTGGATCTGAAACAATAATTTCATCTCCAGGTCTAACTACACTAAAAATTGCTAAAAATACCGATCCAAAACCTGTTGGTGTTAAAAAAACTTGGTAACTTTCTTCCAAAGTTCTCAAAATTTTCTGTAAAGCAAATATTGTTGAACTGCCTTCTCTACCATAAGTAAAATGCCCTCCAATAGGATCCTTTTTTGCTTTATTTTTCATTTTTTTTATTTCGTCAATGGACTTAAAAATGAGAGTTGAAGCTCGAACCACAGGCGGATTCACTGATCGATTATAATAATCTTTACCCGCATGTTTTAAGAATGTCCTAAAAGATTTCGTCATAATAAATTTGATAAGATATTAAGACAATGCTATATCCACCGAATATGTCAACAAAAAGAAACAAAGGAGATTATGGGATACCCAAAGAAGCATAGAGGTCGAAGAAAAATGGGCTCTAAAAAAAGAAGAGCAAGAAAAAAAAATAAGAAAAAATAAATTTCTATAAATCAATGCGGACAAATTTAAGAGTAATTGCGCTTATTTGTTTCATTTTACCAATATTAACAGTCATAATTTCTTACATAGCATCAGTAAAATTAAATTTAGTGCCTGCTTGCATACCTAATTTTGAAGGTTGTACATCGATATCAAGGGCAGGAAGAAATGTTCCAGTAAAATATTTTTTTAAGCCAATGATGTATTTGTATTCGTTTATTTTATTTTTATATTGGTATAAATTTCTAGAAATTCTCAATAAGTTTAAAATTTCAGAAAAAAAATTTTCATTTTTTTCTTTTTTTTCGGTTTTATTTTTAATTTTATATATTATTTTTTTGGGTGAGGGAAAAATTTACGAATTTTTTAGAAGAATAGGAATTTATATTTATATTTTTTTTACTGTAATTACTCAATTTTTAATAAGTAAAAAATTATTTTTTATACAAAAAAAAATAAAAAGATTTTTTAAAATTAAATTTATTAAATTAAATTTTTTTTTAACATTATTCTTGGTTGCTAGTGGAATAATTATCTTGCCTATTTTAATAATAAAAATAGATAATTTTCCTGAAATTAAAAACATAATTTCATGGAATTATTTTATTTTAATTCAATTATATTTTATTTTTTCTCTATTTAGTTTTAAGATTAGATATTTTAAATAATCCATCCCCCTCCTAGAACTTTATGACCAAATTGATCTTTATTGTAAAAAACACAAGCTTGACCAGGAGAAATACCATCTTCGGATTCTACTAGATTTACCTCAGCTGTATTCTGATCCATTATATTTACTTTTGCCTCAAGAAGTTTGCCAGTTGATCTTACTTTAACAAAAATGTTTTGATCAAATTCTTTTTTTTCACTCAATAAATTTAAATCTTTTAATAAAATATTTTTCTTGCCAAGTTTTTTCTTTGGACCAACAATAATTTCATTATTTTCAGAGTCTATTTTTATAACGTAAAGTGGTTCTTTATCAGAAACTTTTATTCCTTTTCTCTGTCCAATTGTAAAATTGACTATTCCACCGTGCACACCAACTACTTTGCCGTCTAAATTTTTAATATTTCCTTTTTTGAATAAATCTGGTTTATATTTTTGAATTACAGAAGCATAATCACCATTGGGTACAAAGCATATATCTTGGCTATCAGGTTTGTCTGCTACGTTTAAATCAAGATCTTTTGCTATTTCTCTGGTTTTATCTTTTAAAATTCTACCTAATGGAAATCTTAAATAATTTAATTGCTCCTTTGTAGTATTAAATAAAAAATAACTTTGATCTCTATTTTCATCAATAGCTCTATACATGCTTGTTGAATTGTTATTTGTTATACTTTTTACATAATGGCCCGTTACTAATGCATCAGCATTAAGATCTTTTGAAACTTCTAGTAAATCTTTAAATTTTACCGTTTGATTACATTGAACACATGGAATTGGAGTTTCTCCTCTAAGATAGCTATCTACAAAATTATCAATAACTCCTTGTTTAAACCTGTCCTGATAATATAAAATTTTGTGTTCTATGTCTAATTTGTTAGCTACCCTTTTTGCATCCATTATATCTTGTCCTGAACAACATTGTTTAGATTTAGCTATTTCTTTACTATCATCATAAAGTTTTAAAGTTATTCCTATTACATTATAACCTTCTTTTTTCATCATTCCTGCTACAGTAGAAGAGTCAACACCTCCGGACATGGCTACAACGATAGTTGTGTCTGATGGTTTTTTTTGAATTCCAATCGAATTTAATTCTGCATTCATTTGATGGTATTTATACTTATTTCTAATATAAATTAAATTAAATGATTATAGATTTTGAACCTGGAGATAAAGTTATCAATCCAGTTAATAAAAACTGGGGAATTGGTCAAGTTCAATCTATTATTAATGAAAAAGTAACTGTCAATTTTGAAAATGTTGGTAAAAAAGTAATTAATTCAAAAAATATTGAATTAAAAAAATTTGAAACTAATGAATGAAGTTAATTTAAAAAATATTGTTGAAGCGCAAATTGATACTTTTCTTTATGCAGGTAATGTTGCTATAGAATTAAGAAATAAAGGTCTAACCAAAGAAATTAAATCTGACGGTACTCCTGTAAGTAATGGAGATTTAGCAATAAACAAAATTATTACAAAAAAAATATTAGAATTAACTCCAGATTTACCTATTGTATCAGAAGAAACATCTCATAATAAATCAGCTAAAGATCTTGCAAACTTTTGGTTGGTTGACCCAATTGATGGTACTTATGATTACATAAATAATTTAGATGAATTTACAATTAATGCAGGTTTAATAATAAATAAAAAACCTGTGGCTGGATTAATTTATGCTCCAGCAAAAAAAAGAATGTTTTATTCACATGGAAAAGATATGGCTTATGAATTAACAGATGGAAAATTAATAAATTTAAAATGTAATAACAAGAATAGAGAAGATTCAATTAAATTTGTTTCTTATTCAAATAAAATAAAACCTGAAATTGAAAAAATTTATAAACAAATTGGAGTAACAGATTTTGTAAGAATGAAGAGTTCATTAAAATTTTGTGTAATAGCTTCTGGAGAGTTTGATGGTTATGTAGCTGAAGCTAGAGCCTATGAATGGGATATTGCTGCCGGCCATGCAATCATTGTAGGTGCAGGTGGAGTAATTACAGATTTTGGTGGTAATGAAATTTTATATGGAAAAGAAGATTTCAAAAACCCAAGTTTAATTTTAAAAAGAAGTAACAATCTATAGTGAGCGAACAGTTAAGAATAATATTAATTATAATAGTTTCTATATCAATATTTGGTTTATTATTATTTGTCTTTGTAAAAAATTATATCAGAAGTAAAATTCTATATTATCTTGAAGAAAAAAACAAAAAATCTAAAGGAGATTAATTATTTTTAAATATTCATCTTTTTCAAGCTCCATAACTCTTCTTGATACTTCAAAATCAAAACCTGATCTTGCCAAAACCCCTATATCTTTTTTATAAAAAAGTGGTCTATTTGCCTCATCTCTACTAGGTCCAATTCTTTTTTTTTTACATATTTTTATTGCTGAAAAAAAATCCTGATCCTCGTTATTTGTATGAATTTTTTCAATAGTGTTTCTAATATATTTTTCACCAACACCTTTGTTAAATAAATAATTTCTAATTTTGTTAATTGATGAACCTCGTTGAATTAAACTTTTAGCTTTAGATTCTGAATAGAACTTATCATTGATAAATTTTGATTTTTTCAAATCTTCAGTAACTATATCGATTAAATCAGTAATATTACTTTTTTTGATGCTTGGTATTTTAGATTTTAAGTATTTTTTTAATAAATAAGTTTTTAGCTGTTGTTTGGATGGTGCAAATTTTTCAATATAATTAAACGCAAAATTACGCATCTCATCAACAGTCACCTCTAAAGATTTTTTTTTATTTTTAATAGGAATCATCGGTTTTTTTAATATATTATAAAATAATATGTTTGAGCAAATATCAGCTTTTTTTACGATAGAAATGATCTATTTGTGGTTGAGTTTTGGGGTTATGCCTTTCTGGTTTGTATTAATATTTTTTCCTAAATCTAAAGTTTGTGGACTTTTTGCAACATCAATTTTTCCATTTCTAATTTTAGGATCTGTTTATATTTATTTGGTCTACTACTTTTTTCATACCGAATATGATTTTCTTGAAAACTTTGAGTTATATTTAGGAATTTATAATTTAGCTAATTTATTTGAAAATGAAGCTTTTTTAATATTAATTTGGACACATTTTCTGGCAATCAATTTATTTTGTGCAGCATGGATAGTACGTGATAGCCAAAAATATTTTATCCCAAAATATTTTAACATTATACCTTTAATAATTACATATTTTGTTGGACCTGTAGGTATCGTTATATATTGGATTATTAGAATTTTCTTTGCAAAAAAAATAAGTTTGTTTGATTAAGTAATTATTTAATTACTTTAAAACCTGAGTTTGACATATTTTCAAAACCACCTTCGATATGTGAAACTTTCTCAAATCCCATTTCTTTTAATGTTTTAGCCGCTAGAGCCGATCTTCCTCCGGCCGCACAAAACAATACTATTTCTTTATTTATATCTAAATTATTATTTTGAACATAAGCGCTTTCAGGATGAATTGAAAATTCTAACAAGCCTCTTGAAATATGAAAAGAATTTTCTATTCTGCCTAATTTTTGTAACTCAACTGTATCTCTAATATCAATTAAATTACATTCATTATTATTCGACATTTCCAAAGCCTGTGATGGAGAAATTGTAGTAATTTCAATTAAAGCTTCCTTTACAAGAGTTTGGGATGATTTAATATTCATTTTAAAATATAATATATATTGTGAAAGAAATAAAAATAAAGAAAAAAAAATCAATCGTAAAAAAATTATTAATTAAATTAAATCGTTTTTTTGGATTTGAAATAATTGATCAAAGCAATTACTCAATTGATTCACTTGATAAATATGGGTATGAAAATTTATCAAAAGAGGGTGTTCACTCAATTACTTTGCCCTTGGGAAAACTTGAAATTAATAGACCAGTAAAGTCTCTACATATTATCTTGAGAAGTTGTGCTTCTGTAAAAATGTTAACTCAATCTAAAGATAGAATATTTAGTAAAGAAAAATATGAATATTCTATAAGAACACTAAACTCTTTGGTTAAATCATTAAATTATTCAAAAAAAATATTTAACAATATTGGTATAAAACTAACAATTATAGATCATAATTCTGAAAAAAATGTTATTCAAAAATATAAACAAATTTTAAATAACCAATTTTTTGATTATGAAATTGTTAATCTTGAGTTTGAAAAATACAAATCATCAATAGATAATATTAATCAACAAAATAAAACTGTAACTGAAAATCAAAAATCTAATATGGCTAATATTAAACAGTCATTAAATTTAGCCAAAAACTCTGATGATTTAATATATTTTGTTGAAGATGATTACCTTCACAAAGATAATTCTATTGAAGAAATGATTTATACTTATGAAAAACTTTCAACATTATTTAATGATGAATTATTTTTATGTCCAATTGATTACCCTTATCTTTACATGGAGCCAAACAAAACAAATATTTTAATTGGAAATTCTCATCATTGGAGAAGAATAGATCAAACATTATGTACTTTTTTAACAAGTAGCCAGATGATTAATAAACATTTTAACCAACTAGTAAGCATGTGTGAAAAAGAACACTACCCATTTGAAAAACCTTTGCATGAAATTTATAAAAAAGAATATTGTTTTAGTCCTATTCCTTCCTTGGCGGTACATTTTACTAATATAAACTCGATTTACGGTATTTCTCCAAATGTAAATTTAGATAAATTATGGAAAGAAAATGAATAAAAAAAGGCCCCAAAAGAGGGGCCTTTAATTCATTAATTATTCGGTGAAGCTAATCTCTTATAGAGTAAGCAACCACTCCAACTTCTGCTTTATCTGTTCCAAGT
>CAJWPG010000008.1 GCA_913045275.1 uncultured Pelagibacteraceae bacterium
TTGCAACTCTTAAGGTATAACGACTTAAAGTTTTCTGAGGAATTGAAGAACTAAGTGTACCGTGAAGACTTCTCATATCAAATATAACAGCATCTCCTAATTCGAAATCCCATTGTAAAAATTCATATTTATCTTTGTTTCCTAAAACATCTGGAGGAAGTTCATATTTTTTTCCGTCAATTGTACATTCGTTTCCTTCAACTTTATGTCCGTCTTTAAAAAGAACTCTTAAAAAAAGTTTATCCCATAAATGAGAGCTTTTTACCCAAGCTATACCTTCATCTTTTCTAGTAGCTTCTAAGGGTAACCAAAGCACGCACATAGTTCCTTCCATATCAAAATAACTTATATCATGATGAAAAGGGGTTGATGATTTAGAGCCAGCTTCTCTTAAAAACCAATTGTCCATAACAAGATTGATTTTTTTTGCAGACATTAGTTCAGATGCAATTTCTGCATATGGTGAGTTAAAAACAAAATCTTTAAATTCAGGAACCAAATCCCAAGTCCAATAATCTTCTAAATAAGCCGGAACATTTGATTTTATAGTGTGAGATTTGAATCTAGGACTTGGATTTTTGATATCATATTCAATTCCTTTTTTTAAATTTTCTATCCATTTGATATCGAATTTGTTCTTTAAAAAAATAACTCCATCTTCATTGTATTTCTCTATTTCCTCTTTTGAAATAAGTTTAACCATAACAACATCTATCCTGAAGAAATATTAGCTTTGTTTGATTTTTTTACTAGATAAATTCCAATTATAACCGCAATAAGAGCTATTAAAACTTTTGAAGTAATTAATTCTTTTAAAAATACGTATCCTAAAATTACCCCAAATATTGGAATTAGGTAGGCTACTTGAGCTTGAAAAACTAATCCATTATTTTTTAAAATTTTAAATCTAAGCAACCATGCAAGGCCTGTTGCAACTACACCAAGATAAATAACGGATATTGTTGATTCTGTACTTGGGTTTAAATTCCAAGGTTGTTCAACATAAGCAGTAATAGGAAATAAAAATATCGTTGCCCATATAAGTATAGAAGCTGTTACATTTTCGTTTTTTTTATTACTTATCTTTATTGTTAGCAATCCGCCAATAACATAAAAAGTTGATCCCATTAATATTAAAATTGCATAAAGAAAATTTTTCTCATTAATTAAAACATTATCAGAAAATAAAAAAACGATTCCAGAAAAACCAATTAGAACACCTAAAACTTTTGTAAAGTTAATTTTTTCATTTTCTGTAAAAAAATGAGCTAATAGTGTTGCACTCAATGGTGTACTTGCCATTAAAATTGCGGCAAGATTACTTTGAACTTTTTGCACTCCATATGCAATTAGAAAAAATGGAATAACTAAATTTATCAGTCCTATTGAGGCAAACCAGTACCAGTCTTTTGAAAACGCCTCAATTTTTATTTTTTTAAATAAACATAAGGCAACCACAGGAATGGTTCCAAAAAAAATTCTTAAAAAAGCAATTGTTACTGGTCCATAAGAATAGGTCGCTATTTTAATGTTAAAAAATGCTGAGGACCATATCAAAGCTAAAATTGTTAAAAGAAAATAATCTAATAATTTTGGCTCTCTCATTTAAACTATATCCTCTTCTTTTCCATTCGTAAGCTTAACCAATTGTTTATAAGTAATTTTAAAAATTGAATGCGGATGTCCTGCTGCAGCATAAACATTTTCAAACCTTGACAAAGATGAATCTACTAGAATTTTAATTTTTTTTAAATGAGCTACAGGAGAAACGCCGCCGATCGAAAAACCTGTTTGACTTCTAACTTGTTCGGCATCTGCCATGGAAACATCTTTTATATTTATAATTTTTTTAATCTTATTGAGTGAACAACGTTTGTCGCCCGATACTAAACATAAAATAAAGTCATTATCAGTTCTTAACAATAAACTCTTAACTATTGCCCCAACCTCACAATTTAGAGATAGGGCGGCATCATTTGCTGTTCTGGCTGAACTAGTTAAAACTTCTACTTTCAAATTTGTATCAAATTCATTTAGAATTTTAATAACTCTTTTTACTGATTCTTTTTCAAATAAATTTTCCATTCAACCAATAATTGTAATAAATTATGAATTCATAATTTCTTATTAATTCCCATTTATATATGTAAGAAATGCATAGGTGATATATTAATAATAAACAATATTAATCTATAATTTTTTGATATTAGAAACTAACAAAATTTAATAGGAAAGAAATATGAGCTCTACACAAGTTTTAAAATTAATGAAAGATAAGGAGATCGAATACGTTGATCTTAGATTTACTGATCCAAGAGGAAAACTGCAGCATTTAACTATGGACTCGACAATAGTTGATGAAAAAATGTTAAATGAAGGTGTGTTTTTCGATGGATCTTCTATTGCGGGCTGGAAAGCTATCAATGAGTCAGATATGATTTTAAAACCTGATTTAAGTAGAAAAGTTGTTGATCCTTTTACTTCGCATAATACCCTTGTTCTATTCTGTGATATTCACGATGCAGTTAAAAGAAATTCTTATGAAAGAGATCCAAGAGGAATTGCTAAAAAGGCTGAAGCTTATTTAAAATCTACTGGTGTTGGTGATAAAGCTTATTTTGGACCTGAGCCTGAATTTTTTGTATTTGATGATGTTCATTATAAAAATGATATGAACGAAACAAGTTTTAAAATTGATAGCATCGAAGGTCCCTACAACACAGGAAAAAAATATGAAAATGGAAACATGGGTCATAGACCTGGTATTAAGGGTGGTTATTTTCCGGTTCCACCTGTTGATAGTGCACAAGATATGCGGGGAGAATATTTAAAAGGTTTAAGAGATGTTGGTATCACTGTTGAAAAACACCATCATGAAGTAGCTCCTAGTCAACATGAACTTGGTATGCTGTTTAATACTTTGGTAACTCAAGCAGATAACGTGCAACTTTATAAGTATGTGGTACATATGGTTTCTCATTCGTTTGGTAAAACTGCAACTTTTATGCCAAAACCTGTTAAAGGAGACAATGGATCAGGAATGCATATTCATCAATCAATTTGGAAAAATAAAAAACCTGTTTTTTCTGGAAATAAATATGCAGGTTTATCTGATACTGCTCTGCATTACATTGGTGGAATACTAAAACATGCAAAAGCTATAAATGCATTTTCAAATGCAACTACTAATAGTTACAAAAGATTAATTCCTGGTTTTGAAGCTCCAGTTCTATTAGCTTACTCAGCAAGAAACAGATCTGCTTCGTGTAGAATTCCAATAACATTAAGTAAAAATGGCGCAAGATGTGAAATCAGATTTCCTGATGCCGCAGGGAATCCTTATTTAACTTTTTCAGCAATGCTAATGGCAGGATTAGATGGAATTAAAAATAAAATTAACCCAGGTAAACCTCTTGACGAAGATTTATATGCATTACCAGAACATAAAGTAAAAAACATTCCTACAGTTTGTGGCTCATTAAGAGAAGCAATGGAAAGCTTGGACAGAGATAGAGGTTTTTTAAAACAAGGTGGTGTATTTTCTGATGATCAAATTGATGCTTTTATAGCATTAAAATTTGAAGAAATTTACAATCTTGAACATACTCCTCACCCAATGGAGTTTGAAATGTATTATAGTTCTTAAAATTATTTTTTACTTTTTAAAATTTTATTGTCAGCTATTTTGTTTTTGTTAGAACCTTTTTTAATAGTATATTCCAAAGTGCCATGCGCACCAGCTTCTACTGCTTTACGTTGAGATCTAAAAAGGTTTTTTTCTTTTTTGCTTTCTGCAAGTTTATTTGAGTGTTTTTCTAAATGTTTAGTATCTCTCATAATCGTTATTATACCTTAAAAGATTCTCCACATCCACATCTTTCAGTTTCATTAGGATTATTGAATATAAATGATGATGAAAAATTACTTTTTTTATAGTCCATTTCAGTGCCTAAAAGGTACATTACTGCAGCCGAATCTATAAAAACCTTCACTCCTTTATCTTTTATTACTTCATCATTAGGATTTATTTTCTTTGTATATTCCATAATATATGACATTCCTGCGCATCCACCAGATTTAACTCCCACTCTAACACCTACAGAGTTTTTTTCTGCTACAGACATAATTTCTTTTATTCTTTTTGCAGCATTTTCACTTAGTGAAATAATTTGTTTTGTCATAAATTTAATTCTAATTTTGCAGCTTCCGACATCATTGATTTGTCCCACTGTGGTTCCCAAACTAAATCAAGATCAACTTTTCCTATCCCTTTAATTTCCATTATACTATCTTTAACTTCTTTCGGCAAACTTTCTGCAACTGGACAGTTGGGAGTGGTTAGTGTCATCTTAACTTTAACATTCTTATTTTTTACAGAAACATCATAGATCAAACCTAATTCATAAATATTTACAGGAATTTCAGGGTCATAAATTTTTTTTATTTCTGCAATTACTTTTTCTTTTAAATCCATAAAATTAATTTTCAGTATTAATAGTTATTTGTGAATTTTCTAAAGCCGAAGTTAATGTGTGCCAAGATAAAGTGGCACATTTAACTCTCATTGGATATTTTTTTACTCCAGATAAACACATTAATTTAGTTTTTTCATCGTCTTTTAAAATTTTATTACTCAATTCATTTTTTTCTTTAATCATATCTAAAAAATCACTAACAATTTCTTTTACTTCTATTTCTTCTTTTCCTCTCACAAGATCTGTCATTATAGATGCAGATGCCATTGATATAGCGCAACCACTTCCTTCAAAAGAAATGTCTTCAACTTTTTTATTTTCATTTAATTTTAAATATACATGCACTTTATCTCCGCATAGGGGATTGTAGCCCTTTGCATCTTTATTAAAATTATCTGTTTTTCTTAGGTTCCTTGGATTCTTACCATGGTCTAAAATTATTTCTTGGTATAATTCTTTTAAATTCATTTTAAATTAAAAATATTTTTGCATTTCTCTATTGATTTATCTAATTGATCAATGTCTTCTTTGGTATTATATACACCAAAAGATACTCTAGCTGTTGCTGGCAATCCAAGTTTTTGATGAAGTATCTGGCAACAATGATGTCCGGCTCTAATTGCTACTCCGTCCTCATCTAATATAGTTGCTATATCATGTGGATGAACACCTTCAATTGTAAAAGATATTACTCCACCTTTATTTTTTGGATTACCCACTATATTAATTGAATTATTATTGCCCAATATTTCTGTAGCATAATTCAATAATTCTTTTTCATGTTTTTCAATATTATCAATTCCAATTTTTTCTAAAAACTTTATAGACTCATTAAAAGCTATTACTTGTGCTGTTGCCATAGTTCCAGCTTCGTATTTATTAGGTAAATCTCCATAAGAAATAACATTCTTATTAACTTCTTTTATCATTCCTCCGCCACCTTGATATGGTGGGAGTTCATCAAGCCATTTTTTTTTAGCATATAATATTCCAATTCCTGTGGGTCCATACATTTTATGTCCAGATATCGCATAAAAATCACAATCTAGATCCTGCATATCTAATTTTAAATGTGGGGCACCTTGACATCCGTCAATAAGAATTGGAATTCCTTTTGAATGTGCCAATTTCGCTATATCTTTAATAGGAAGGATTGCTCCAGTAACATTTGAAAGATGAGTAACGCATATAATTTTTGTTTTGTTTGTAATTTTTTTTTCAATTGAATCTAAAGTTATATCACCGTCATTATTTATTTCTGCAAATTCTATTTTAATATTTTTTGATTTTCTTAAAAAATGCCATGGGACATAATTTGAATGATGCTCTAGTTCGGTTAATAAAACCTCATCTCCTTCTTCCAAATATTTTTGTCCAAAAGTGTTAGCAACAAGATTTATTGCCTCGGTAGCACCTTTGGTAAAAACAATTTCATTTTTATCTAATGCATTGATATATTTTTGAACAGATACTCTAGTATTTTCATATAGATTAGTTGCAGCAATTGCTAAGTAGTGAACACTTCTTCCAACGTTAGAAAATTCTTTTGTGTAAAAATCATATATTCTATCTATAACAACTCTAGGTTTCTGGGACGAATTTGCACTATCTAAATATATAAGATCGTTATTATGAACTTTATTATCAAAAATTGGAAATTCTTTTTTTGTATCACTAACATTCATTCTTTTAATCCAATCATGTTTTTAATTAAGTTTTTAATTTCATTGTGAGTAATTTTTTCAACAACATCTAATAAAAACCCATTTATTAAAAGTTCTTTTGCCTCTTTATAATTAAGACCTCTTGACATTAAATAAAATATTGAATCTTCATTTAAACTTCCTGATGCCGATCCATGAGAACATTTCACATCATCTGCGTATATTTCTAATTCCGGTTTAGCATTGAATTCTGAAGTATCACTTAAAAGTATTGCTTTACTTAATTGATATCCATCAGTCTTTTGTGCTTTTGAGTTTACAAATATTTTCCCTTGATAAACGGATTTTGACTCGTTCTCTAGTACACTTTTGATCAATTGATAACTTTTTGTGTTATCTATGAGATGATTAATATTTGATCTAATTTCATGATGATTTTGATCTTTAAGAGAAAAAATTCCATTTATAAAAGCAGATGAATATTTTCCATTTAAATTACAATTAATTTCATTTTTTATAAATTTGGAACCTGAAGATAAAATAAATGTTTCTGAAATACTGTTAGTGTCTTGCTCTATATTATTATAACAGTACTTAATATTGTTATTTTCTAATTTATCTATTTTATAATTTTTTAAAATTGAGTCTTGATGTAATTCAAAATTGCAAAATATATTTATAAAATTTTTTTTAGATGTATCATTAAATATATCAATAAGGCTTATAGAGCTATTTTTTTTTAATAAAAAATCTAATCTTAAATTAATATTTTTAGACTTAATTTGATTGTTAGTTGTGTGATAGATTATTAAAGGTTTTTTTAAAGAGTAATTTTCATTAATAATAATCTTACAATGTTTATTTTTAAAAGCATTGTTTAGGTTTGTAAGAGAGTTTACATTGCTTAAGTTATCTTTTAATTCAAAATCATCCAATATCTCGATATTATCTTTTTCTTCATATTTAAAATCTATTTTTTCAATTCTTCCGTTTATAAAAACTATCTTATTGTGATCTAGTCCATCAACAAAAACTGAAGAGTCGACTTTATTTGATGATGAATAATCATTGTAAAAACTTAAATCACCAATATTTTTTTTTATAATTTGGCTAATGTCTGAAAATTTCCAATTTTCAAGTTTCCTATTAGGAAAACCACTCTCTATAAATTTATTTAAATTATTTTCCTTATGTTCTATATCTTTCTTTGAAAATTTCGAATTTTTTATAATTTTTTCAAAATCTATTTTTAATTGTTTTTCCATTTAACTAAAATTTTCATATCCTTTCTTTTCCAATTCTAAAGCTAATTCAGGTCCACCTGATTTGATTATTTTTCCATTTATTAGTACGTGGACAAAATCTGGTTTAATATAATCTAGCAATCTTTGATAATGAGTAATTATTAAAAAAGAATTATTTTTCTCTCTTAATGAATTTACACCTTCGGAGACTATTTTAAGAGAATCTATATCCAGCCCAGAATCCGTTTCATCTAAAATAGAAAGTTTAGGATTTAAAATTAACATTTGTAAAATTTCATTTTTCTTTTTTTCACCTCCTGAAAAACCAACATTTAATTGTCTATTTAATTGTTCTTCATCAAATTTTAATTTTTTTGCTTTTTCTTTTACTAATTTTAAAAACTCTATTGCATCCAATTCTTTTTCTCCTCTTGCTTTTCTAATTGCGTTTAAAGATGTTTTTAAAAATATATTTGTATTAACTCCTGGTATCTCTAATGGATATTGAAAAGCTAAAAAGATACCTTTGTGTGCTCTCTCATCTGTTTCTAGTTGAAATAGGTCTTTATTTTCAAATAAGACTTCACCTGAAATATCGTAACCTTTTTTGCCTGACAATATATTTGATAATGTGCTTTTTCCTGAACCATTTGGTCCCATTATTGCGTGCACCTCGCCTGGATTTATTTCAAGTGTAAATCCATTTAAAATTAATTTTTTATCAATTGTTGCCTTTAAATTATTTATTTTAAGCATTTAACCTACGCTTCCTTCCAAACTAATGCCAACCAACTTCTGCGCCTCAACCGCAAACTCCATTGGTAATTGCTGCAGCACTTCTTTACAGAAACCATTGACTATTAGTCCAACAGCCTCTTCCGAGTTCAATCCCCTTTGTTGGCAATAATGCATTTGTTCCTCGCTTATTTTTGACGTTGTTGCTTCATGAGCGATGTTTGACTTTGAATTTTTATTTTTAATATATGGAACTGTATGAGCTCCACACTTATTACCCATCAATAAAGAATCGCATTGAGTATAATTTCTTGAATTTATTGCTTTTGGAAAAACATCTACTAAACCTCTATAAGTCATATCTGAAAATCCAGCGCTAATTCCTTTAGATATAATTTTACTTTTAGTGTTCTTGCCCAAATGAATCATCTTTGTACCTGTGTCTGCTTTTTGATGATTGTTAGTTATAGCAATTGAATAAAATTCACCAACAGAATTATCGCCTTTTAAAATACAACTTGGATATTTCCATGTTATAGCGGAACCTGTTTCAACTTGCGTCCAAGAAATTTTGGAATTATTTTCTTTACAAAGACCTCTCTTGGTAACAAAATTATAAATTCCACCTTTTCCATCTTTGTCTCCAGGATACCAATTTTGTACTGTGGAATATTTTATTTCGGCATCTTCTAAAGCAACAAGTTCTACATTAGCTGCATGTAATTGATTTTCATCCCTCATAGGAGCTGTGCAACCTTCTAGGTAACTAACATAGCTTCCTTTGTCAGCAATGATTAATGTTCTTTCAAACTGTCCTGTGTCGGATGCGTTAATTCTGAAATATGTAGATAATTCCATTGGGCATCTCACTTTAGGTGGTATGTAGACAAATGAACCGTCTGTAAAAACTGCTGAGTTTAAAGTTGCAAAAAAATGATCAGTTAAAGGTATAACTGTTCCAAGATATTTTTTAACTAAATCAGGATGATTTTGTATAGCTTCAGATATTGAACAAAAAATTACACCCTTTTCTGTTAGCTTTTCTTTAAATGTTGTAGCAACTGAAACTGAATCAAATACTGCATCAACTGCAATACCATTTAATCTTTTCTGTTCTTGCAAGGGTATTCCAAGTTTTTTATAAGTCTCCAATAGTTTTGGATCTAATTCATTAAGACTTTTTGGTTTTTCTTTAAAGTTTTTTGGAGCTGAATAATAATATAAGTCCTGATAATCAATTTTTGGATACTTAGGTTTTTGCCAGTTTGGTTCTTTTAAAACTTTCAATCTTTCAAAAGCTTTTAATCTCCATTCAAGTAACCATTTTGGTTCTTTTTTTATATTTGATATAAATTTTATAACATCCTCATTTAAACCTTTTGGAGCTTTAAAATTTTCAATATCTGTTGAAAAACCATATTTATAATCTTTTAATTTTTCTATTTGTTTTTCTCTCATTAAGCTCTATTTTCTGTTTTATTTATTAGATCACCAAGATTTTTTTTTTGAAAAAAATTATTAATATAATCTTCTAGTTCGTCCCATAAATTATGAGAAATGCATTTTGCTGATCTTCCATTGCAGCCTTTTTTAGAGTGCTTTTCACAACCAATTGTTTTTACATTCTCTTCAACTGCAAAAAAAATTTCTGAAATTTTTATATCTGATGCTTTTCTTGAGAGTATGTATCCACCCTTTTGTCCTCTTATACTTTTTACGACATTATTATTTTTTAATTTTAAAAATAATTGTTCTAAGTAGACTAAAGAAATACCTTGTCTTAAAGATATATCTCTAAGAGATATAGGATTGTCTTGATTAAAACGAGCTAAGTCCGCCAATGCCATTACAGCATATCTGCCTTTACTTGATAATTTCATATTTTTTGCAGTCTTTTAGCTTTATATATACCTGACTATTTTAGTCAAGTTTAAATAATATAAGTACTTGCTTTTTAACATTCGATTTTGGTAGAAAAACATATTTATAATTTAAAATTAATCATCAATGAAATCAAAAAATAACAAAATTGTAGAAGTATTTATACCTGGTCCTGCTGGAAGACTTGAGGCAAAATATTATAAGAGTAGAAAAAATACTTCTCCAATATGCTTAGTTTTGCACCCACATCCTCAATATGGAGGAACAATGAATAATAAAGTTGTGGTTGACACATTTCAAACTTTTATGAACAATGATTTCTCTGTTTGTAGGGTTAATTTTAGAGGTGTTGGAAAAAGTGATGGTGAATTTGATAATGGCCAAGGTGAATTAGCTGATGCTGCTGCAGCTCTTGATTGGTTAGAAAAAGAAAATTTTGATAACTCACAGTGTTGGATATCTGGATTTTCTTTTGGTTCTTTAATTGCTATGCAACTATTAATGAGAAGACCAGAAATAAATCGATTTGTTGCAATTTCACCACAGCCTAATGTTTATGATTTCTCTTTTCTTACACCTTGTCCAACTTCTGGAATTCTAATAAATGGAAAGAAAGATGAATTGGTTCCTTTTGAGAGTATAAACGAATTAAATAAAAGATTAAGTGCACAAAAAGGAATTGAAGTAGAATTTGATGTAATTCCAGATGCTAATCATTTTTTTTCTAAAGCAGACGAAAAACTAATTAGATCACTAAATAAATATATAGAAAAAGAAACAGCGCTTTATTAATAATTTTTTACCAGTGTTCCACCAACACTTGGTTTTTTACACCCGGTTGTGTTAGGAAAAGAAATTGGCAAACCTAAATAAGATCTAATGGCTAGATAGGCAAATGCTTGGGACTCTATGTAATCTCCGTTAATATTATAATCGTCAATTAATAATAAGTTTTTTTTATTACTGTTTTTCTTTAGTTCTTTAACAATAAAAGTATTTTTTCTTCCACCTCCACATAAAATTATTTTTTCTTTTTTTTTTTTATTAATAAAATCAAATAATAATAAAATAGTAAAATTTGTTAATGTGGCCGCACCATCTTCTAGAGAAAGTTTTCTAAAATCATCTGTTAATGTAAAATCTTTTATATCAAACGAACGTTTTTGAGAAAATGAAATATGAGTTTTTTTTTCAAGTTTCCTAATCATTTCGTAGAGAGCTGCTGCATCACATTTTCCCTTTTTAGCTATCAGGCCTTTGGAATCATATTTTTTTTTTGTATTCTTTCTAATCCATAAATCAATTAAACAATTTCCTGGTCCTATATCATAGCCTATTAAACCATTAGGTTTGTAATTTTTTACATTGGTAATATTTGCTATTCCTCCTAAATTTAAAAAATTAACTGGTAAATTTATTTTTTTTTTTTTAGTTATCAATTGATGAAATAAAGGCGTTAAAGGTGCTCCCTCTCCTCCGTTTATTAAATCATTTTGCCTAAAATCATAAACTACGTTTCTTTTTGTAAGTTTAGACAGCAATTTTCCATCTCCTAATTGCCTTGATAACTTTTCTTTTGCATTATGATAAATTGTTTGACCATGAAAGCCTAGAAAATCTACTTTTATTTTTTTATTTTTTAGAATTTCATTAACCGCCTTAGCATGAAAAAATGTAATTTTTTTTTCAAGTATTTTTAATTGTTTTTGGTGTTTTTTTAGATCTTTAGATTTTTTTATTTTATCTCTAAGCATAGTTAAATTTGTATAAATACTCCTAGGATATTCATAATATTTGTCTAAAATCGGCTTATATTTGTATTTTCCGTCAGTTTGAATAATTGAAACATCTACACCATCCATGGATGTTCCGCTCATTAATCCTAAAGATGTATAAATTTTTTCCATTCTTATTTTTTTTTATAAAATTTTCTATATTGTGGAAGTATAGACCTATGAATAAATTTTTAAAAGAATTTAAAGATAGAGGGTACTTCTATCAATGTACAAATGAAAATGATTTATCTGATTTACTAGATAAAAAAAGTATTAACGCTTACATTGGTTTTGATAGCACAGCATCTAGTCTGCATGTTGGTAGTTTAATGCAAATTATGTGTCTAAGATTGTTGCAAAATCATGGGCACAGACCTATCGTATTACTCGGTGGAGGTACCACAAGAATAGGAGACCCATCTGGTAAAGAAGAAACTAGAAAAATTTTATCTGAAAAACAAATTGAAAAAAACATAAAAAATATTCAAAATGTTTTCAAAATTTTTTTAAAAACAAATAATCCAAAATTGAAACCTATTTTTGTAAATAATTATAAATGGTTAGGAAAATTAAATTATATTAAATTTTTAAGAGAAATAGGAAGACATTTTACTATTAATAAAATGTTAAGCTTTGATAGTGTGAAATTACGTTTGGAAAGAGAACAATCTTTAAGTTATATGGAATTTAATTATATGATTTTACAAGCATATGACTTTCTTGAACTCAACAAGAGTAAAAATTGTTTAATGCAAATAGGTGGTTCGGATCAATGGGGGAATATAGTTAATGGTGTTGAGTTAATTAAAAGGCAATCTGGAAATCAAGCGTACGGTTTAACTACACCTTTAATAACTTTAGCTTCAGGTGTTAAAATGGGTAAAACAGAAAAAGGAGCAGTTTGGCTAGATAAAAAAATGTTATCTCCATATGAATATTGGCAGTTTTGGAGAAATACAGATGATAGAGATGTAATTAAATTTTTAAAAATGTTTACTAACATTTCTTTAAATAAAATTGAAAAAATTAAAGAAAATAATATTAATGATTTAAAAAATGTACTTGCAAACAAAGCTACTGAAATGCTGCATGGAAAAAAAGCTTCTCAAGAATCGGAAAAAATGGCCACATCTACATTTAAAGAAGATTCTTCTGGTGAAAATTTACCAAATATAAAAATTAACAAAGATATATTAAATAAAAATATAGTTGAGCTAGTAGCTTATGTTACAAAAAATATTTCTAAGAGTGAAATTAGAAGATTGATTAAATCAAATGGCATTAAAATAAATAATCAATTAGAAAATAATGAAAAATTTATTATTAATGATAAATTATTTTTAGAAAAAAAATTTATAAAACTATCAATAGGAAAAAAGAAACATTACAAAATTGTAATTTAATTATTTTTTCAATTTATCTGAAATTCTCGTAATAAATCTTGGTAAAATTGTTTTAACAGGGTTAACTGTTGTTTTAAAATCCTTGGGAGGTCCTTTAATTTTAAAACTAACTCCAAAGACTCCTTCTCCTTTTTTGCTTCCAACTAATATTTCTCCTAATACTTTAATTTTTCCTATTATTTTATTTATGTAAGTTGCAGGAACCATTGTTCCTCTTAAACTTATCAATTTGTCTTTTTCAATATAACCATCTATTAAAATAGAAATAGCTGGGCCAATTGCATACATTTCTTTAATTGTAGTTAAATTTTTTGATGATTCATAATCCATTTCGAGCTCATCAAATCTGATGCCTTCTCCAGTTAAAAGATCGATAATACCATGAAATGAACCTAACGGAACCAATGCAAGTAGTTTAGCTAATACTGGCATATCTTTTACTTTAAAATCAATTATTTTTAATTTTGAGTTGCGAATGCCATTTTTTTCAATTGAATTATAAGAAAGATTTCCTTCGCTAAAACCTTTAATGAATTCGTAATGTTTTATAAAAGGTTCTGGATTATCAATAATTAAATTGGTGATTTTCTCTTTTTTTGAATTTGTTTTAATGTTTAAATTAAAGTCATTTTTATTATTTAATCTTGCAGTAATATTTCCAAATTTAATTTTATTTTTTTCTATAACTATATTTCCTCTGATTTTTTTTAAATAGTCTTTATCATCAATGAAAAATTGATCAAAATCTAAAATAATTTCAGAATTAAGATTTTTAAATCTGTTTAAAAGATTATTTTTTGAATTTGCTTTAAGTAAATTTTTAATAGCAGAACTTCCATCAAAACTTTCACTCGTTAATTTAAATTTGTTATTTTTTTTTAAAATATTTATTTGATTAAATTTATTATCATCATTTAAATATTCTAATTGTAATTTGTCAAAGTCAATAATCTTATAATTGTTTGTTAAATATAAGTTTGATAATGAAATCTTGTTTTGGTTTTCAAAAAAATTTATATTTTCAAATTTAATTTTTTTATTTTCAAAAAATTGTCCATTAAATTCAATTTCTGAAAAAATATCTTTTTTCTTTTTATAATTAATATCTTTTAATAATATTGGATTGGTATCTATTTCAACTTTAGAATTAAAATTTAGTTTATTTTTATTTTTAAGTATTTCAAAATTGAATTTATCATATTCATTGTCAAAAGAATAATCGCCTATTGTTACAATTTTTGTTTTATTTTTAGAAAAATCAATGTCAGTTATATTATTTTTTATTTTAACAATATTTTTATAATTTGGAAAAATATTTTTTAATCTGGAAGATTTATAATTAATTATAATTTTCTCCAAACTTAATTTAGATTTTATTGTTAAATTTTTTACTTTATCCTTATCATCAATGATGAAGGCAATGCGGTTAACAGATCCAAAAATTAAATCTTGATTTTTAATTATATTATCGTTGTATTTAAAATAATTTGATAATTCACTTGAATTAATTGAATTATTTTCATTTTTAACAAAAGCTTCTATTCTAAAATTTTCATTTTTATTCTTAATAATGCTTACTTTTATTTTATCTTTTTCGTTATTCTGGTAATTATCTTTTATAAAAGAATACCCAGTATCAATATCAATCTTTAAATTATTTTTATTATAATTTGTGTTTATAGAACCATTTTGAAGAAAAATTAAATTTTGAATTTTTTTGTTAACAAAAATTTCTTTAAAATTTATTTTTGAACTTAAATTTAATTCTTTTATTTTCTTTTTTGAATTTATTTTAAATTTAAATTCATTGTTAGTTTCTGCTATAATTTTTTTATTATCTAAAAAATCTAATTTAAAATTAACTATTTTTGAAAAATAATTTGGATCTATCAATCCTTTTTTGTTTGCTAGGTCACCTTTAATTTCATAATTATCGTCTAACTTTTCAATTAAAATTTCTTTCGAATAAAAATCTATTCCTTCATAATTAAAATTAGCTTTTTTAATAATATATTTGTTATCTTTAATATTGAAATCAAAATTGATATCCTCAACTTTTATCTTATTTAAAACATTTAATTTACCATCGCTTATTTTTGCTATTACTTTAATTATGAAGTTTCTTTTTACATTTTCATTAAAATTTATATCAATCGTAGCTATTATATTTCCATCTTCGATTTGATTATAAATTATTTGTCTAGGTATGTTAAATTTATATAAATTTAAAAAATCTGTAATTTTTTTTATTTTATTTTTTTTTGTTAAAATTCTAATTTTTTTTATTGAATTTTCTTTTTTTAAAAACTTTAAAACATCTAAATTTAAATCTATTTCTGAAAGATTAATATATTTTTTATCAACGTAAAGTTTTGCATTTTGTATATTAATATTTATAGATTTTTCTTTTACATTTAATTTTAAAAAAACATCATTGATATTCAATGATAATTTTGGATCAAATTGTTTAATTTTAACTCTAATCAGATCATTAAATTTTTCTGTTTTTATTCCGTAAACACTTAAATAAACTAGAAAAATTACTATTAGTCCTAATGTTGCTAATGTTGAATATATTAAATACTTACGCATTAATTTTATAAAGTGAGCTTTCTAAAAAACTATCTATATCTCCATCTAAAACTTTGTCTGGGTTAGAATTTTCAAAATTCGTTCTATTGTCTTTTACCATTCTGTATGGATGTAAAACATAAGATCTGATCTGGTGGCCCCAACCTATATCTGACTTGGTATTTTCTATTTTTGAGTTTTCTTTTTCTTTTTTTTGTAGCTCAAACTCATAAAGCCTTGCTTTAAGCATACTCATGCAAGTTTCTTTGTTTTTGTGTTGTGATCTTTCATTTTGACACTGTACCACAATTTTAGTTGGAATATGTGTTATTCTAACTGCACTATCTGTTGTGTTCACATGTTGACCGCCCGCTCCACTAGATCTATATGTGTCAACTCGTAAATCCTTCTCGTTTATTTCTATATCAATATTCTCATCGATAACTGGATAAATCCATACACTTGCAAAGCTTGTGTGTCTTCTTGCACCAGAATCAAATGGAGATATTCTTACCAATCGGTGAATTCCGGACTCAGATTTTAAAAATCCATATATGTAATCGCCTGAAATTTTTATTACTGAAGACTTAATACCAGCTTCATCTCCTCTATGTTCACTGATCAATTCAACTCCATATCCTTTATTTAAAGCCCATTTCATATACATTCTTCTAAGCATTTCAGCCCAATCTTGGCTTTCGGTTCCGCCTGCTCCTGCATGAAATTCTAAATAACTATTTAATGTATCATTATCATTTGATAAAAAACATTTGATTTCCAGTTTTTTAACTTCATCTTTTAATTTTTTAAACTTATTTAATGTTTCTTCTATAATTTGATTATTATTCTCATCTCTTGCTAAGATAAAAATATCATACAAATCTTTATTTTCTTTCTCAAAATATTTGAATGAATTGACTAAAAAATTGTAATTTTTCTTTTCCTTTAATATTTTCTCTGCTTCGTCTCTTTTGTTCCAAAAATTCGGTTCTTGAATAGCTTGATCTAAATCTATTATTTTTTTTTCAATATCTTGTTTTTCAAAGAAACTCCTTAATTCTTTGATTAACAATATTTATCTCTGATTTATAATTTTCTATATTTAATTCCATTAATAAAACTTTAAAATATTATTTTTTGAAACTTTATAATTTAGATCATCAATACCAATATTTGATAAATTTTCAATTTTTTCCTCTTTAAAAGATTCTATAATCGTTTTTTTTGATCCAAAATCTGCTTTTTTTCCAGTTTTAGAATCAACAACCATCATTTTAATTCCTTTTGCAACCTTAAAAGGTCTAGCTTCATAATTGTTTACTATATTTTTTACAAACTCCTTAAATATTGGCATTGCTGTTCTTGATCCAGTTTCGATTTTTCCTAAGCTTTTAGGGTTATCGTGTCCCACATAAACTCCAACAACCAATTTTGAAGTAAAACCTATGAACCATGCATCGGCATTTTTATTTGTTGTTCCTGTTTTTCCTGCAATTTGTAAATTCAAATCTTTAAGGCCTCTTCCTGTTCCTCTTTTTATAACTCCTTCTAGTATTGAAGTCATTTGATATGCTGTTTGTGGCGAGAAAATATTTTTAAAATTATTTTTTATTTTTGGAATTTCAGTTCCATTAAATGATATTTGATCACAATTATCACAAACTCTTTTTTCATTTTTAAATATTGTATTTCCTTCACTATCTTGAATTCTATCAATTAAAATAGGATCAACTAGCTTGCCTCCATTAACAAAAGAACAATAAGCAGTAGTTATTTTTAACAGTGTTGTCTCTTCAGAGCCAAGTGAAATTGACATAAGCTCTTTAGGATTTTCATAAATTTTTAGTTGTTTAGAAAATCCAATTATCTTATCGATTCCAAGTTCTTGTGCCACTCTAACTGTCATTAAGTTTCTAGATTTTTCAACACCTGTTCTTAAAGTAGAAGGTCCATAAAATTTTTTACCGTAATTTTCGGGTTTCCACATTTTTAAGTCATTACCTTGATCGAGAACTATTGGCGCATCCAATATTATAGTAGAAGGAGTAAAGTTATTCTCTAAAGCTAAAGCATATATAAATGGTTTAAACGCTGAACCAGGTTGTCTTAAAGCTTGAGTTGCTCTATTAAATTCACTTTTTTTGAAACTAAATCCTCCAGACATTGCCAAAATTCTTCCGCTAAAAGGATCCATGGCAATGATTCCTCCATTAGCCAAAGGAACTTGTTTCAAGCTATAGTTATTTTGATTTTTTTTTTTTACATATATTATGTCTCCAATTTTAAAAAGTTGATTTAGATTTTTTCTAGTCCAATTAATGTCTTCGTGTTTAATTATTCCAATTTCATTTTCTTTTGTTTCAATTACTGCTTCAAATTTATCTATTCTTTTTACAATTGCTATTTCCCAGCCAATTGATTTTTCTATATTAAATTTTTCTAATCCTTTGCTCCATTCGCTATTTATTTTTTTATTTAAAAGAGGTCCTCTCCATCCTCTTCTTTTATCATATTTTTCCAAACCATCTCTTAGTGCTTTTGTGGCTATATTTTGTAAATTTAAGTCTATTGGAGTTTTAATATTAAATCCTTTTTTATAAACTTTATCAAAACCATAACTGTTAATTACTTTTTTTCTAACTTCTTCAACAAAATATCTTGAATCTTCTAAATAAATTCTTTTTCTTTTTCTTAATTTTATTTCAGATTTAATTAATTTATTATAATTATTGTTATCTATATATGAATTTTCTAAAAGATTATTAATAACAAGATTTCTTCTGTATTTGGCCAGCTTTTTATTTTTGTAAGGATTGTATTTGCTTGGAGCTTTTGGTAATGCCGCCAAAAGTGCTGCTTCTGAATAATTTAATTCGTTTATTGATTTATCAAAATATCTAAGACTTGCGGAAGCTATTCCGTAGCTTCCTTCTCCTAAATAAATTTGATTTAAATATAACTCCAATATTCTTTCTTTTGATAGGGCTCTTTCAATTCTAAATGCAAGAATAGCTTCTTTAATCTTTCTATCGATGCTTACTTCATTGTTTAATAGAAAATTCTTTGCTACCTGCTGAGTAATCGTAGACGCCCCTTCTAATCTTTTTGAATTTAATAGATTAAAAACATTGTTTTTAAATGCTCTTATTACTCCTTTAGCATCTACTCCTGGATGTTTGAAAAAATTTTTATCTTCCGCAGACAAAAAGGCATTTATTACTACATAAGGAATAGAATCATAGGGAACGAAAATTCTCTTTTCTGCAGAAAAATCGCTTACAAGTACACCATTTCCTGCATAAAGTTTGCTGGAGACTGAAGGTTTATAATTTTTTAGATATTTGTAATCTGGTAATTTATTTGAATAAATCCACAGTATTGAAATAACTGATAATAAAATCCCCGTTGATATTAACGAAAAAAAAATTAGCATTTTTTTAATTAATGAGATCATTTTAGTATTATTTATTTAACGAATTTGTTATTGTTGTGGCACCGAATTTAAAAAAACTATGAAAATATATCAAAAATTATGCCAAAAAATTTATACATTGATGCATCGCATCCAAGTGAAACTAGAGTTGTGCTTAAAAATGAGAACCATATTGAAGATTACGAATATGAAAGCATCAACAATACACTAATTAAAAATAATATCTATTTAGGAAAAGTAAGCAGAATAGAACCGTCTTTACAAGCTGCATTTATTGACTTCGGTCGAGAACGGCATGGATTTTTGTCATTTAATGATATCCAGACCGACTACTATCAAATTCCTCAAAGTGATTTAGAAAAAATTAAAAAAGAAGAAGAAAAAGCAAGAGAAGAACTTTTAAAAGAAAGTGAAAATATTGAAAATAAAATTCTAGAAGGGGAAAATAATGTTAAGATTAAGGACCCAGTAGAAAAAGAAGAACAAGCCGAAGAGGATGAGAAGAAAAAAATTCCTAAAAAAAGATATAAAATTCAAGAAGTAATTAAACCTAATCAAGTTATTTTGGTACAAGTGCTTAAAGATGAAAAAGGTTTTAAAGGCGCTGCATTAAGTACATTCATATCAATAGCTGGTAAATATATTGTGTTAATGCCTAATACCGCAAAAGGCGGGGGAATATCAAGAAAAATATTTAATCCCGGCGAACGAAAAAAAATAAGAGTCATCCTGAATGAAATAGAAGTTCCTAAAGAAATGGGAATTATTGTAAGAACTGCTGGATTAAACAAAACTAAAAATGAAATAAATAATGATTTAAAAAATTTAATTTCAATTTGGAATTCTATAAAAGAAAATGCGATGAACGCAATTGCACCAACATTGATTCATCAAGAAAGTGATATTATTAAAAGAAGTATAAGAGATATGTATGACGATGAAACTCAAAGTATAATTATTGAAGGTAATGAAGGTTATCAGAAAGCAAAAAACTATATGAAGTTGATGATGCCTAAAGAATTAAAAAAAGTAAAAAAATATAGGGAAAAAACGCCTTTGTTTTTTAGAGAAAATATTGAAAAAAAACTTTTTGAAATTTTTAAATCAGAAGTGAAACTTAACTCCGGAGGTTATTTGGTTATAAATCCAACTGAAGCTTTGGTGTCAATAGATGTCAATTCAGGAAAATCTATAAAACAAAAAAATGTTGAAAATACAGCCTTAGATACAAACCTTGAGGCTGCCGAAGAAATTGCCAGACAAATCAAAATTAGAGATCTTTCAGGTTTAATTATTATTGATTTTATTGACATGTTGAATTTTGGAAATCGAAAACAGGTAGAAAGAAAAATTAAAGAAAGTTGTAGAAGTGATAGGGCAAGAATCCAAGTTGGTAGAATAAGTAATTTTGGTCTACTAGAAATGTCTAGACAAAGATTAAGAGAAAGTAATGTAAAATGGTCAATTAAATTAACTAATGAATCATTCGCATTAAAAATATTAAAAATGATTGAAATAAAAACAATAGAAAATAAAGCAAAAATTATTAACCTACAAATAAATAATAAAATTTCTGTTTTTATTAATGAAAACTTTAAAGAAGGTCTAAATTATTTTGAACAGAAAAATAAAGTAAAAATTAATATAAATTCTAATGATAAATTAAATTTATCTGAATTTTTAATTGAATATCAATTAAAATCTAAAAAAGTGATAGAGAAAGTAGAAAATCTCGAAAGTTTAAAAAAAGTTGTAATTGAAAATAAAAATAAAAAAACAAATCAAAGCTCACGAAAAAAAATATTTATAAAAAAAAAATATAAAAAAAAGTTTATTAAAAAAAACTAAATTAACCCTTTATTACTGGTTGAAGCAGATCCAAATAAGTTAGGTTGAATTCTGCCTGAAAGAAAAGATTTTCTTCCAGCAATTACAGCAAATTTCATTGCCTCAGCCATTTCAAAAGGAATCTTTGCTTTTGCAATTGCTGTATTTATTAGAACTCCATCGCAACCTAGCTCCATAGCTACTACAGCATCCGATGCTTGTCCTATTCCTGCATCAATAATTAATGGTAGCTTTGTTTGAGATCTAATTATTCTTAAATTTATTTTATTTTGAATACCTAATCCAGATCCGATTGGAGCAGCTAAAGGCATTATAGCAGAAGCTCCTGCATTTTCTAATCTCTTTGCCATTAGAGGATCGTCATTGCAATAAACCATAACGTTGAATCCTTCTTTGGTTAAAATCTCTGTGGACTTTAAGGTTTCAATTGTATCTGGAAATAAATTTTTTTTATCTCCTAAAACTTCTAGTTTTACTAGTTTCCATCCTCCAATTTCTCTGGCAAGTCTTAAGGTTCTTAGAGCTTCTTCAGAGGTAAAACATCCTGCCGTATTTGGTAAATACGTAATTTTTTTTGGGTCTATATAATCCATTAGCAGTGGTTTTGATTTGTCAATAATATTTACTCTTCTGACTGCAACAGTAACTATATCTGCGCCGGATATTTTTATAGCTTTTGCGCAATCTGACATATTCTTATATTTGCCGGTTCCAACAATTAACCTGGAAGAAAATTTTTTTTTACCGACTATAAATTGATCTTTTTTGCTCATTAGCCTCCGCCAATAAAATTAACAATTTCAATTTTGTCTCCAGATTTTAAAATAATTTTACTTATTCTTTTTTTATTTACAATTTCTCGATTTAGCTCAATAGCAACCTTTTTAATTGGCAATTTTAACTTATCAATTAGATTTTTTAATGAAAATTTTAAATTTACAGCTATTTGTTTACCATTGACTGTAATTTTTATTTTATTTTTTTTTCTCATAGAATATAAGGTTTTTGTGAGCAAAATACTAATTATCAACGGTCCGAATCTTAATCTATTAGGAGAAAGAGAACAATCACAATATGGAAAAAAAGATTATAAGTTTTTAGAGGATATTTGTTTAAATAGAGCCAAAGAATTAAAAATAGAATTAGAGCTTAAACAATCAAATGTAGAAGGTGAAATAGTAAGTATTATCCAAGATGCTAGAATTAGTCATGATGGAATAATCATTAATGCCGGAGGATATACTCATACTTCTGTGGCTATCAGAGATTCTTTAAGTATTTTTAAAAAACCTATTATAGAACTTCACATTTCAAATATCTATAAAAGAGAAAATTTTAGACATAAATCTTTAATAAGCGATGTTGTGACCGGGGGTATTTTTGGACTTGGTACAAATGGTTATATTTTAGCCATAAATTCTATGCAAAAGCTATTGGAAAATGGAAATTGATAAAAAAATAATATTAAAACTAATTCAGGTATTAGAAGATCTAAAAAAATCATTAAAGGGAATTAACTTAGATAGTAAAGAAGAATCTCTAGTAGAAGAAATCGAAATACCTGGAACAGTAATAAAAAGCCCAATAGTCGGAACTGCTTATCTTGCTACTGAACCAGGAGGAAAAAAATTCATAGAGATAGGAAAAAAAATTAAAAAAGGAGATACCATCATGATAGTTGAGGCAATGAAAACTATGAATCATGTCCCTTCATCTTCGGATGGAATAGTTAAAGAAATTTCTGTAGAAGATGGTCAACCAGTTGAGTTTGGTCAAAAACTTATAATCCTTGAGTAATGTTCGGCAAAATATTAATAGCTAATCGAGGAGAAATTGCAGTCAGAATAATAAGGGCGTGTAAGGAATGGGGTATAGCGACCGTAGCAATTCATTCAGATGTAGATAAAAATAGTATGCATGTAAGATTAGCGGATGAGAGTATTTGCGTTGGAACGCATCAACCAGCTAATAGTTATTTAAATATTCCATCAATAATGTCCGCTATTGAATTAACAAAGGCTGATGCAGTCCATCCTGGGTATGGATTTTTATCTGAAAATACAGAGTTCGCAAAAATCTTGGAAGATTATAAAATTAAATTTATTGGCCCTTCATCAAAATTAATAAAAATGATGGGAGATAAAATTCAAGCAAAGCTGATTGCTAAAAAATATGGTTTGCCAGTTATCGAAGGTTCTGAAAGTGGTGTTTCAAACATAAATGAGGCAAAAAAAATAATCAAAAACATAGGTTTTCCAGTTCTTATAAAAGCCGCGGGCGGTGGAGGTGGAAAAGGAATGAAAATAGTAAATAAAGAAGAAGAATTTGAAAGTTTATTTTTAACAGCAAAATTAGAAGCAAAGAAATTTTTTGGTAACGATGAAGTTTATATTGAAAAATTTTTTCAGAACCCAAGACACATAGAGGTACAAATTTTATCAGGAAAAAATAGAACTATTCATTTACATGAAAGAGATTGTTCAGTTCAAAGAAGACATCAAAAATTAATTGAAGAAACTCCAAGCCCTATATTGACGGATGAGTTAAGAAATGAGCTATTTGAAAAAACAGTAAAAATGGTTGGTCAAATAGGTTATGAAGGTGCTGGTACTGTTGAATTTATTTTCGAAAATAACAAATTCTATTTTTTAGAAATGAATACAAGAGTGCAAGTTGAACACCCGGTTACGGAAGTTGTTACAGGAATTGATATTATTAAAGAGCAAATTAATATTGCTTTCAGTGGGGAAACTTCATTAAAACAAGAAGACATTAAACCAAGAGGACATGCTATTGAATGTAGGATTAATGCAGAAGATCCGAGTAAAAACTTTCAACCTTCCCCTGGTACAATTGGGATGTGTCATCAACCATCTGGATTTAGAACTAGAGTAGACGGTTCAATATATCAAGGTTATAAAGTTACACCTTATTATGACAGTATGATTTGTAAACTTATTTGTCATGGAAGAAATAGAGGCGAAGCAATCCAAAGAATGAAAAGATCATTGGATGAATTTGTAATTGAAGGGATTCAAACAACAATTGATTTACATAAAAAACTGCTCGACCATAAAAAATTTATTTCATCTGATTATAATGTTAGCTGGTTAGATAATGAAAAAATTATCTAACTATAGCATTTTTTAAGCCATATATCATAAACTGGATGATCAAATGGTCTAATTGAAGGGCTAGAAGCGAACGTCCAACCATTAAAAATATACACTCTATTATTATTTGTTGTTTTTAAATCTTTTACCTGCATATAAGCTGTAACTTCAGGATCATCATCAAATTGTGAGTTTTGACATTTTAAAACATTGATTAATAAATTTTGGAAAATAAATTCTTCTCCTATCGTAATTTTAACACTTGAAGTTTTTGAACTTACTTTGTCTAAAATATTTAATTCTGCAAATTTTTCATTTATTTGAAGTTTTTCTGAATAAGTATTGATACTGAATAATTGACTAATAAAAAGTATACAAATAACTAAGTTAGCTTTTCCAAGAATTGTATTTTTTTTTAAGTACATTTATATTTTTTTTTGGATGATATGAATTTTCAGTTCCTGTTTGGTTGGGCAAATGTTCTTTTTGCCACTTATATTTTTTCAAATCGCGTGAATTTTCTATTTTGTTGCTAATATGATGCATCCAAGAATACCATTCTTCAGGTATCTTTGAAGCTTCAACTTCACCTTTGTAAATAACCCACCTTTTTCCTGAATTACTTTGGTAATATTTGTTTCCTTTTTCGTCTTTACCGACATATTTTCCATAAAAAAATATTTGAATTCTAGTTCCAAGAGTTTGCTGATTCCACCAGGTGAAAATTTCTTTAAAAATTGTCAACATAAAAATAAATTATTATTTCAATTTCAAATTGTAAAATATAAATTAGACTAAAAATTAAATTTGTATATACATAATTAGTTAAAGATTCAAATTTATAAACAAAAAAGATAATGGCAAAGTATTTAGTTGAAACTTATTATACCTGTAGCATTAAAGTAAGTCATTACCTGGACGATATAAGTGAAAATACACTTAAAAATTTAGAAAAACAGGAAGATGGTAAATTTGAAATTCTAGACATGAAGCTAGATAATAGAAAAACAAAAAATCTTGATAAAAAAGATGATAAAGAAGTTGATATTATTGAAAATGAAAAGAAGACAATAGTTTCAGATAATTCAAAAAACCAAACATTAAAAATAAACGATAATATTTTAGGAAATGTTAAAGAAAACTTGGGTAAAAGATTTAGCATGCCAGATAGAAGAAAAGGTTATATTCAAAAAGCTTCGATAGGTAATCACAAAGTATATTTGCATACAGGTGAATATGAGGATGGGAAAATTGGTGAAATTTTTATTGATACAAGTAAGGAAGGCGAATTAGTAAAAGCTCTAATGAATAATTTTGCAATAGCTGTATCATTAGGTTTACAATATGGAGTTCCTCTTGACGAATTTGTAAATGCTTATGTTGACACAAAATTTGAACCTTCTGGAAAAGTTTATGGAAACGATAGAATTCTAAGTGCTACTTCCATACTAGATTACATATTTAGAGAACTTTCTATTTCCTATCTTAATAGAGAAGATTTAGCTCATACACCTTCAATAGGAGGTGTTGAAAAATCTGATGAAAATACTTCGGAAGATAATTTAGAAAATCAAAACAAATTTTTAAAGCTAGTAAAAGACATTACAAGCAAAGGATTTGTTAGAAGTGACTACAAGAAAAAACTTGTTGATCTTTCAGATATTAGGATTAATCTTAAGGGTAAAAAATAACTAATTCCTTTTCTTAATTGATAGATTTAATTCTTTTAATTGCTCATCATTTACATTTGATGGTGCATTCATCATTAAATCTTGAGCATTTTGATTCATTGGAAACATTGTAACCTCTCTAATGTTTTTTTCATTAGCTAGAAGCATAACTATTCTATCAATTCCTGGGGCCAGTCCTCCATGAGGTGGAGCACCATAACTTAAAGCATTTATCATTCCACTAAATTTTTCATCAACATTTCTTTTTGAATATCCTGCAATCTCGAATAGTTTATACATCAATTCTGGAATATGATTTCTTATTGCGCCTGATGAAAGCTCTACTCCATTACATACAATATCATACTGGTAAGCTTTCATTGATAAAGGATCTGAAAAATCAAGATTTTTAATAACTCCTTGTGGCATAGAAAAAGGGTTGTGGCTAAATTTTATTTTTTTGGTTTCTTCGTCTTTTTCAAACATTGGATAATCCACTATCCAACAAAAAGAGAAGCAATTATTATCAATTAATTTTAATTCTTCAGCTAATTTTGTTCTGGCTAGATTTAAAATTTTTTCTATATCATTTTTTTTTCCACAAGATAAGAACACTGTGTCTCCTACTTCAGCTTTAGTAAGTTTCATTATTTCCATTATAGATTCTTGAGAAAAAAATTTTCCTACTGGTCCTTTGCCAATAATTTTGTCATTTTTTTCAATCGTAAAATATGCTAAGCCAGATGATCCTTGTTCTTTTGCCCAATTATCTATTCCATCAAAGAAACTTCTTGGTTTATCTTTTGTATTGTTTGTGATTAAACATCTCACTAAAGAACCTGATTTAACAAGTTTTTTAAATATATCAAATTTGACATCATTTCTTTGGAAAATTATTGTTAAATCCGATATTATTAATGGATTTCTTAAATCTGGTTTATCTGTTCCATATTTTAACATTGCATCTGAATAAGTAATTTTTGGAAATTTATTTTGTAGAATTTTCTTATTTGAAAATTTTGTAAAAACTTTTAAGAACAATTTCTCAAATACCTCAAAAACGTCTTCTTGTTCTACAAATGACATTTCTACATCTAATTGATAAAATTCGCCTGGACTTCTATCAGCTCTTGCATCTTCATCTCTAAAACAAGGTGCTATTTGAAAATATTTATCAAATCCTGAAACCATAATTAGTTGTTTAAATTGTTGTGGCGCTTGAGGCAAAGCGTAAAATTTTCCTGGATTTAATCTACTTGGAACTAAAAAGTCTCTTGCTCCTTCGGGACTTGAAGAAGTTAGAATGGGAGTTTGGAATTCTAAAAAACCTAGTTTTTCCATTTCTGATCTTATAAATGATATTATTTTTGATCTTAAAATAATATTTTGATGAATTTTTTTTTTTCTTAAATCTAAGAATCTATACTTAAGTCTAATTTCTTCTGCATACTCTTGATCAGAAAATACTGGCATTGGTAATTCTTTTGTAGTTCCTAATATTTCAAAAGTACTTATTGAAACTTCAATTTCTCCGGTTGATATATTAAGATTTATTGTTTCTTTTGTTCTTTCAACAACCTTTCCTTCAATTTTTACAACTGTTTCAAGCGGTAATTTTTCTATATCTTTAAAAACAGAATTGCTTTTATCAATAACACATTGGGTTAAACCATAATTATCTCTCAAATCTATAAATAATAAATTTCCGTGATCTCTTTTTTTATTAATCCAACCAGATAAAATAATTTGATTTCCTTTATGAGCTAAATTTAACTCATTACAATTGTGTGTTCTATACTTTGTCAATTTTACAAAATCTCTTTTATTGTTTTTAAATTTATAGGTTTTTTCTTTTTTAAACTAAGCTCATCAATCTTATATATAAATTCAGATATTTTGCTATAGGATCTGTCTATCCTATTAATTATAAATTCTATTATTTTCTTTTCTAATTTAATTTGACGATCAGAAAAATTCTTTAAAATAATAGCAAAAATCAACTCATCATCCGGTGGATTGATCTTAGAATGCAACAAGTTTTTAGATCTTGAAACTAAATCTGGAAGTTTAAAATTGATCTCGCCTAATGGAGTTTCGGAATTAATTAACAAATATTTGCTGTCTTGATCAACCAAATTGAAAATAGAGTAAGTCAAATTTTCATCAACCCTATTAAAAAATCCATCAACTATAATACTTTCATGTAATTTAATTTTTTTAAATACATCATTATTTATTTCATTTTCATTCAAAAATAGCGCTGAACTCTTTGATTTAAAAATGTTGGCAAGATGAGTTTTGCCAGAAAATTTTTCACCACTTATATTAAGAATTCTCTTTTCCCATTTTGGCCATTTGTCAATAAGATTAAATGCAAAATAATTACTTTCAGACACATAATAATCATGATCATTAAAAGTTCTTTTAATGTCAAAATTTAATAATAATTGATTTAATTCCCTCATTGCACTTTCCAAATCTCTTTTGAAGTATCTATTTTAAAATCATATAAAGACATAATATCTAATAATTTATTTGGATTACCATTAAAAATTATTTTATAGATAATTTCTTTATTATTAAACATTTCTATTTTGAAATTGGAAATAAGATCAATTGAAGAAAGTTTGTTTTCCATTTTTTCTGAAAATTTTGTATTTTTAGAATTAATTGATAGTCTTATAGGGATTGCAATAGATGTATTTATTTTATTTACTGACTTCCACTTATCCTCGAGATTATCTTTTATATCAAATATAATATTATTAATCTTTTCCTCTTCCTCGATATCATCTAAATTATAAATATTGTTTGAAAGTAAATCTATTTTACCAAATTTAATTTTTGAAAATACTCTTAGTTGTGAAGTAGATTTTAATATAATTAAAATTATTTCATTTTGTAAATTATATTTTTTTGTGATTTCTTTAAAATTATAATTTTCGATATTTTTAATATTCTTCTTAATTATATAATAGTCTTCAATATCCTCATTAGGCAAAATATATTTTATTAAATGGTATTTTTTTGAATTGAGGTTCCAATTGTTATAGAAAATATTCTGATTTAAATAAAAAAGCTCATTTAAATTTGTATCAATCATTACTGGCAATATAAAAATCTCGATATCATTTGGGGAAGATGGAATTATTTTTTTTTTATTTAAATAATTAAGAATTTTTCTTTTATTAAACTGTACGTTAAATTGTCCTATATATTTATTATTTACAAACCTCTCATCACTTATTGAAAAATTTTCAATTAATCTTTTTTTATCTTGTATAGAAATTTTTTTTAATTTTGATCTATCTTTATTTTCAATGAGTTTGTACATTAAAATATTGAAAGCTTCCTCAAATGCTTTGTCTACAACTTTAGATTTTTCAAAATTTATATCGTAGATTTCTTCTACGATAACATCGGAAACATTGTAATTATTACTTAACGCACTATTTGTGGAAAACTCATTAAAAAAAAAGACCAATGTTAAAAAAAAAATGTATAGATAAGAGTAGTATTTTTTTTTAAACAATAACATAAACATTTAATATGAGTTTGGGAAAGTTAACATATACAAAAAGCGGAGTTAACATTAAGAAAGCTGATAAATTTGTAAAGTACATATCCAACGTTTCAAGAAAAGCAAATAAAAGTGGTGATTTTAAGAATATAGGTGGATTTGGCGCAATCTCACATATACCTAAAAATCTAAAAAAACCTCATATAGTTACTAGTACAGATGGTGTTGGAACTAAAATCGAAATAGCAAATGAAATAAAAAAATTTAATACAATTGGAATAGATCTTGTTGCAATGTGTGTTAATGATTTAATCGTCCAAGGTGCTAAACCATATTTATTTTTAGATTATATCTCTACAAATAAAGTTAATTTAAAAAAACTTAAAGATATTATGAAAGGAATAATAAAAGGGTGCAAATTAGCAAATTGCAAACTTGTTGGAGGAGAAACTGCTGAAATGCCAGGAACTTATACCACTGACAAATTTGATATTGCTGGTTTTTCTGTAGGTTTAGTTGAAAAACATAAAATTTTAAAAGGAAAAATAAAAAAAAATGATTTAATTATGGCGGTACCTTCAACTGGCATACATTCAAATGGATATTCTTTAGTAAGAAAATTAATAAGAAAAAAAAAAATTAACATAAATAAAAATAAATTCTTAAAAATTGAATTAATAAAACCAACAAAAATTTACGTTAACGAAGTACTAAGTCTAATTAATAAAAATATATTAAATGGATGTGCTAATATTACAGGCGGAGGTTTAAAAGATAATATTAAAAGAATTATACCAAATAATCTTTGCGCAGAAATAGATTTAAAAAAAATTAATACATTAAAAATTTTTAAATGGTTAAAAAATTCAGGTATTGAAGAAAAGGAAATGCTAAAAACGTTTAATTGTGGTGTTGGATTTTGCTTGATTATAAATGAAAAAAATATGCAAAAAGTAAAAAAGTATTTTTCAAAAAAATTCAAACCTTATGTTATAGGAAAAATTTCTAAAAGTTCGGAAAGAATAAAAATTAATGGAAAAATTAAATGGTAAAAAAATAAATACAGCTGTATTTATTTCTGGAAGAGGAAGCAACCTCAGATCGTTGATTGAACATTATAAAAAAAAAAATTCTCTACTCTCAATTAAATTGATTGTTTCTAATAATCGCAAAGCAAAAGGGCTAATTTATGCAAAACGCTCGAAAATTATAAAATATGTAACAAATTTTAAAAATAAAAATGTTTCAGAAAAAAAATTGTTGAAAAAATTATTTAATCACAAAATAAATTTAATTTGTCTTGCGGGCTTTATGAAAATTCTTTCAGAAAATTTTATAAAAAAATTTAAAAAACCAATTCTAAATATTCACCCTTCATTGCTCCCTAAGTATAAAGGTTTAAATACTCATAAAAAAGTTATTAAAAATAAAGAAAAATTTTCTGGTTCAACAGTCCATCTTGTCTCTACAAAGTTAGACTCGGGAAAGATAATTTTACAAAAAAAAATTAAAATTTCAAAATATGAAAACGAAAAAACTTTAGAAAAAAAAATACTAAAAATTGAACATGAGCTTTATCCTAAAGCTATAAAAAAATTTTTAATTAATCTTTAAAGAAAAAATCAATTTCTATCTTAGCGTTTTCAACACTATCAGAGCCATGAGCGGAATTTTTATCAATCGATAAACCATATTTATTTCTCAAAGTACCTTCTTTTGCTTCTTTTGGGTTGGTTGCTCCCATTAAATTTCTATTATCCAGAACTGCATTTTCTTTTTCAAGAATCATTACTACAATTGGACCTGATGATAAATAATTACATAAATCGTTATAAAATGGTTTTGCTTGATGAACTTTATAAAATTGCTCAGCTTCTTTTTTTGATATGTGAATTTTTTTATCTTTTACAATTATAAAGTCATTTCTCTTAAATTCGTTTTTAATTTCTTCCTGCAAGTTTCTTTCAACTGCATCAGGTTTTATAATTGATAAAGTTTGTTCTACGTTACTCATAATTATCCTCCACAAACTTATTTAATAATCTTACTCCATATCCAGTTGCTCCACCTGGATTTAAAGCACCTGCGTATTTTGAAAAAGCCATTCCAGCTATATCAAGATGAGCCCAAGGTGTTTTATTAATTATAAATCTTTGTAAAAATTGTGCAGCTGTTGTTGATCCAGCGCCACCCACATAATTTATATTTTGAATATCTGCAATCTTAGATTTCAAAAGTTTATCATAGTTTTTATGCAATGGTAATCTCCATACTTTTTCACCAACTTTTTCTCCAGCATCAAAAATATTTTTTGAAAGTTTATCATCGTTAGAAAAAAGTCCCGCATATTCAGATCCCAATGAAACAATTATAGCTCCTGTTAAAGTAGCTAAGTCAATAATAAAATTTGGTTTAAATTTCTTTTCTGTAAAAGTTAAAGCGTCTGCTAATACCAATCTTCCTTCTGCATCAGTGTTCAATACTTCTATTGTTTTTCCGCTATAGGACTTTACAACATCACCAGGTCTTTGAGCATTGCTTCCTGGCATGTTTTCAACAAGTCCAACAACTCCAACAGCATTTATTTTTGCTTTCTTTAAAGCAAAATTTTTCATTAATCCTACTACAACAGCTGAACCCGCCATATCATATGTCATATCTTCCATAAATCTTGCTGGCTTTAAAGAAATACCACCGGTATCAAAACAAACACCTTTTCCAACAAATGCTAAAGGTTTTGATTTAGTTTTATTTCCCTTCCATTCAATTGTTACTAAATAAGAACCTCTTATACTTCCTTGTCCAACTCCAAGCAAAGCATTGCACCCTATTTTTTTTAATTTTTTTTCATTATAAACTGTTACCTTTAACCCAATTTTTTTTAATTTGACCAATCTTTTTGTATATTCGTCTGGATGCAAAATATTTCCAGGTTCAGAAACTAAATCTCTTGCAAAAAAAACCCCGTCTAATAATGCGTCTAATTTCTTTCTTAAAATATTGGACTTAACTGTTTGTTTGCCAACAACATTTAAATTAATATTTTTATTTTTTTTATTATTAGATTTATAAATTTTAAAATTATAAGATTTAAGTTTAGCACCATGTAAAGTCTTTTCTAATTGTATGTGATTAATATCAATTTTACTGATATCAATATGTGAGTTTTCTATTTTATTTTTTTTTAAGTAGTCAAAAAGTTTTGAACCAATATTCTCATAATCAGTAGACATTGATAACTTTTTACAATTTATAAAAATATAATTATTATTCTTGTATTCTTTTTGAATGATCAATTGGTCTTGAAATAATTGATTATCTAAAACTGATTTTAGAATAGGATTTAAAATATTATTGTTAATCTTTTTGCCTTTAACAAAAACTATCTCATTTGTTATCTTGGCTTTTGATAATTTGCTTGTAAAATTTACTTTTATGCTCATTTTTTTGAAATAATTAATAGATATTGTTGTATATTTATTAAAATAAAAATTTCAATGAATAAATTAATTTATAGAAAATTATCCTTAGACATATTGTCTTTTTTTATAGTAGCTTCAGTAAGCTTAACTCTAATAGTTTGGGTAATTCAAGCTGTAAATTTTCTAGATATAGTATCTGAAGATGGTCATAGCTTGAAGGTTTACTTTAACTACACTATTTTAAATTTACCCAGAATATTTAGTAGAATTTTAATATTTGTATTATTTATTTCTATCTTTTATGTAATTAATAAATATGAAGAAAATAATGAAATATTAGTTTTTTGGACAAATGGAATAAAAAAAATAAGTTTCATAAATTTTCTTTTTAAATTTTCATTTTTTTTCGTAATTTTACAATTAATTTTAAACATATTAATTGTTCCTTACACGCAAAATTTAAGTAGAACATATATAAAAAATTCAAATATGGATTTTTTACCAACTTTAATTTCTGAAAAAAAATTTATTAACGTATTCGAAAAGTTAACTATTTTTATTGAAAAATATAATCATAGTGGAATTATTGAAAAAATTTTCATCCATGAAGAAATTAATGAAAACAGTTCAAAAATTATTATCTCAGAGAAAGCAAAAATAATAAAATTAGATAACAAATATAAAATTAAATTATTAAATGGAAATATTGCAAACATAAACGAAAAAAATATATACAATATGAATTTTAAGGAGACTGAATATGATTTATCAGAATTTACTACAAAAACAATTACGCATACAAAAGTTCAAGAAATAAATTCTTTACAATTACTAAAATGCTTTTCTAATCATAATTTATATATAAATGATGAATTTAAACATATATGCGTGGATAGAAAAATTAAGTCTCTTTCTCAAGAGATATTTAAAAGATTTGTTGTTCCTTTATACATATTTATTCTCTCTCTTGTTTCTTCAACTTTGGTCATAAAACCCAAAAAAAAAAAATTTATAAAATACTACAAATATATGATTTTTTTATTTGGTTTTTTCATTATAACTATTTCACAAATAAGTTTTAAATTTATTTCACATTTAAAAAATTTAGATTTAATTATAATCTCAATTCCAGTATTATTAGTTTTTTTCTATTATTTTTTTTTGATCTTAAAAACAAAATCTAAGTTTAAAACATCATGATAATAAAAAAATATCAAAGATACTTAATTACAACTTATTTCAATCATTTCATTATAATATCTATACTTTTTTTATGTCTTGCTTTTATTTTAAATTTATTTGAAGAATCAAAATTTTTTGATAATCACGAAACTGCTTCTTATTACCCTTTTCTACTTGCTTTATTAAATATACCTTCTGTTCTATTCGAACTTTTCCCATTTATTTTTTTAATTACTACAAAATTTTTTTATATTTATCTAAATGACAAGAATGAGTTTGAAATTCTAAAAAATAATGGAATTAATAATATTAAAATATTATCAATTTTATCTATTTTATCTATTTCTATCGGTATAATAATTTTAATATTTTACTATACTTTTTCTTCAAATCTAAAAAGTCATTACTATAATATAAAAAAAGGTTTCTCAGATCAAAGTGAATATCTAGCGGTTGTTAATGGATCTGGGCTTTGGATTAAAGAAGAAATTGGTGCAACTATTAACATAATACATGCAAAAAAATTTAAAGAAAATTTAATTGAAAAAATAACTATAACACAAACAAATTCTAACTTTAAAATACCAAACACTATTATTGCTGAAAAAGCTAATATTTCTAAAAAACTATGGAAGCTAATAAATGTAGAAATCATAGATTACAAAGGTCTAAGCAAAAAATACTCAAATTTTGACTATAAATCTTCATTTAATGGAGAAATAATTGCAAATTTATTTTCAAATCTTAATTCCTTGAATTTATACCAACTATATGAATTATCAGAAAATTACTCGAAAATAGGATATTCAACAACGAATGTAGTGGTTCATATAAACAAATTATATAGTATGCCTTTCTTTTTTCTATTAATGACATTGTTAGGTTTTTTAATTATGGTTAAATTTAAATTTATTAAAACAAAATTTTTTACAATTGTTATTGGTGTAATCGTATCTGTAATAGTTTACTATATAAACTATTTTTCAAGTATATTTGGAGCAAATGAAACTTTGCCGATTGGCCTCTCTATATGGTTGCCTCATTTGATTCTTTTGTTAATTTGTTCAACTGTAATGGTTAGAATAAATGAATTATAAAGTTATATTTTATATATTTATTATATTTGCACTTTTTGAAAAAAGTGTATTTTCTGAAGAAATAAACATTAATTCATCTAACATCAAAGTTTTAGAAAAAGGAAATATTATCAATGCTTTGAATGTTAAAGCAAACATTCCAAGCAAAAAAATTGAAATAGAAGGTGATAAATCAATTTATGATAAAAAAAATAGTCAATTAACAATAATTAATAATGTTAAATTTTTTGATAATTTAAAAAATATTTATCTAGAAGGAGAAAAAGTAATTTACAATCAATTAACTGATCTAGTACAAACTTTTGGTAAAACTTTTATCAGAATTGAGGATAAATATTATGTATATTCTAACGATCTTTTTTATGACAGAAAATTACAAAAAATCTATACCGACAAAGAAACGATAATAAAAGATAAAAAACAAAATGTTTTTAATTTAGAAGACAATTTTGTTTTTGATATAAATAATGAAATTATAACATCTGACAAAACTAATATTATAGACAACAACAATAATGAGTATGGATTTGAAAAAGCAAAAATTGATCTTAAAAATAATGCAATTGCTGGAAAAGAATTAAAAGTGAATTTTATGGATTCCTACTTTGGAAATCCTGATAATGATCCAATTTTAAAAGGTAGAGGAGCAACATCTAATGAAAATAAAACTAAAATTTATAAAGCAGTTTTTACAACTTGTAATACTGAAAACAAAAAATGCCCTGGATGGGAAATTCAATCAGAAGAGTTTACTCATGATAAAATAAATAAAGTTTTTGAGTATAAAAACTCTTGGTTAAAAATTTTTGATAAAAAAGTATTATATTTTCCATTTTTTAGTCACCCAGATCCAAGTGTAGAAAGAAAATCAGGTTTTCTAACTCCTGTTTATGGAGGTTCTGATAATTTTGGAAGTTGGATAAATATTCCCTATTTTAAAGTAATAAATGAAGAAAAAGACTTAACATTTAATCCAAGAATATATGCTGATGATAAAATTATATTACAGTCTGAATATAGACAGGCATTTGAGAATTCAAACTTAATATCAGATTTCAGCTTCAACAATGATGGAAAAAATACTAATACTCATTTATTTGCAAAAATTGATGGTAATCTAAATTCTAAAACTAAATTTGATTTTAAATACCAAGATGTAACAAATGATAATTATTTAAAAATACATAATCTATCTGATTCATCACCTATAATTGAAAATGAAAGTTTGCTTACAACTCAATTTAAAATTACAAAAAATATTGATGATAATACAAATTTAGATACTAGTTTTACAGTTTATGAAGATTTGTCAAAAAGAGATAGTGACAGATTTCAATATATATTACCTAACTTTACCTACACGAAAAATATA
>CAJWPG010000009.1 GCA_913045275.1 uncultured Pelagibacteraceae bacterium
AGAGGCATGAGATCTATGAGAGCAAGAAAAAGCATCATTAACATATATATCACCTAAATTTGATAATTTTTTTGAAAATTCACTATCATTCGATTCTTCTCCTTGGTTAAAACGAATATTTTCCAACATCATTATAGATCCATTTTGGATTCTATTTACTTCGGACAGAGTATTATCGTTAATTATATTTTTGTTAAATAAGACATCTTTATTTAATAAAGATGCTAATTTTTTTGAAATAGGTTCTAAAGACATGTCCTTAACAACTTTCCCTTTTGGTCTTCCAATATGAGATATTATTATTATTTTTGCTTCTTTTGCTAATAGTGATTTTATAGTTGGAATTATTTTTTCTATTCTAGATGATTCAGTTATTGAACTATTTTTCATTGGAACATTTAAATCAACTCTAAGTAAAACTTTTTTATTTTTAAAAACAATGTTCTGATTTGAAATGTTTTTCATAAAAAATTAAATTCTATGAATATATTCTGCTAAATCGCACATTCTTGATGCAAAACCCCATTCATTGTCATACCATGCTGAAACTTTACCCATTTTATCTCCAACAACATTTGTTAGGGACAAATCTACGATTGCAGAATTAGAATTGTGATTAAAATCGATCGAAACTAGTTTTTCTTCATTGGTTCCTAGAATATTTTTTAAATTTTTTTTTGAAGCTTTCTTAAATGAATCATTAATTTTATTAATAGACAACTTTTTTTTCGAATTAAAAACTAAATCTACCAATGAAACATTAGGAGTAGGAACTCTCATTGCCAATCCTTCAATTTTACCTTTTAGTTCTGGTATAATTTCACCAAGAGCTTTTGAAGCTCCAGTAGAAGTTGGAACAATAGACTGTCCCGCAGATCTTGCTCTTCTCGGGTCTTTGTGAGAATTATCCAAAAGTCTTTGGTCGGTGGTGTACGAATGAATAGTTGTCATGAAGCCTTTTTCTATTCTAAACTCTTTGTTAAGAACATAAGCAATTGGTGCAAGACAGTTTGTAGTACAAGAAGCTGCTGAAATTACTAAATCATTTTTATTTATTGATTTGTGGTTTACGCCATAGACAATTGTTTTATCAGCATTTTTACACGGCGCTGAAACAATTACTTTTTTTGCTCCATTTTTGATATGTTGAAAAGATTTTTCTTTGGAATTATATTTTCCCGTACACTCCAAAACAATGTCTACACTATTTTTTTTCCAGTTAATTTTATCTAATTCCGTTTCTCTTGAATAAGATATTTTTTTACTGTTAATAAATAAATTTTTTTCATTAAATTTAATATCAGCATTAAATTTTCCATGTATTGAATCATATTTAAGTAATTGGCTACTATTCTTTAAATCAGTTCTGTTATTTATGTGTTTAATTTCTAAATTTTTATTATTATTTTCTACAATAGACCTAATCACCATTCTGCCTATTCTGCCCAGACCATTTATTCCAATATTAATTGTCATGTCTTACTACTAATCATTTTTTTTATTTTATTTATTATATTTTCCGTTTTTAGACCAAAGTATTTATAAACATCTTTACAAGGAGCACTTTTTCCAAAAATATCTATACCAAAACTCACACCATTCTCACCAACAAATTTTTTCCAACAATCAGTTGAGCCAGCCTCTATAGAAATTTTATACTTTGATTCATTAAGAATTCTATTTTTGTATGATTTGGATTGTAATTCAAATAGCTCATGAGATGGCACCGATATTACTTTAGAGTATATTTTATATTTGGCTAATTTGTGGCTAGTATCAATAGCCAAATTAACTTCGGAACCACTAGCAAGTATAGTTAATTTAATTTTATTATTAGTTCTTAAAACCTCATAAGCACCAAAAGCACATCTATTAATTTTTGAGTATTTTTTTCTTATAGGATTAAGATTTTGCCTTGTTAATGATAAGATACTTGGAGTACTTGAATTTTTTAGTGATAACTCCCAACATTCAATTGTTTCAGTTCTATCTGCCGGTCTTAAAACATTTAAATTAGGAATTGCTCTTAAACCAGATAACTGTTCTATTGGTTGGTGAGTTGGCCCGTCCTCTCCTAAGCCTATTGAATCATGAGTCATCACATAAATAACTCTTTGCTTCATCATTGCTGATAATCTAATAGAAGGTTTACAGTAATCAGAAAAAATCATAAACGTTCCTCCGTAAGGAATAAATTTGCTATGAAGTGAGAGACCATTCATTATCCCACACATTGCATGTTCTCTAACTCCATAATGAATATAATTACCTCCAAAATCATTTGGCTTGATTATTTTGTGATGTTTTGTTTTTGTATTATTTGAACCAGCTAAATCTGCCGATCCACCAATTAGTGTATTGTTATTTTTTGTCAAAGCGTTCAACATTAATTCTGATGATTTTCTGGTTGCTAAGCTTTTAATTTCTTTAGTTGCATTTATTTTTTCATTTTTGATTGATTTACTAAAATTATTTTTTAATATTTTTTCTATTTTACTTTTTTTTCTTTTATAAATTTTATTCCATCTTGATTCAAAATTTATCCCTTTATTTCCTATCTTTCTCCATTCATTTAAAATATATTTTGGTATTTCAAATTTTTTATATTTCCAATTTAATTTTTTTCTAACTAATTTTACTTCATCTTCACCTAGAGGACTTCCATGTGAAGAAGCTTTTCCAGATTTATTAGGCGAGCCATATCCTATTTTTGTTTTACATGAAATTACAGTTGGTTTTTTTGATGTTTGAGATTTTTTTAATGCATTTAAAATTTCTTTTTCATTGTGGCCATCTATTGATAAGTAATTCCAACCATAGCTTTCAAATCTTTTTTTGAAGTTATCAGATACCGTTAAACTTGTGGGTCCATCAATTGATATAGAATTATTGTCAAATAACATAACCAAATTATTTAATTTTAAATGACCGGCAAGACTCATCGCTTCATGACTTATACCTTCCATTAAACAGCCATCTCCAGCCAAAACATAAGTTTTATGATTAATTACTTCTTTTCCTATTTTTTTTTTTAAAATTTGTTCAGCAATCGCAAAACCAACAGCATTAGATATCCCTTGACCAAGAGGTCCCGTTGTTGTTTCTATGCCAGTATTTGTTTCATATTCAGGATGTCCTGCACATATAGAATTTAATTGTCTAAAGTTTTTAATATTTTTTAAAGATATACTTTTGTAGCCAGTTAAATAAAGCAGAGAATATAAAAGCATCGAACCATGTCCCGCAGACAAAACAAACCTATCTCTGTTTAGCCAACTAGGGTTTTTAGGATTAAATTTTAAAAAATATTTAAATAAAATTGTAACAACATCAGCCATTCCCATGGGCATTCCTGGATGGCCAGAATTAGCTTTCTGAACAGCGTCAATTGAAAGAAAACGCAGTGCGTTTGCCAATATTTTGTTTTCTTTATTCAAAAAATTATCCTGTATAGACTAAGGTGATTCAATTTAATATTATAAATATATATATATGAAAACTATTGATGAAAAAGAAAAAAAACTTGAAGAAGTTCTAAATGAATTAAAAAATTTTGAAATAGGCAAACCGCATCAATTAGAAGAACTTGAAATTTTAGAAAAGCAGAAAAATCAATTAGAAATTGAAAAAAAAGAATTACAGGAAAAATACAATTCTTTAGAACAAATAAACGAAAATCTTAAAATAAAGTTGGAAGAAATAGAGAGGCAACAGATAAATGATAAGATAAAGGAAGAGGAATTCTCTGAAAAAATTGATGAATTAAACCAAGAAACAGATAGTTTAATGAACGAAATAGAAAAATGGCAAATGTAAATATAAAATTTAATGGAAAAGAGTTTCTGCTATCATGTGAAGATGGGCAAGAAGAGCACTTAGAAGAGCTGTCTCTGTATTTAAACAATAAATTTAATGATTTAAAAACTTCCCTAGGCAATATTGGAGAGAATAAGCTTTTGTTGATAACCTCTATTAAAGTGATGGACGAATATTTTGAAACTAAAAAAAAAATTGACAAACAAAAAATTGAATTCAATAAAATTACGGAAAGATTTAAAGAACTTAAGTCATTAGTCTACGAATACAAAGATGACAAAGAAAAAGAAATTATGAAACTCAAAGAAGATCAGGCAAAGGTTAAAAATGAAATTGATTCTCAAAAAATTAATTATGAAAACTTAGTTGATAAAGCCACTTTAGAAATTGAAAACTTTATCAAAAAACATGAAGTTGATACAAAAGTTCAATAATTCAACAAAGTGTCCAAAAAAATATTAAGAAAAAAAATTTTAGTTTTCAGAAAGAATAGTTATAAAACTGTTAGTCTTAAATATTTCTTATTAAAAGATATTTTAAAAAAATTCAATTTATTAAAAAATAAAAAAATTGGAGGATACTTTCCAATTAATTGTGAAATTGATAGTTTAGAAATTTTAAAACAACTAGAAAATTCTGGCCATAAAATTTCTTTACCAATAACTAGAAAAGAAAATAAAATGGATTTTTTTGAATGGTCATTCAAAGAGCCTCTTTTAATTGGTAAAATTGGGATTCCAGAACCTTATTCAAAAAAAAAGGTTTATCCAGATATTCTTCTTGTTCCTTTGGTGGCTTTTAGCAAATACAAATTTAGACTTGGATATGGCGGTGGTTATTATGATAGATATATTCAAAAAATAAAAAAAATAAAAAAAACATTAACTATTGGTATGGCTTTTTCTTTTCAAGAGGTAAAAAAACTACCAATAAATGAACACGATAAAAAATTAGATTTTATTTTTACAGAAAATTATATCAAATAATGAATATATTGTTTCTAGGTGATATTGTTGGGGATTCTGGCTGTATGTCTGTTAAAGAAAATCTTCCAAATATAATTAAAGATAAGTCTATAGATTTTGTTGTAGCGAATGGTGAAAATGCCGCAAAAGAAGGAGTCGGGATTACAGAAAATATTACAAATGAATTACTAAATTCAGGAGTTGATACTATTACAACAGGCAACCATGTGTGGGACCAAAAGGAAACTTACGATTTTATATCAAAACAAAATAGATTGTTAAGACCATTAAATCTTTCAAATAACTCACCTGGAAAAGGTTTTAATATTTATAATTCAAGAAAAGGATTTAAAATTGGTGTTTTAAATCTTATGGGAAATATCTTTATGAAAAAATGTAATGATGTTTTCGTTGAAGCTAAAAACTTTCTAGAAAAAAACAAACTTAAGTATCAATATGATTTCTTAATAGTTGACTTTCACGGAGAAATTACAAGTGAAAAAATGGCAATGGGACATTTTTTTGATGGTTCAGCAACATTAGTTGTTGGGACTCATACCCACGTGCCAACTAATGATGGAAGAGTTTTAAAAAATGGCACAGCTTATTTAACTGATGCAGGAATGTGTGGAGATTACAATTCTGTGATTGGAATGAATACACAGAATTCTATTAACAGATTTTTTAAAAGAGAATCAACAAAACATTTCCCAGCAAAAGGTGAAGCTTCCTTGTCAGGAGTTATTGTTGAAGCCAATCCTGAGAATGGTTTGGCAAATAAAGTTAATAGTTTTATATTTGGAGGAGAATTAAAAAATATATTTTAAATCATGGCTGGACATTCTCATTGGGCTGGAATAAAGCATAAAAAAGGAAAAGCGGACAAACAGAGGTCTAAAGTTTTTTCTAAATTATCTAGAGAAATTACTGTTGCAGCTAAGTTTGGTGATAAAAATCCTGATATGAATGCTCGTTTAAGATCAGCGATAGAAACAGCAAGATCTGCTAATATGCCCAAAGACAATATAGAAAGAGCGATAGATAAATCCTCGATTAATGCCGATTCAAATTTTGAAAGTATAAGATATGAAGGATTTGGACCCAACAAAACTGCAGTTATCGTGGAAACTTTGACTGATAACAAAAATAGAACTGCATCAAAAATAAGAACTTTATTTCAAAAGAATGGCGGAGGTCTCGGAACTCAAGGATCAGCTTCTCATAATTTCAAACAATTGGGTATTATAAAAATAGACAAAAAAGAAGCGAGCGATGAAAAAATTTTTGAGCTTGCTATTGATTCAGGTGCTAACGAATGTATTTCTAATGATAAATATCATGAAATTCATACAAATAAGAATGAAATCTACGAGGTAAAAAAAAAATTAGAAAAAAATATTTCAAACTTTCTTTCAACAGAATTAGAATGGATACCTATAAATTTAGTTAATTTAAAAGGAGACAATAAAGATAATATGATTAAATTTTTAGAAGCAGTTGATGACGATGATGATGTACAAAATATTTTTACAAATGCAAAATTTGAAAATTAAATGTTAATAATTGCAATAGACCCTGGAATTAATGGTGCAATTTGTTTTTTTAAAAACGGAGAAGTCAAAGATGTTTTTGAAATGCCAACTATGGCAGAGGGAAAAAAAAACAAAAGACAAGTTAATGGCCACCAAATGTATAACGAGCTTTCGTACAGAATAAAAAAATATAACATACAAAATATTAATGTTGTTGTTGAGCAAGTTTCTGCCATGCCAGGACAAGGAGTGACAAGTATGTTTAATTTTGGCCAATCTTTTGGGGTTATAAAAGGAATTTGTGCCGCTATGCAGTTACCAATATTTTTTGTTCGCCCAGCAAAATGGAAAAAACATTTTGAATTAATTAATACACAGAAAGATGCAAGTAGGACAAAAGCAATAGAAATGTTTCCAAAAATTTCTTCAATTTTATCAAAAAAAAAAGATTCAAACAAAGCTGATGCGATATTAATTGCTAGTTTTTATGAAAATATTATAAAAAATAATAAATAGAATAGTTTTATAGTCAAATTCATGACACATTTTAGTGTGAAATCACTTAAATGGAAGCCGATATATCTTCGCAAGTCGTAGGTCTTGCTAGTAATACTGATTTCTCAATAATTAGTTTATTTTTAAGAGCAGACATAATTGTAAAATCAGTAATCATAATATTAATTGTAAGTTCAGTTTATTCTTGGGCAATCATTTTTGATAAAATTAGAGTGTTTAGAAAAATAAATAAGAGTGCAGATGAGTTTGAGGATAAATTTTGGAAATCTAAATCAGCAGAGACATTCTATAATAATTTACCAGCATCAATAGACGATCCAATGGCACAACTTTTTAAAACTTCTATGCAAACAGTAATTAAATCTAGATCAAGATCTAGTTTAAGTGAAAAGTTACCTGGAATACTAGAGATTAATATAGAAAAACAAATGAGTACTATTGATAAAAATTATACTTTTCTTGCTACTGTTGGTTCTACAGCGCCTTTTATAGGTTTGTTCGGAACAGTTTGGGGAATTATGAATTCTTTTCAATCTATTGCAATATCTAGAAATACCAGCCTTGCAATTGTTGCGCCAGGTATTGCCGAAGCCTTATTTGCAACTGCATTAGGCCTTTTAGCAGCTATACCTGCAGTTGTTGCTTATAATAAATTTAGCAGTGACTCAAAAAAATACTCGCAAAAATTAGAAAACTTTTCAAAGAGATTTCTCACGATAGTTTAAGATGGCATTTAAGTTAAGACGTTCAGCTAGAGAGCCTATTAGCGAAATAAATGTAACTCCATTTGTTGATGTAATGTTGGTTCTTCTAATAATTTTTATGGTAACAGCTCCACTACTAACAGTTGGAGTTCAGGTTGATTTGCCTGAAACTTCCGCAGACACATTGCCAGAAGATATGGAACCTTTAACACTAACTATTAATGCAAAAGGAGAAATATTTATACAAGAAACAAAAGTTGAATATGAAAAAATAATTGCAAAAATTATGGCCGTTTCAAATAATAGAACAGATACAAGAATTTTTGTTAGAGGTGATAAAACTATAAATTATGGGAGAGTTCTTGAAATTATGGGAATGTTATCTGGCTCAGGGTTTACCAAAGTAGCACTTATATCTGAACCGTATAAAGAAAGATAAATGTAATGTATAGAAGTCTATTTATTTCCTCTGGATTTCATGTTGGAATTATTATTTTAAGTATACTTGCATTTCCTTTTATTGCAAAAAAACCAATCGATGTTCTTCCAGTAATTTCTGTTGAACTAATAGAAATTGGAAAACTTACAAATATTCCATTTGCACCAAAAGCAAAAAAAATAATTGAAAAAATAAAAAAAAAAAATGAAAAATTAGCATCTGAACAAGCCCCACCTAAAAAAATAAAAAAAGAAAAAAATAAAAAAGTAAATTTAGATGAAAATAAAGAAATTAAAGAATTAGCTTCTAAAAAAACACCAACTCCAGAGAATAAAATAAAAAAAATAAAAAAAGAAAAATTAGAATCCGTGGCCCTACCTGATAAAAAAAAAAAAAATATTAAGCTTAAAGAAGAAAAAAAACAAAAACCTTCAAAAGAGATCAAAAAAGACAAGAATTTAAAAAAAAATATAAAAAAAATAAAACCAAGTGTAGAAGAGACAAAAGTTAAACAGGTTTCTGAATTTGAAAAAAAAGAACTGTTTGACCTTAATAATATCGCTGCTTTAATTGATAAATCAAAGGAAGATTTTGGAGAAACAAATAAAAAGTTGAATAAAATAACACAGTCTCAAGATTCATCTATGGATTCATCCAAATTAACACTTAGCGAAGAAGATGCATTAAAGGCCCAAATTTTTGGTTGTTGGAGTATACCTTTAGGTTTACCATATAATGAGGACTTATTAGTAAGAATTAAATTAAAATTGAGACCGGATGGAACTTTGATCAAAACAGAGATATTAGATCATGCAAGAATGAATATGCCGGGTCAAGGTTTTTTCAGAGTACTTGCAGAAAGCGCTTTAAGAGCTATTCAATTATGTCAACCATTAAAAGTACCAACCAGTGGATATGAAAGATGGAAAGATCTTCAATTAAATTTTGACGCAAGGGAAATGTTGGGAGGTTGATGAAAATAATTAAATTGTTAACAGGTATTTGCATATTTTTTTTATCTTATACATCTAACTCATTTTCTTTAATAGAAGTTGATATTACAAGAGGAAATTTAAATCCTTTACCGATAGCAGTTTCTCCACTTTCTCAAAATAATAAAACAAAGAAAATATTTCAAAATAAATTAAATCTAGATGATTTAGGTTTAGAAATCTCTAAAGTAATTGAGAATAATTTAAAACAATCTGGTTTATTTAATCCACTTAGCAAAGATGCGTTTTTGCAAAAACCTGATATTGCACACTTAAAACCAAGATTTGAAGATTGGTCTTTGATCAAAGCTCAAGCATTAATTACTGGAAAGGTATTAATTGAAAATGATAAACTTAAAGTCGAATTTAGATTGTGGGATGTATTGGCCGCAAGAGAGATGTTGGCTTTATCTTTTACCACTGTTCCAAACAACTGGCGAAGAGTTGGTCATATAATAACAGATAAAGTTTATGAAAGATTAACTGGTGAAAAAGGATATTTTGATACTAGAATAATTTATGTTTCCGAAGAGGGACCAAAGACGCAAAGAGTAAAAAAACTTGCAATAATGGATCAAGATGGTTTTAATATAAAATATTTAACCTTAGGCAATGAACTTGTTTTAACACCAAGGTTTAATCCTACAAATCAGATGGTAACTTATCTTTCTTATTTTAGAAATTTACCTAGAGTGTATTTATTGGATATTGAGACAGGAATTCAAGAAGTAGTTGGAGATTTTCCCGGAATGACATTTGCACCCAGATTCTCCCCAGATGGAAAAAAAATAATTATGAGTTTTGCTAAAGATGGCAACTCTGATATTTACACCATGGACATAGAGAATAGAATAGTTGAAAGAATAACCAACCACCCTTCGATTGATACATCTCCATCATACTCACCAAACGGTAAACATATAACGTTCAATTCTGATAGAAGCGGCTATCAACAAATCTATGTAATGAAAAGCGATGGAAGCAATGTTAAGAGAATTTCATTTGGCAATGGTATATACGGAACTCCAGTTTGGTCTCCTAGAGGTGATTTAATCGCTTTTACAAAATTACATAAAGGAAAATTTTATATAGGAGTTATGAGAACTGATGGAAAAGGCGAAAGACTTTTAACTGAAAATTTTTATCAAGAGGCTCCTTCCTGGGCACCCAATGGAAGAGTGATAATTTTTTATAGGGAAACAAAAACAAATAAAGAAGGAGAAGGATTTAGCGCTAAATTATGGTCCATAGATTTAACAGGATACAACGAGAGGTTGGTTGAAACCGAAACAGATGCTTCAGACCCATCTTGGTCATCTTTGTTAAGTAATTAAGGGTTATTATTGAAAATTGCAGTAAATTAAGTTGATTTTTTTGCTTGAAACCTCTATTTAGTTGTGAATAAGTTCTAAAATTATATTAAGGAGCATTAATGAATTTAAGCAAAATTTTGAAGAATATTTTTCTAGTAATACTGTTTGGTCTGGTTGTGGCTGCTTGTGCAACTAAAAAAACAACCACAACGGCAAAAGTAGATTCTCAAATTCAAGGCGATGTATACATTGGATCAGATACAGTTGAAGAATTAGCAAAAGGAGTTCCAGATAGAGTATTCTTTGCAACTAATGAGTCAATCTTAACTACAAAGTCAAGAGACACGTTAAGAAAACAAGCGGCTTGGTTAAGAGAAAATACAAATGTAAATGTTGTTATAGAAGGTCATGCGGATGAAAGAGGAACTAGAGAGTACAATTTAGCTTTAGGAGAAAGAAGAGCAAATGCTGCTAAAGATTATCTAATGACATATGGAATTTCAGCAGATCGTATATCAGTAATTAGTTATGGAAAAGAAAGACCAGTGGATCCAGGATCAAATCCATTATCTTGGTCAAAAAACAGAAGATCAGTTACAGTCAAAGCTAATTAAAATATTAAAATTCTTAATCAAAGACCCCGTGGTAAATTAAATTTATTCGGGGTCTTTATTTTGCCATTATTATAAATAGACATAATTTAATGCATAAATATTTGAAGAAAATACTATTTTTTATTATTTGGCCATTAGCAATTATTTCAAATTTAAAAGCTGAAACTACAGATATTAAAGAAATTTTAGAAATTATTCAAAAAGATCTCAGAACTTTAGAGAGAGCCGTTTATTCAGAGTCGTTTTCTACATCTTCAAAAAGTTCTTCAACTCAAGATACGACAAGTCAAAATGCAGAAGATGTTCTAACAAAACATTTATTAAAACTTTCTGAGATTGAAAAACAATTTCAAGAATTAACAAACAAATATGAAGAAATAAATTTTAAAATGGATAAATTATCCTTAAGATTGTCAAAAGTCCAAGCTGATAATCAACTGCGCTTCAAAAACCTAGAAAACAATACAATAATAAACAATACAGAAAACAATTCTTTAACTTCTTTACCCAAAACAGATATAAATCAGAAAAAAATTCTACCAGGATCTTCACAGCCACAAGAACTTGGAACCATATCATATAAAGATATGACTACTAACGACGAAACTCAAGTTGTTCAATCGGTAGATTCAACCAAAACTGTATCTACAGAAATATTTCAATCTGAGGAAAAAATATTGCCAGAAGGAACTCCAAAAGAGCAATATGAATTTGCTACGAGTTTTTTAAAAGTAGGAGACTATAATATGGCTGAGAGAGCATTCAGAGAGTTTGTTGACAATAATCCTGATAACGAATTTTCTGGAAATGCACAATACTGGTATGCCGAAACATTTAGAATAAGACAGTTATATACTGACGCTGCTTCTGCATATTTGGAAGGTTATCAAAAATATCCAAAAAGCGAAAAGGCTCCTATAAATTTATTAAAACTTGGAGTATCATTAGTTCAGATAGGAGAAAAAGATCAAGGATGCTTAATGATTGTAGGTGTTAAAAAACAATATCCAAATGCAACTCAATCAGTGCTTCAAAAAGCAAAATATGAAGAAAAGAAATTTGAGTGCAAAAAAGAAAATTCATAATTTTTATTTAGAAAAATTAAATAATCCAAGAATAAAAAAAATTTATTCAGAATTTGAAAAAAATCTCGAAAAGTGTGATTTAAGCACATTTAGCATTGCTGTTTCTGGAGGTTCGGACAGTATGGCACTAGCTTTTTTAGCAAAGTGTCATTCTATAAAAAAAAATTTGAAACATCTTTATTTCACAGTAGATCATAAACTAAGATCTAACTCCACAAGAGAAGCCATACAAACAAAAAATCAATTAAAAAAGTTTGGAATAATATGTGAGATTTTAACTTGGAAAAATAATAAAACTTTTTCAAATTTTCAAGCCAAAGCTAGAGAAAAGAGATATGAGTTAATTTTTCAAAAAAGTTTAAAGAACAAAGTTAATTTGGTTTTAACCGCGCACCAAAAAAATGATCTATATGAAAATTTTTTTATAAGACTATTAAGAGGCTCAGGATTAAAAGGTTTAAGTTCTTTCAAAAGCAATAAAAAAAAAATTAACAAAAATATTAATGTATATGTACTAAGACCTTTGTTGAATATTTCTAAACAAGATTTGTCCTATATAACCAGAAATACTTTTAAGTTTAATATTGAAGATCCTTCAAATGATAATGATAATTATTTAAGAATAAAAATAAGAAAATTAATTAATCAACTAAACCAAGATGGTTTAACCTTTGAAAAATTTCAAGTTACACTTGAAAATCTTAATAAAAGCAACAAGGCAATCGAATTTTATGTAAAAAAAAATATTAAAGAAAATACAAAACAGTTAAATAGAAAAAAATCTATAATTATTAATGAATCTTTTTTTAATCAGCCTGATGAAATAGTTTTTAGATCTCTTTCTGAATTAATACATAATATTGGAAATAAAATAAGCTACACTAGAGGAAAAAAAATATTAAATTTAATTAATAATATTAATTCTACAAAAAATTTTAAAAAAAAAACTCTATCAGGGTGTATTTTTGAAAAAGTTAATAAATCAATCATTATTTCTAGAGAAATCTAGGTTATTTGGTGAATTTTTGTAAAAAATGGTACTTGTTTAATCAGTAATAATTCTTACTTTATAATAGAAATGAATTTCAAAAATTTAGCAATGTGGGGAATAATAGTTCTATTAACAATAGGGCTATATAACATGTTTAAAAACCCCCAAGGATCAATTGGTGTAAAAAATAATATTATCTTTTCTGAATTTTTATCAGAGGTAGATAATGGAAGAGTTGTGCAAGTGGAAATACAAGGGAAAAATATCAAAGGAGTTTTTTCTAATGGAAAAATGTTTAATACTTACGCTCCAGATGATCCAAACTTGATTCAAAAATTAAGCGATAAAGGTGTTAGTATTTCAGCAAGCCCTTTGGAAGAAAAAATGCCATCACTTCTGGGAATATTATTGTCATGGTTTCCAATGTTATTACTGATTGCTGTTTGGATATTTTTTATGAGACAAATGCAAGGCGGAAAAGGTGGAGCGATGGGTTTTGGAAAATCTAAAGCAAAAATGATGAATGAGTTAAAAGATAAGATAACTTTTAACGATGTTGCAGGAATAGAAGAAGCCAAAGAAGATTTAGAGGAAGTTGTAGAATTTTTAAAAGATCCAAGAAAATTCACTAGACTTGGAGGAAAAATTCCAAGAGGCTGTTTGCTAGTAGGCCCTCCAGGAACGGGAAAAACTTTATTAGCTAGAGCGATTGCCGGTGAAGCTGGAGTTCCTTTTTTCACTATATCTGGATCAGATTTTGTTGAAATGTTTGTAGGAGTAGGCGCGTCAAGAGTTAGAGATATGTTTGAACAAGGAAAAAAACATGCTCCTTGTATAATTTTTATCGATGAAATAGATGCAGTTGGCAGAAGCAGAGGTGCGGGCCTAGGAGGAGGAAATGATGAAAGAGAACAAACCTTAAATCAGCTATTAGTTGAGATGGATGGTTTTGATACTAACGAAGGAGTTATAATTATTGCAGCAACAAATAGACCCGATGTATTAGATCCAGCTTTATTAAGACCAGGAAGATTTGATAGGCAAGTAGTTGTTTCAAATCCAGATATATTAGGAAGAGAAAAAATATTAAAAGTTCATGCAAAAAAAATATCAATGGCGGCAGATGTAAATTTAAGAACTGTTGCTAGAGGAACTCCAGGTTTTTCAGGAGCAGATTTAGCGAATTTAGTTAATGAAGCCGCTTTACTGGCAGCTAGAAAAAATAAAAGAATTGTAACCAATCAAGAATTTGAAGAAGCAAAAGATAAAGTAATGATGGGTGCCGAAAGAAGATCTATGGTTATGTCCGAGGAAGAAAAAAAATTAACTGCATATCACGAAGCTGGACATGCTATAGTAACTATTAATGAGAAGGCGGCCTATCCTATTCATAAAGCCACGATAATCCCAAGAGGAAGAGCGCTTGGAATGGTTATGCAGCTGCCTGAAAGAGACGAAGTATCACAAACCAGAGAACAGTTGCATGCACAAATGGCAATAGCTATGGGCGGAAGAGTAGCAGAAGAAATTATATTTGGCGAAGATAAAGTAACTACTGGAGCAGCTAGCGATATAGAGCAGGCCACAAAAAGAGCTAGAGCCATGGTTATGAGGGCGGGTTTAAGTAAAGAACTTGGTCCCGTCGCTTATGGTGAAAACGAAGAAGAAGTGTTTTTGGGTAGATCTGTGGCAAGACAACAAAATATGTCCGAAGAAACTGCAAAAAAAGTTGATAGCGAAATAAGAAAAATAGTAGACAAAGGTTATGACAGGGCCAAAAAATTACTCATTGAAAAAATAGATGACCTCCATAAGCTTGCAAAGACACTGTTAACTTACGAAACATTGACCGGAAGTGAAATAGAGGATTTAATTAATAAAAATATTTACCCTAAAAACAAAGAAGATTTAAAAGTTGAAGAGGAAGATCAAGGTTCAGCCCTGGGATCTATTGGCTTAAAACCAAAGATTGTTCACTAAGAGCTTTAATGGAAAAATATTACACAAGAGCGTGTAATTTTTATTACGGTTCAAATTCAAAAAAAAAAATCAGTCAAAAAATTTCATTACCTTTAAATAGTAATAGTTTAATTTCATTTGATTCTATTGAATTAATAACTAGAAAATCAAAAAGAATAATAAACATAAATAAAATAAACAAATTACCAAGAAATATTAAAAAAAAAGTTTTTTTAGATTTAAAAAATATAATTAAAAAAAAAATTTTTTCCAAATTAAAATTTGGAAAAGTTCCAATTTTGATGGGAGTTTTAAATGCTACGCCAGATAGTTTTTCTGACGGAGGAAAATTTTTAAATAATAAATCAGCAAATAAACAAGTTAAAAAACTTTTAAATGAGGGAGCAATAATAATTGATTTAGGTGGAGAGTCAACAAGACCTGGTGCAGAAGAGATAGATTCGAAAGAAGAATGGAAAAGAATTAAATTAAAGCTTAGTAGTTTAAGTAAACGAAAATGTATTATATCTTTAGATACTAGAAAAAGTTTTATAATAAAAAAAAGCTTACCATATAAAGTAAGTTTGATTAATGATGTTTCGGGGTTAAGTCATGATAAAGATACAATTGAGGTATTAAAAAAATCTAAGATTCCTTTTGTGATACATCACATGCGGGACTCCCCTAAAACTATGCAGACCAACCCGAGTTACAAAAATGTACTTCTGGATATTTACGATTTTTTTGAAGAAAAATTAAAATTAATTAGAAAAAAAAATATAAAACATAATAATATAATTTTAGATCCAGGAATTGGTTTTGGTAAAAATTTGAAACATAATATTACTCTAATCAATAAAATTTCTATTTTTCATTCTTTGGGTTTTCCAATAATGTTAGGATTGTCTAGAAAAAAATTTATAAAGGATCTTACGGGAGTTAATGATAGTAAAGAAAGAATAGGAGGAACGATATCATCATGCATATACTCTTCTTTACAGGGTGTACAAATATTGAGAGTTCATGATGTTAATGAGGTTAATCAAGCACTTAAAGTATTTGAAAAATTACAATTAAATTGATGAGCAAGAAATATTTTGGAACTGATGGTATAAGAGGCAGAGTTAATCAAGATAAGATTAATGGAGAAATGTTTTTTAAGTTTGGCTTAGCCGCAGGAACTTATTTTAAAAATATTAAAAAAAGTAAACAAACAGCAATAATTGCAAAAGATACCAGGCTCTCAGGGTATATTTTAGAGTCAGCATTAGTCTCAGGTTTAGCATCAGCTGGAATGCATGTTTATACATTAGGACCACTATCAACAAACGGACTTGCAATGTTAACTAAGAAAATGCGAGCTAACATGGGTATAATGATCACGGCATCTCATAATCCATATTTTGATAACGGATTAAAATTGTTTGGTCCCGACGGTTTAAAGCTTTCTGACAATATAGAAAAAAAAATAGAAAAACTAATAGATTCAAAAATTATTAATAACCTTTCTATGCCTAAAAATTTAGGAAGAGTAAAGAGGTTGGAAAATGGAACAGATAATTATATTAAAATATTAAAAAAAAATTTTCCTTCTTCATTTAGCCTTAAAAGAGTAAAGATAGCAATAGATTGTGCAAATGGAGCAGCTTATAAGTCTGGACCAAAGTTACTCAGATCTCTTGGTGCAAAAGTTTTTGAAACAGGAGTTTCACCCAATGGTTTAAATATAAATGATAAATGTGGATCTACTTTTCCAAATAAAATTAAAGCTTTAACAAAAAAACATAAAGCTGATATTGGAATTTCTTTAGATGGAGATGCAGATAGAATAATTATATGCGATGAAAAAGGCAATATTATCGATGGTGACAAAATAATTGCTATGCTTGCAGAAAGATGGAAAAGAAAAAAAATTTTAAAAGGCGGAGTTGTAGGAACATTGATGTCCAATTATGGTTTAGAAAATTATTTTAAAAATGAAAAAATAAATTTTTTAAGATCTGATGTTGGTGACAGATATGTTAAAGAAATGATGAAAAAAAATAAATTTAATTTAGGAGGAGAGCAGTCAGGACATATCATATTGGGAAAATTTGCAACCACCGGCGATGGTTTGTTAGTTGCTTTAGAAATACTTTTTTCAATGAGAAAAGGTAAAAGAGCAAGTGAGCTATTTACAAAATTTGAACCTACCCCACAACTTTTAGAAAACGTTGCAGTTAAAGACAAATCAAAAATGGATACTTATAAATGCAAAAATGCAATAAAATTTGCAAATAAAATTATAAATGGTCATGGAAGAATATTAGTCAGAAAGTCTGGAACTGAATCTAAAATAAGAATTATGTGTGAATCAGAAAAAAAAAACTTGCTTTTAAAATGTATTAATATTGTAAAAAGATCAATTAATTAAATTGAAAATAAAATCTAAAATATTAATTATAGCAGGATCAGACTCTTCAGGAGGAGCTGGTATTCAGGCAGATATCAAGACAGTTACTTCTTTAGGTTCTTATGCAATGACAGCAATTACTGCTATAACTTCTCAAAATACTACTGGGGTTTTATCAATAATCTCAATATCGCCAACCGAAATATCAAAACAAATAGAATTTACTTCGAAGGACATCAAGCCAGACGCTATAAAAATTGGAATGCTACATTCTCCGGATGTAATTAATTCAGTAATAAAATCTTTGTCTAAAATAAAAGTTAAAAAAATTATATTGGACCCAGTAATGGTTGCTAAAGGAGGAGCTAAACTAATTGATAATAAATCAATTCAAATTTTAAAAAAAAAATTATTAAAAAGAGTTAGTCTAATTACACCAAATATACCCGAGGCAGAGATACTTACTCGGACTAAAATTAATTCAAAAGAAGACATGATATGTGCGGCTAATATTTTGTTAAATTTAGGAGCAAAAAATGTTCTTATTAAAGGAGGACATCTTACCAGCAATACAATGAATGATATTTTTTTAAATAAAAAAGAAATTTCAATTTTTAAAAATAAAAAAATCAAAACAAAAAATACGCATGGTACAGGATGTACTTTATCTAGCGCTATAACCACTTATTACTCATGTGGAAAAACATTAAAGAAATCTTGTGAGATGGCAATTAAGTATGTTAACCATGCAATTGGAACCAGGCCTGGATATGGCAAAGGTTATGGTCCAATAAACCATTTAAATACTATTAACATAAAAAAAAAATTTAGATGAAAAATGTTGTCATTGTAGGTTCTCAGTGGGGAGACGAAGGAAAAGGAAAAATAGTTGATTGGCTATCCAGTGAAGCAGATGTGGTAATTAGGTTTCAAGGAGGACATAATGCCGGACATACTTTAGTTATCGATGGTGTTACTTATAAATTAAGACTGTTACCTTCAGGAATAGTAAGAAAAAATAAAATATCTGTTATAGGAAATGGAGTTGTTGTTGATCCTTGGGCTCTTCTTGATGAAATTGAAGAGATTAAGTCTAAAGGTGTTGATGTAAATGAAAATAATTTAATTCTATCTGAGTCAGCTACTTTGATAATGCCATATCACAAAGAGATGGATGAAATAAGAGAAGATGAGGCAGGAGACTCAAAGATCGGAACTACTAGGAGGGGTATTGGGCCAGCATATGAAGATAAAGTTGGAAGAAGATCTATTAGGGTTATGGATTTAGCTTCAGAAGAAAATTTAGACAATAGATTAACCTCAGCTTTATCTCATCATAATGCTATAAGAAAAGGATTGGACAAACCTGTTTGTGAAAAAAATCAATTAAAAAAAAATTTATTAAAAATAGCACCTAAAATTCTTAAATATTCAAAACAAGTTTGGAAAAAGATTGATGAATTTAAGTCACAAAAAAAGAAAATATTATTTGAAGGAGCTCAAGGAATATTTTTGGATGTTGACCATGGAACCTATCCATTTGTAACTTCGTCTAATACAGTCGCCTCTTCCGCGGCAACTGGATCAGGATGTGGACCAAATTCAATAAATTATGTTCTTGGTATTACAAAAGCATACACAACTAGAGTTGGTGAAGGTCCTTTTCCAACTGAGTTAACAGATGAAATTGGAGAACATCTTGGAACTGTTGGAAAAGAATTTGGAACAGTGACAAGTCGTAAAAGGAGATGTGGTTGGTTTGACGGTGTTCTTGTAAGACAAGCAATCAAAATTTCAGGCATAGATGGGATTGCTCTTACAAAATTGGATGTATTGGATAAACTCGAAGAAATTAAAATGTGCATTGGTTACGAAATTGATGGAAATAAAATTGATTATTTTCCAGCTGCTTTAAATAAGCAGTTAAAAGTTAAACCGATATATAAAACATTTAAAGGCTGGAAGTCATCCACTTCAGAAATTAAAGAATTTGAAAATTTACCAGATAACGCTAAAATTTATATTAAAGAATTAGAAGATTTTATTGAAGCTAAAATTTCAAGCATTTCAACTAGCCCTGAGAGAAAAGATACTATTCTTTTAATTGATCCTTTTAATTAAAAAATAAAATATAAAATTTTAGCTAACTGGTAGAAGATTTTTAGATTTAGCAGAATTTAACATATGTTTTTGAAGTTTTTCAAAAGCTTTATTTTCTATTTGTCTTATTCTTTCCCTGCTTATTTTGAATTTCTTGCTCAGATTTTCCAAAGTAATGGGATTATCCGTAAGTCTTCTTGAATATAATATTTCTTTTTCTCTATCATTTAAAATTTTTATTGAGTCTTTCAAAAGATCTTTTCTTTGTTCTATTTCTTCATTTTGAGCAAATTTAAGTTCATGATCCATTTCATTATCTACTATCCAATCTTGCCACTCGTCACCATCTTCTCCAATTGGCGCATTAAGAGATTGTTCTTTTCCGGACAACCTTCTGTTCATTGAAACAACTTCTTCTTTGCTTACATTTAGTCTATTTGAGATGTCTTTAACATGTTCATCTTTTAGATCACCCTCTGTTCTTGGTGCAATCTGATTTTTAATTTTTTTTAAATTAAAGAATAATTTTTTTTGTGCTGTTGTAGTTCCTATTTTAACCAAGCTCCAAGACCGAAGTACATATTCTTGTATTGAAGCTTTAATCCACCACATCGCATACGTTGCTAGCCTAAATCCTTTTTCTGGTTCAAATTTTTTTACAGCCTGCATCAAACCGACATTTCCTTCAGAAATCATTTCATTTAAAGGTAAACCGTAACCTTTGTAACCCATTGCGATTTTAGCAACCAATCTTAAGTGACTAGTCACTAATTTTTCAGCTGATTTTACATTCCCATTTGTTTTCCAATTTTTAGCCAGCATAAATTCTTCCTCAGCATCCAGCATTGGAAATTTTTTTATTTGCGCTAAATATAAAGACAACCCACCTTCACCAGAAAGAGCAGGCACATTATAAGTCGATGTATTCATAATGAATATTTATGTAATTAAGAAATAAAATTTTACAATGTTTTTATTTGTTAGTATTTCTTAGCTTTTTTAAAATATCATCTAAATTTTTAGGTAAATTTGACGAAAATTCTAAACGTTCTCCTGATCTAGGATGGTAAAACCCAAGAACTTTAGCGTGTAAAAATTGTCTATCAAGTTTTAAAATACATTCTTCAAGTTTAGGATCTATATTTTTAAATTTTTTAAATTTCTTTTTATATTTTTTATCACCTAAAATATTATTTCCTTTGTGACTCATATGAACTCTTATTTGATGAGTTCTTCCTGTTTCGAGTCTGCATTCGATAAAACTTAAAGTTGGAACTTTATCATTTTCAAAAGTTTCTAATGTTTTGTAGTTTGTAATTGCTCTTTTTCCTCTAGTAATTCCAACTTCCATCATTTGTCTATTTTTTGAACTTCTTGTTATTAATGTTTCTATTTTTCCATTTTGAGGTCTTAATTTCCCCCAAATCAACGCCTGATAAACTCTAGTTATAGAATGTTCTGCAAATTGATTTGATAAATTTTCATGCGATGGATTATTTTTTGCAATTACTATTAGTCCTGATGTGTCCTTGTCAATTCTATGTACAATTCCCGGCCTTAGTTCATCCCCAATATTTGATAATCTTTTATCATCATGGTTCATTAAAGCATTAACGATCGTATTATCATAATTTCCTACAGAAGGATGCATTGATATGCCTGCAAACTTATTTATGACAATAAGATCAGAATCCTCATAAACAATGTCTAATTTATATTCATATGGCTTTAAAGAAGCTTTCTTTGGCTCTGGTATTTCAAAAGTAATTTTGTCGTCAGTAGATATTTTTTTTGATGGATCTTTTACAATTAAATTATTTATTTTAAGATTTTCTTTTAAAATTAAGTTTTTTACCCTTGTTCTGCTTAATTCTTTTTTTTTCTTCGTTAAAAATAAGTCTACTCTAATTTCTTTGTCAGAATCTTTTACAATTAATTTAATGATATTTTTCATAATTTATAATATTAATACTATATGCGCTCGTAGCTCAACTGGATAGAGCGCCAGATTTCGGCTCTGGAGGTTCAGGGTTCGACTCCTTGCGGGCGCGCCACTACTCACCAATATTTATTAAGGTGCCTTTCTTCCTGGCCACATTAAAAGAAAAATAAAATAATGATATTGCCAAGACTAAATAAACTGCATTTAATTTTAGAGCTGTAAATAAGTTTTCTAAATTAACTGTATTGTTAATTAGTATATTTCTTGCTTCTTCAAAAATGTAAACTAGTGGAAGAGAATAAGCAATTTTTTGAAAAATTTCTGGCAAAGTTTCAATTGGGTAATATATGCAACCAAATGGAGCCAATAAAAACATAGTAGACCATGCTATATTTTCAAAAGAAGGACCAAATCTTAACAGGCCAGAAGAAACTAAAATTCCCAATGTAATTCCAAAAATATACAAACTAAGAAAAAGAAAAAATAAATAAAATCCAAGATCTAATATTGATATTCCAAAAATTGGTGATGTTAAAATTATTGCAGGTATAAGTCCTATTAATGCTCTTATCAAAGCTGTAAATATAAGAGATGTGATTATTTCACTAATTTTTATTGGAGATATAAATAGATTTGTAAAATTTCTGCTCCAAATTTCTTCTAAAAATAACATATTAAAACCAATGCTAGTTCTGAATAAAAAATCATAAAGAATTGCACAAGTTAAAATTACTCCTACTGCATTATTATAATAGGAACTATGTGAGGCAAAAAAATTTGATATAAAACCCCATAAAGTAATTTGGATTGATGGCCAATAAATTAAATCTAGAATTCGAGGAAAAGATCTAGTTATCAAATAAAAATGTCTTAAAAAAAGGCCGTATATTCTAATTAAATTCATTCTTATTTCTTGAAAGTTTTAAAAATACTTCTTCTAAGTTTTGTCTTCCGTGTTTATTGATTAAGTCTTCTGGGCTGCCACTGTCAATGATAATGCCATCTTTCATCATTAATATTGACTTACACAATCTAGTTACTTCATTCATATTATGTGATGCTAATAAAATTGAAATTTTTTTTTCTTTTTTGTAATTTTCTAAAAATGTTCTGACAAAATCTGCAATTTCAGGATCAAGTGAGGCTGTTGGTTCGTCCAACAGTAAAACTTTTGGGTTATTTATTAAAGCTTTTGCTAAACTTACTCTATTTTTTTGCCCTGAAGAAAGTTCTCCGGTAATCCTATTTAATAAATCTTCCAATCTTAATTTTTCTGATAGATATTCAATTCTTTTTTTTATATCTGGAACTGAATATAATTTACCATAAACAATTAAATTTTGTTTAACGGTTAGTTTTTTTGGAAGCTCAATATAAGGAGAAATAAAATTTATTTTTTTTAAAATTTCTATTCTATTATCTTCTATTTTTTTTCCATCTATAATTATTTCTCCATTTGATGGCTTTAATAATCCTAGCATCATTCCTATTGTTGTAGTTTTTCCAGATCCATTTGGTCCAAGAAGACCTAAAATTTCATTATCTTTAATTTTAAATGAAATGCCTCTTACAGCTTCTTTTAAATCATAGCTTTTTTTTAAATTTTTTACTTCAACTAAATTTTTCATAATTATTTTGAAGCTCTAATTAATCGATCATTTATAGTTTCGCCAAATCCTATGTCTGGAATTTTTTCAACAGCTATACTTTTGAATTTATTTTTTTTTATTATTCTTAAAGTTTTATATAAATTTTTTGCAGCTTCCTTAAGGTTCTTTTTCTTACTCAAATAAAAAAAATTTTTTTTAGAAATTTTTCTTTTTTTTATTAACATAAAAGCTTCATACTTTTTTGGATTTTTGATATTTAGTCTTATTGGGATTTCAGGAGAATAGTGTATTTTTCCCTGTCCAGGAACAACTATATTTTTTATTTTATATTTTTTTTTATTTTTATTAATAAGAAATTTATTTATTTTATTTCTTTCAATCCCACCAAGCCTTAATATTTTTGGTTTATTAATTAAACTTACTATAGTTGATTCCACACCTATTTTTGACCGACCTCCATCCAGAATAAATTTAATTTTTTTTCCAAATTCATCGACTACGTCTTTTTTTGAAACTGGGCTAATTTTTCTGGATAAATTAGCACTTGGAGCAGCCAGTGGATATTTTAATACTTTTAACAACCTTCGAGTTAATTGATGTCTAGGAAATCTTACAGCTATATTTTTTTTATTATTTGTTACATTATTTGATATACGACTATTGCGTTTTAATTTTAAAACAAAAGAAATTGGACCGGGACAAAATTTTTTATACAATTTAAGAAATTTCAAACTTATTAAACAATCTTTTTTTAAATCATTTAAATTATAATAATGAACAATAAGAGGATTTTTTTTTGGTCTTTTTTTTAACTTAAAAATTTTTAATGTTCCTTTGTCAGAATATGCATTTGCAGCCAGTCCATATACTGTTTCGGTAGGAATCCCTACGCATTCGTTATTATTTAAATATTTTATAGCTTTTTTAATATTTGAAAGATTGTTTTTCATATAATATTACCAACTAATATATGAATGAAAAAAATTTGCCAGATGATATTAATTCGGAATCTTTAAATGAACTAACTGAATTAGCTAACAAAATTATTGAAAAATTAGAAAATGAAAAAGATTTGGAGAATTCAATTGATGAATACCAAAAACTATTAAAATTAAACAATTTTATTGAAAAAAAATTTCATAAAACTAATAAAGAAATTTCAGAAGTTACAAAATCGAAAATTAAAAATATTGTTTCAAAAAAAAATGAAAAGAAAATTACATAAAATAGCGAAAGATACTAATTCATTTTTAAAAAAATATTTAAAACTGCAAAAAAAAACTGGTTTACTTAAAGCCATGAGTTATGGATTGTTGCCTGGGGGAAAAAAAATAAGGTCAAAAATATTAGTTGATGTTGGAAAAATTTTTAATATTAATTATAATGTTTTAATTCAAATAGGAGCCGCAGTAGAATGTATTCATGCTTACTCTTTAATTCATGATGATTTACCATGCATGGACAACGATAATTTAAGAAGAGGTAGGCTAAGCACTCATAAAAAATTTGGAGAATTTACCGCAATTCTAGCTGGAAATTCTCTTCTAACATTGGCCTTAGAAATTTTAACCGATAACAATTTAAAGATAAATAATAAAAGCAAAGTTTATTTAGCTAGCTTTATTTCTAAATCTTCTGGTCACGAAGGTATAGCCGGAGGACAGTATTATGATCTAAGTTTTGAAAAAAAGAAAATTTCTTTAACAAAAATTTTAAATATGCAAAAAAATAAGACTGGAAAACTTTTTGGCTTCTGTTGTGTTGCTCCATTATTAATATTAAGTAAAAAAAAAGAATTAAGTAAATTTAATAAAATTGGTGAAGATATAGGTTTGTTATTTCAAACTGCAGATGATTTAATTGACTTTAGAGGAGACAAAAAGCTAGCAGGCAAAAAAACTAGAAAAGATTTGACAAAAGGAAAAGCTACTTTAATTAGTTTACTAGGATATAAAAATACTATTAAATACGCTGAAAAATTGAAATTAAATATCTTTAATAAAATTAGAATTTATGGAAATAAATCTAGTGACTTAAAAGAAACAATTGAATTTATTTTAAATAGAAACAGATAATAAATGTCAGATTATAAATACTTAAACAGTGTTAACTTTCCTTCAGATATAAAAAAATTATCTACGGATCAATTAAAAATTCTTTCAAAAGAAATCCGTAAAGAAATGATAGAGTCAGTATCAAAGACAGGTGGTCATCTTGGAGCTGGACTTGGAGTGGTAGAGCTTTCTGTAGCGCTTCATTATATTTTTAATACTCCTAATGATAAAATAATTTGGGATGTGGGTCACCAATCATACCCTCATAAAATTTTAACTGGTAGAAAAGATAAACTGAATACTTTGCGACAGGGAAAAGGATTATCAGGTTTTACCAAAAGATCAGAAAGTGAATTTGATCCTTTTGGAGCGGGTCATAGTTCAACATCAATTTCAGCAGCATTAGGTATAGCTACAGCCAACAAACTTTCTAATAAATCAGAAGAAGTGATTGCTGTAATTGGAGATGGAGCAATCAGTGCTGGCATGGCGTATGAAGCCATGAATAATGCTGGAGATTCTAAAACAAAATTAATTGTTATTTTAAATGATAACAATATGTCAATTGCCAAACCTGTCGGCGCAATGAAATCATATTTGGCAAAATTATTTTCTGGAAGAATATACTTCAATTTTAGAGAAACTATAAAGTTGATTATATCATCTTTTTCAAAAAGATTTAGTAAGAATGCTGGTAAAGCTGAAGATTTTTTAAGATCAGTGGTAACCGGTGGAACAACATTGTTTGGTTCTTTAGGTTTTTATTATATTGGACCAATTAATGGTCATGATTTAGATGTTTTACTTCCGGTTTTAAAGAATGCTAGAGACACTAAACATGATGGACCAATATTAATTCATGTTAAAACGCAAAAAGGAAAAGGTTATGAATTTGCTGAAAAAGCTGAAGATAAATTTCATGGAGTATCAAAATTTAATATACAAACTGGAGTTCAGCAAAAATCAACATCTAGCATTCCCTCATACACAAAAGTTTTTGCAAATACTTTGGCTAGGCACGCAGAAAATGACAGTAAAATAGTTGGAATAACTGCAGCTATGCCATCAGGCACAGGCATGGATATATTTGGAAAAAAATTTCCTAATAGAATGTTTGATACAGGAATAGCAGAACAGCATGCGGTAACATTTGCCGCTGGACTTGCAACAGAAGGCTTTAAGCCTTATGCAGCAATTTATTCAACTTTTTTACAAAGAGCATATGATCAAGTGGTTCATGATGTGGCTATACAAAGTTTGCCAGTAAGATTTGCTATTGATAGAGCTGGATTAGTAGGAGCAGATGGGGCAACACATGCTGGATCATTTGATGTTGCTTATCTATCTACATTGCCAAATTTTGTAGTTATGGCTGCAAGTGATGAATCAGAACTGGTTAGAATGATAAATACTTCTGTAGACATTAATAATCAGCCTTGTGCATTTAGATATCCAAGAGGAACAGGATTAGGAGTTGAGTTGCCTGATATAAGCGAAAAGTTAGAAATTGGAAAAGGAAGAGTAGTTAAGGAGGGAAAAAATATTGCTATACTAAATTTTGGAACAAGACTTAAAGAATGTTTGATAGCTAATGCAAATTTGATCAAAAAAGGAATAAATATAACTATAATTGATGCCAGGTTTGCTAAGCCGTTAGATGAAAAATTGATTTGGCAACTTGCCACAAACCACGAGGCAATTCTTACTATCGAAGAGAGTTCAATTGGAGGCTTTGGTTCACATGTTAATCATTTTCTTAACGAAAAAAATTTATTAGATGGAAGCTTAAAATTTAGATCAATGATATTACCCGATAAGTTTATTGATCAAAACAATCCTGAGGAAATGTATAATGAGGCAGGCTTAGACGCAAAAGCGATAGAGTCTAAAGTAATGGAATTATTAAATTCGAAAATATTAATTAAAAAAAGTAATTAATTTCCACATTGAGCTCTATTCATTAAGTAGTGATCTAAAATTACACAATGCATCATTGCTTCTCCAATGGGCACCGCTCTTATACCTACGCATGGATCGTGTCTTCCTTTTACAGATATAAATGTATTTTTTCCAAATTTATCGATTGTTTTTCTCTTACTTAAAATTGATGATGTTGGTTTTACTGAAAATGATACAATAATCTCTTGTCCGCTAGAAATTCCACCAAGAATTCCTCCAGCATTATTAGAAGTAAATTTTGTAATTTTTCCTTTTTGAATCATTTCATCTGAATTCTGTTCTCCAGTTAGTCGAGCTGAATTTATTCCAGAGCCAATATTAACTCCTTTAACGGCATTTATACTCATCATTGCTGCCGCTAAATCCATATCAAGTTTTGAATATATGGGAGCTCCTAATCCGACAGGTACACCTCTGGCTCTTACTTCTATAATTGCCCCACAAGAAGAACCAGCTTTTCTTATACTTAATAAATATTTTTCCCATAATTTAAAAACAGATTTATCAGGACAGAATAAAGGATTTTTTAAAATAAATTTATCATTCCAGCTATTTACATCACATCCAAGAATTCCTATTTGAGTTACTGCACCAACTACTTTGTATTTTTTTCCTATTTTTGTTTTTAAAACCTTTTTTGCTATTGCTCCAGCCGCTACTCTTGAAGCCGTTTCCCTAGCCGATTGTCTTCCGCCTCCTCTATAATCTCTAATTCCATATTTTTTAAAATAAGTAAAATCCGCATGACCTGGTCTAAATTTATTTTTTATATTTACGTAATCTTTAGATCTCATATCTTTATTGTAAATAATCATTGAAATAGGGGTTCCGGTAGTTTTACCCTCAAATATTCCTGATAATATTTCAACTTTATCGTCTTCTTTTCTTTGAGTTGTGTATTTAGATTGACCAGGTTTTCTTTTATTAAGTTCTTTTTGAATTTCTTCTTCTTTTATTTGAATGTTTGGAGGACAGCCATCCACAACACAGCCTATTGCCGGCCCATGAGATTCTCCCCAAGTATTAAAACGAAATAACTTTCCAAATGTGTTAAATGACATTAACTTATTATATAAATTATTTTGTTTAAATTATGAATGAAAAAAACTCTCTTGGATTAAATATATGCTTTAAAGATGAAAAAGACCCTATAAAGCTTTTTAGCGAATGGTTTGAGGAGGCAAAAAAATCTGAAATTAATGTTCCAAATGCATTTGCCTTAGGTACGGCTGGCAAAAATGGATTTCCTACTGTTAGAATAATTTTACTAAAGGATTTCAATAAAGATGGATTTGTTTTTTATACAAATTTAAAAAGTTCAAAAAGTATTGCAATCAATGAAAATTCTAAAATCTCCATGTGTTTTCATTGGAAAAGCTTGTTAAGACAAGTGAGAATAGTTGGATCTGCAACACAAGTTACTGATAAAGAGGCTGATGAATATTATAATTCTAGACCTTATGATAGCCGAATTGGTGCTTGGGCCTCAGATCAAAGTTCTATATTAAATAAAAGAGATGATTTAATTGAATCAATTAATAAATATAAAACTAAATTTTCAAAAGATGAAAAAATTCCAAGACCAAGTCACTGGTCTGGATGGAGATTAAATCCAATCGAAATTGAATTTTGGTTAGATGGAAAATATAGAATACATGAAAGATTGAAATATTATAAAAGTCAAAATTTATGGGAAAAAGTTTTACTTAATCCTTAAAAGTTTCTTTCAATACTAAATGTAGTTAGATTATTTAATATTTTTTTTTCTTTGGAATCTTCAAAAACACTTAAAGCATTAGACGCTAGATTTATAAAATGATCAGCTTTTTTATAGCAGTCTTTAATTATGTTATTTTTTTTTATTAAATTTAAAACATAATTCAATTCCTCTTTCTCTCTTTTTTTTTTATAAAATAAATTTTTTAATATTTTTTTTTCTGAATTTGAAATTTTTTGGCATAGCAATATTATTGGAAGCGTAACTTTACCCTCAAAAAAATCATTACCCATTTCTTTGCCAAATGCTTTTAAATCAGAGTTGTAATCTAAAGTATCATCCGCTATCTGAAAAGTTAATCCGATATTTTTTCCATAAAACTCTAAAGCTTCTTTGTACTTTGATTCTTTTTCTCCCAATATGGCACCAACCTTAGTTGCTGCTGAGAATAATGCTGCAGTTTTAGATGAAGTAATTTTAAAATAAGTTTCTTCTAGCATGTCTACTTCACCTTTATGTTGTAGTTGCAGAACTTCTCCTTGGGCAATTTTGGTTGACGTTGAGGATAATAATTTTAAGACTTCAAGATTTCCATCTTCAACCATCATTTCAAAGCATCTACTCAACAAATAGTCACCAACTAGAATAGAAGATTGATTGCCCCAAATACTATTTAATGTTTTTTTTCCTCTTCTAATTTCAGAATTATCAATTACATCATCATGCATTAAAGTTGCGGTATGGATTAATTCAACACAGGCCGCTAAGTTGATATCTCTTCCTCCTTTATTGTAGCCAGAAAGTTTTGCACTTCCCAAAGTTAGGAGAGCTCTTAATTTTTTACCACCGGTTCGAAGATGATATTCGGTCATTTTATGTACGAGATCTACATTACTCCTTAATTTTGAAATTATTTTTTCATCTACTAAGACCAATTTATCTTCAACCGAATTTCTTAAGTCTAAATATGAATTATTTATCTGTTTTTTTAATTGAATAACTGATCCCATATTTTTAAAATATTATATTGAATTTATTAATATACTTATCAATTGACGCACCTTATTCTTCAACTATAAGTAAGCTTTATAAATAAATAAAATTTTTGTAGCATTAAATATGTTCTCATTTTTAAAAAAAAAAAAAATCGTTAGTCATATAAAATTATCAGGTGTTATAGGGAATGTTGGTAAATTTAAACAAGGAATTGATTATTCTGGACAAGAAGAAGTAATTAAAAAAGCTTTTTCAATAAAAAAAGCCCAAGCTGTAGCAGTAACTATTAATTCTCCAGGAGGGTCTCCGGTTCAATCTCATCTAATATATAAGTTAATTCGAGAACAGGCAAAAAAACATAAAAAAAAAGTAATAGTATTCGCAGAAGATGTGGCCGCATCAGGAGGATATCTAATTGCATGTTCAGGAGATGAAATTTATGCAAACCCGAGCTCTATAATTGGTTCAATTGGCGTAATTTATTCATCATTTGGATTTAAAGATTTAATTCAAAAAATTGGAGTACAAAGAAGAGTTTATACGGCAGGAAAAAATAAAAGTACTTTAGATCCATTTCTAGAAGAAAAAGAAGAAGATATAAATAGATTAAAAACTATTCAATTGGAACTCCATCAAGAATTTATTGGTGTAGTTGAAGAGAGTAGAGGGACTAAACTAAATAAGGAAAGTGGTGTTGAGTTATTTTCGGGTGAGTTTTGGTCTGGAAAAAAAGCTAAAGAATATGGATTAATAGATGGTTTGGGGAATGCTGATCAAATATTAAAAGAAAAATTTGGAGAAGAAGTTGAAATTAAAAAATTTGAAAAAACAAAAGGTTGGTTGGCTAAAAAGCTTTCTTCATCAGAATATCAGACTGAAAAATTAATTAACATTCTGGAAGAAAGATCAATTTGGCAAAGATATGGTTTCTAAAAAAAAAAAATTAAAAAAGGAACCGCTAACATTTCAAGATACAATACTTACTTTACAAAAATATTGGTCTAAACAAGGATGTATTATACTTCAACCCTATGATTTAGAAGTGGGAGCGGGCACGTTTCATCCAGCAACAACTCTAAGATCATTAGGAGAAAAACCATGGAAGACTGCTTATGTTCAGCCATCTAGAAGACCAACAGATGGTCGTTATGGCGATAATCCAAATAGATTGCAGCATTATTATCAATTTCAAGTTTTAATAAAACCTTCTCCTAGTAATATAAAAAAATTATATTTAAATAGTATTGCCGCAATAGGCATTAATTATAATGAACATGATATTAGGTTTGTTGAAGATGATTGGGAGAGTCCAACACTTGGTGCCGCAGGACTAGGATGGGAAGTTTGGTGTAATGGAATGGAGATTACTCAGTTTACTTATTTTCAACAGATGGCAGGTATAGAATGCAAGCCTATTTCGGTTGAAATTACTTACGGACTAGAGAGACTCTGTATGTTTATTCAAAATAAAAAAAATGTTTTTGATTTAATTTGGAACAACGATGGAGTTTCTTATAAAGATGTATTTTATCAATCTGAAAAAGAATTTTCAGCATATAATTTTGAACATGCGAATACAGATAATTTATTTAAGATTTTCGATATGATTGAGAAAGAAGCTAAATCTTTAATTGAAAAAAAAATATCTTTACCCGCTTACGATCAATGTTTAAAGGCAAGCCATATTTTCAACATACTAGATGCAAGAGGAGTTATTAGCGTTGCCCAAAGAGCTGAGTATATCTCAAAAATTAGAGATCTAACAAAAGCAATAGGAAAAGTTTGGCTTGAAAGTCAAAATTAAAATGTCAGAATTTTTTTTAGAATTATTTAGCGAAGAGATTCCATCAAAACTTCAAGTTAATGCTCGCAAAAGTTTACTAGAAAATTTAAAAATTTTTTTTGAAGAAAATGAAGTTCCTATAAAAGGAAAATTGAACGTTTTTTCAACACCCAATAGACTTGTTGTTCATATAGATAAAATTACAAAACAAATATCTAAGAAATCTGAAGAAATTAGAGGTCCAAATATTAAAGCTCCAGATAAGACACTAGAAGGATTTGTAAGATCAAATAATATCAATAAAGCACAGGTTTTTAAAAAAAAAACTGATAAAGGAGAGTTTTATTTTTATAAAAAAACATCACAAAAGATAAATACAGCTGATTTATTAAGGGAAAATATGCCAGATATTTTATCCAAGATTTCATGGAATAAATCTATGAAATGGGGTGTTCATAATTTATTTTGGGGAAGACCTTTAAAATCAATATTAAGTGTTTTTGATGGTAAAAAACTAGATTTTAATTTTAACCATTTAAAAAGCTCAAATACTACATTTGTTGATAAAGAATTAGAAGAAAAAACAAAAAGTTTTATTAATTTTAAATCTTATAATTCTTTTTTTAAATCTCTCGGAATTTTAATTGATCAAGAAAAAAGAAAATTATTTATTTCAAATGAATTAATAAAATTATCAAACAAAAAAAAATTTAAAATTAATTTAAAAAAAGAGCTATTAGAAGAAATAACAAATATAGTAGAGAAACCCAAAATTTTACTTTGTGAATTTGACAAAAAATATTTGATGATTCCAAAAGAAATATTAATAATAACTATGCAAAACCATCAAAAATATTTTCCTACTTTTGATAAGAAGAAAAATTTAACAAACAATTTTTTTGTCGTAGCAGATACAAAAGATCCAAAAGGTTTCGTAAAATTAGGAAATGAAAGAGTAATTGAGGCGCGCTTAAGTGATGCAGAATTTTTTTGGAGAAGAAATAGATCTCAAAATTTAGTTAAACAAGTTTCAAAATTAAAAAATATTAATTATTTCAAAGGATTAGGATCATACTTTGATAAAGTTCAAAGAATAAGAAAACTATGTGGGTTAATTTCTGATGAAATGTTAATTAGTAAAGAAAAAATAGAAATAGCATCATCAATTTGCAAAGTAGATCTTATGTCAGATTTAGTAGGAGAATTCCCGGAGCTCCAAGGAATTATGGGTGGTTATTTTGCTGAAGCACAAGGATTTGATAAAGAAATAAGTCTAGCAGTAACTGAACATTATTTGCCAATTGGAATGGATAGCATAATACCGAAGAAACCCTATAGTGTGGCATTATCTATAAGCGATAAACTAGATTCATTAGTAGGATTTTTTGGAATTAAATTAAAACCTTCAAGTTCTAAAGATCCATATGCTTTAAGAAGAATGGCAATTAGCTTAGTGAGGTTAATTATTGAAAATAACAAAAGTTTTAAGCTTAGAGATTTAATTAATTATTCATGCACGCTTTACAAAGAACAGAGTTTTGAATTTGATGTAAAAATATTACAGAAAGATTTAAGTAAATTTATTTTAGAAAGATTGAAAAATTATTTAAAAGAGAAACAAATTAGAAATGACATAATTGAAAGTTCAGCAAATACTTCTAACATAGATGAAATATTAAAAGTTTTTAAAAAATCTCTAGCTTTAAATAAAAATATTAAAAAGGATTTTTGCCAGGATGTTATTTCAATATATAAGAGATCTTCAAATATTTTGGTTAGTGAAAAACAAAATTCATCAGAGATTATTGGTTCAGTCGATCCTGGTCTTTTTAAAAATGATTTTGAAAAAAATCTCTATAAAAGAATTCACGATATAAGAAAATATTTTTCAAGCATAGACAAATCTGAAAATTATGAAGAAAGTTTAAAGACATTATCATTGGCAAAAAATGAAGTTAATGCATTTTTTGATAATGTTGTTGTAAATGATAACGATCCTATAATTAAAAAAAACAGACTAGAACTTTTAAAAATGTTATGTAAAAACTTCGAAAATTATTTTAATTTTTCAAAAATTGAAGCTTAAATGAAAAAATTTGTTTTTAACTTTAAATCGAAAGATTCTACAAAATTAATAAATTCTAAAAATATACTAGGAGGAAAAGGTGCAAATTTATCAGAAATGGGCAAACTTGGCCTTCCTGTCCCGCCAGGTTTTACGATTTCAACTGAAGTATGTGAATTATTTTATAAAAACAAAAAAAAATTAAATTCAAAAATTATTAAAGAGATAAATAAAGAATTAAAAAATATTGAAAAAAAATCAGAAAAAAAATTTGGCGATTTAAAAAATCCTTTATTGGTTTCAGTAAGATCTGGCGCAAGAGTTTCTATGCCTGGAATGATGGATACTATTTTAAATCTTGGTCTTAACGACAAAACAGTACTAGCTCTTGCAAAAAAAACATCAAATATGAGATTTGCAAAAGATAGTTACAGAAGATTTATTCAAATGTACTCAAATGTTGTCTTGGGAATTGAAAATTATCATTTTGAAGAATTAATTGAAAATTATAAACTAACTAAAGGCGTTTTGTTAGATACAGATCTTGACGAGAATGATTGGGATGGTTTGCTTAAGGATTTTAAAAATGTTGTTAGGGAAAAAACAAAAAAACATTTTCCACAGGATGTAAATCAACAACTAGTAGGAGCTATCAGTGCAGTATTTTCATCTTGGGAAAGTCATAGAGCAAAAGTTTATAGAAAACTAAATCAAATTCCATCCAACTGGGGTACGGCAGTAAATGTTCAGTCAATGGTGTTTGGTAACATGGGAGATAACTGTGCGACTGGGGTAGTTTTTACAAGAAATCCTTCAGACGGAAGCAATGACATATATGGCGAATACTTAATTAATGCCCAAGGAGAAGATGTTGTAGCAGGAACAAGAACTCCACAGCATATAACCAAAAAAGCTAGAATAAATTCAAAGGAAAAAATGCTCTCAATGGAAGAGTCTATGCCATTAATTTACAAACAATTAAAAAAAATATTATTGAAATTAGAGAAAAATTATAAAGACATGCAAGATGTTGAATTTACAGTAGAGAATAAAAAACTATGGATGTTACAAACAAGATCAGGAAAGAGAACAGCAAAATCCGCAGTAAAAATAGCCATAGATATGGTTAAAGAAAAATTAATTTCAAAAAAAGATGCGGTTTTAAGAATTGAACCAAATTCTCTAGATACTTTGCTTCACCCAACCTTGGATGAAAAAAGTAATATAAAAGTAATTGCAAAAGGATTGCCCGCATCTCCAGGAGCAGCAAGTGGAAAAGTAGTTTTTTCCTCAGATGAAGCTGAAAGACTTAATGATATGATGCAAAATACAATATTAGTTAGAGTCGAAACTTCCCCAGAAGACATTCATGGTATGCATGCTGCTAAGGGAATTTTAACTGCCAGAGGCGGAATGACAAGTCATGCTGCAGTAGTTGCAAGAGGAATGGGTCGTCCATGCGTTTCTGGTTCAAGCGAAATAGAAATTGATTATGAAAATAATTTATTTAAGACAAATGGTTTTGAAATTAAGGAAGGAGATTTAATAACTATTGATGGATCAACAGGTAGAATTATTTTAGGAGAGGTAAAAACTGTTAAACCTGAAATTTCAGGTGATTTTTCTAAATTAATGAGTTGGGCAGATAGTTTTAGAAAATTAAAAGTCAGAACAAATTCTGAAACACCTTTGGACAGCAAAATAGCTAGAGACTTTGGAGCCGAAGGAATTGGCCTATGCAGAACGGAACATATGTTCTTTGATGAAGAAAGAATTTTATCAGTTAGAGAAATGATACTTTCAAAATCAATAGAAGATCGAGCAAGTGCTTTAAGTAAACTATTACCACATCAAAAAAAAGATTTTATCGAAATATTTAAAATTATGAATGGACTTCCAGTTACAGTTAGACTTTTAGATCCGCCATTACATGAATTTTTACCTAAAAGCGCTAGCGAGATTGCGGATGTTTCAAAATCTTTAAATTTATCAATTAAAGAAATTGAGGGAAGAATTGATGAATTACATGAACAAAATCCGATGTTGGGACATAGAGGCTGTAGGCTAGGCATTTCTTTTCCTGAAATTTATGAAATGCAAACTAGAGCTATATTTGAAGCGCTAGTAGAATGTAAAAAAAGAAAAATAAAATCAACTATGCCTGAAATAATGATCCC
>CAJWPG010000010.1 GCA_913045275.1 uncultured Pelagibacteraceae bacterium
TTTGGCTAGTCATCAGGGTTAGTTGCTTGAGCCTTAAAGTGATTTAAGGCCTAGATAAATGATAAGTTTAAATGACAGAACCCGGCTTATAGTTCATCTGGCATTATCAAAATAAACAAAATTTCCATCGATAAGTTTCACATTTGTTCTCAAAAATAATATTTATTTATCTAAATAATTAAGTATTGACGCATACTAATAAAACCCATATTGTCCCATAAAAACCCAAATTAGGGTTATATATATGATATATGTTTTTATCTACTTACGAAAACAAACTGGACAAAAAGGGAAGGGTATCTGTGCCGGCTTCTTTTAGATCTTACCTGTCTAATTTAGGTTATAACGGTGTTGTTTGTTATCCTTCTTTCAACAATCAGTGTATAGAATCTTGGCCCCAAGATAGAATAGAAAAAATTTCAAATGCAATAGATTCTTTAAATCCTTTTGAGGAGAAAAAAGATTATTTTGCAACATCAATTTTATCTGAAAGTATAAATCTACAATTTGATAGCGAAGGTAGAATTTTACTTTCTTCAAAGTTATTAAAACATGCAAAAATCAAAAATAGCATGTTGTTTGTTGGACAAGGAAAAACTTTCCAAATTTGGGAACCAACAATTTTTGAAAAATTTAGGGTAAACGCTAGAAAAAAATCAAATATTCACAGAGCAAACCTTAAATGGGAGCGACAATTTAATAACTAAAAGGGAGATATATGACTATTAATTTTAAAGCACCAGATATCAAAGAGTTGAAACCAAGAATTCTAGTTCTTGGTGTAGGAGGAGCAGGAGGAAATGCAATAAATGGAATGATAGATTCGGGTTTGCAAGGAGTTGAATTTATTGCCGTTAATACAGATGCCCAGGATTTAAGAATAAGCAAAGCACAAGCAAAAATCCAAATGGGAATGAATCTTACCAAAGGTTTAGGTGCTGGTGCAAAATTAGATATTGGTCAAGCAGCTGCTGACGAATCTTTAAATGATATAGTAAATGTTTTGCAAGGGTCAAACATGGTTTTTATAACCGCAGGTATGGGGGGAGGAACAGGAACCGGTGCAGCCCATGTTATTGCCCGTGCTGCTAAAGAATTAAATATCTTAACCGTTGGAGTTGTTACACTGCCATTCTTGTACGAAGGTCCATCGAGAATGAGAAAAGCTCAACAAGGTTTAGAAGAAATAAGAAAGCATGTTGATACAATCATTGTTGTTCCAAATCAAAACTTATTTAAGATCGCAAATGAACAAACAACATTTGAAGAGTCTTTTGAATTATCCAACGATGTATTATTGCACGGAGTTCAAAGTATAACAGATTTGATGGTTAGACCTGGATTGATTAATCTAGATTTTGCCGATGTTGAAACAGTAATGAGTTCAATGGGCAAAGCAATGATGGGAACGGGCCAAGCAGATGGAGAAGGAAGAGCGACCAAGGCTGCTGAGATGGCAATAAATAACCCTCTGATTGATGATTATACTTTAAAAGGAGCAAAAGGGTTACTCGTTAATATTACTGGCGGAAAAGATTTAAAACTTTTTGAAGTTGATGAAGCGGTTAATAAAGTTAGATCTGAAGTTGACCCTGAAGCGGAATTAATAATTGGTGCAATTACAGATGAAAACTTAGAAGGCATTATGCGAGTATCAATTGTTGCCACAGCACTTGATGGACAACAACCAGAACCTAAATCAGTAATTAATATGGTTCATAGAATTCAAAATAGAAATCCAGGATATTCTGATTTTGCAAATAATGGTTCAACTCAATCTTTCGCTTTTTCAAATCCTAACAATTCTATAATTACCCATGGAGCCAATGCTTTAAAACTAGAAGAGGAAATTAAATCTGAAAACTTTGAAGCTTCGCATGTTAATGAAACAGAAATGTCAAATTTTTCTTCAACTTCAGTTGATGAAGCAGAACATCAAAAAGAGAGCACTGAAAGTGTAATTAATCCAATAGAAGAAAAGACAGAAAACGAAATTAATAATTCTACTTCTTCAAATGGCTTAGAAAATTTTCAAATTGACGAGGAAGATACTCCAGACTTATTTAATTCGGATAATTCCGAACATAGCGAACATGCATTTTCATCAGCAGAAACAAGTGAAAACAATAAAGATGAAGACGATCTCGAAATTCCTGCATTTTTGAGAAGACAAAAAAATTAATGTTCTTCGAAAAAATAAATGAGTGCCACCATAAAACTGGAAAACAAACATTTTCCAGTTTTGCTAAAAGAATTAATTAGCATTATTTCCCCTCTTTATGGTGGCACTTTTTTAGACTGTACTTTTGGCCAAGGCGGGTACTCCAAGAAGATATTGGAAAAAAAAATTAATAAAGTAATTGCCATAGATAGAGATCAAGACGTTTATTTGTATGCAAAAGAATTAGAAAAAAAATACAATAATAGATTTCATTTTCAAAATATTAAATTTTCAGAAATAAACAGGATTGAAATTAAATCAAACGATCTTAAAGCAATAATATTTGATTTAGGATATTCAATTAATCAAATTAAAGATTTGAATAGAGGCTTATCATTTAAGAGCAAGGGAAAACTTAATATGAAAATGGGTATAAATAATTTTTCATGTCATGAAGTAATTTCCAATATGAGCGAGACCAATTTATATAAAATTTTTAAATATTATGGAGATGAGAAATATTCAAAAAAGATTGCAAGAAAAATTGTTGAAACAAGAAAAACAAAAATAATTAACACTGAAGATCTAATTAAAATAGTTGATAGCACCAAAAGATTTAAATATTCTAAAATAAATAACTCAACAAAGATTTTTCAGGCACTTAGAATTTTTGTTAACAAAGAAATAAGCGAACTAATAAATGGATTAATAAATGCATTTTATTTAATTCCAGTAGGAGGAATTATTGCAGTTGTAACATTTCATTCTATTGAAGATAAAATTGTTAAGTTTTTTTTTAAAAATTATTCTGAAATTAAAAATTCATCTAGATATGTGCCTATTAGGGAAGATAATATTAGATGTTTCAATTTACAAAACAAAAAACCTATAACTCCAAGCAGTGAAGAGATAAAATTAAACCCTCCTTCAAGATCTGCTAAATTAAGATTTGCAGTTAAAATTAAGAATGAATGTAATTTTGAAGAATTTATTAATAAATTTAAAGAACTAACAGATATTGAAGATTTGCAATTTGATAAATGAGAAAGTTATTTTTTTTTATCCCGGTAATTTTATTAATTATTGCAACAACATTTACAAAAAATTCAACAAAACAACTTGATAAAAAAATATTTGAAACGAAGGAAAATCTAAGGGTTTTGCAAGATAAATATGAATTGGTAATGCTTGAGTATAATTATCTTACATCTCCAAAAAAACTAATGGAATATCAAAAAAAATATTTTGATAATGAACTTTTGGAAGCTGACATAGAAAGTCTAAATTGGATAGAGAATGAAGATAAAGAGATAAAAATTAAAAAAGTAGTAATTAATAATGAATGAAATAAATGAAAAAAAAATACTGTTAAATGATTACAATTCAGAATTTTCTTACAATGAAAACAAATCTAACATAAGAATTTCATTTGAAAGAATAGCATTTATTTTTTTTGTTTTTTTTATAATTGCAGTTATTTTTTCATCAAAAGTAATTTTATTAAGTCTAGAAGATAAAGTTTTTAAAAAAAAAATTTTAAAAAAAGAAAATTTTAGATCAAGTATAATTGACAAAGAGGGAAATATTTTAGCAAAAGCTGTACCAGTTATAAATATTGGAATTAATCCTATTTTAGTAATTGATAAAGAAAAATTATTAATCACTTTAAAATTACTATTTCCAAAAAAAAATTTTCAAAAACAAATGTATGATAAAAAATTTTTCTACGTTCAAAAGAAAATTTCACAAGAAAAATTAGAAAAAATACTACTGCTTGGAGATAAATCATTTATACAAGAAGAGAAAATTGCTAGAATTTATCCAAATGGAGAACTGTTCAGTCATGTTTTGGGACAGATTGATGACAATAATAATGGCATATCTGGCTTAGAGAAAACATTCGATTATGAGTTAACAACATCTAGAAATTCATTAATGCTTACTCTTGATACCGATCTTCAATATTTAATTAGAGAGGAATTATTAAAATCAAAATATATTTTTCAAAATATTGGCAGTGCTGCAATATTAATGGATGTACATACAGGTGATATTTTATCAATGGTTTCTTTGCCTGATTTTGATTTGAATAAAAGAGAAAAAATTAATGACTTAAAGTTTATTAATAGAGCCACAAAGGGTGTTTACGAATTTGGATCAGTTTTCAAAACTTTTACAATTGCTGCTGGAATAAATTATGGTGTCATTAAACCAGAAACAGAATTTAAAGAATTAAAAAAAAGAATTGTATGTGCGGGCAATTCCATTTCAAATTACGATGATAAGATTCCTTCAAATTTAACTGCTGAAGAAATTTTAATTAGATCAGTAAATATAGGATCAGCAAGAATTGCTGAAAAAATTGGAATAGATAATTATGATAAATTTCTTCAAGCAATAGGTATTTTAACAAATATAAGTTTTGATATTGAAGAAGTGGGAGAAACTCAAATGGGAAGATGGGGAAAGTGTAAATTATTAACAGTTGGTTTTGGACATGGAATTGCAACAACTTTATTACAATTAACAAAAGGATATTCGATAGTTTCTAACGGTGGATTTGAAATTTTTCCAACATTAATAAAAAAAGATAAATATAAAAATGGTAAGAGAATTTTGAATAAAGAAGTTTCAAAAAAATTAAATCCAATATTAAGAAAGATTGTTTCCACAGAAGAAGGTACAGCAGGTTTTGCCAATGTTAAAGGTTATGAAATAGGAGGCAAAACTGGTACGGCAGATATAGCAACTATAGGAGGTTATTCTAATAAAAAGATAAATACTTTTGCTTCAGTATTTCCAATTTCCAAACCTAAATTTGCATTAGTTGTAATGCTTGATGAGCCGAAAGCTAATAAAGAATTTATTTATCATTATAGAGATGGAAGGGAACCATACAAAGGAAATTGGAGAAACACAGCAGGTTGGACAACAGTTTGGATAACAGGACAAATAATTGAAAAGATTGGGCCAATTTTAGCCACAAAATATTAAGAGCGTAAATAATGTTCCTTAAAGATTACTACCCAAAATTAAATAAAAAATTTATTAAAGTTAAGTTTAATGGAATAGCATTTGACTCAAACCTGGTAAAAAAAGATTATATTTTTTTCGCAATAAAAGGAAATGATCTTGATGGAAATAAATTTGTAAAAGATGCTATTAAAAAAGGATCTAAAATAGTCATATCTGAAAAATCTAAAGAAGGGTTTGATAATAATATTTTATATTTAAAAAATAAAAATCCAAGAAAGTTACTTGCGGAATTTGCAGCAAAAATAAATTATAAACGTCCAAATAATTTAATTGCAGTTACCGGAACAAATGGCAAATCTTCAATTGCAAATTTCTATTATCAAATCTTAAAATTAAATAAAATAAAAGTTTCATCAATAGGGACACTTGGAATTAATGGTATTAATTATAAAAAAAACATTTCAAATACTACTTATGATCCCATTCAATTAAATAAAATTCTTAGAATTTTAAAAGAAAAGAAAATTAACAATGTTATTTTAGAGGCTTCAAGTCATGGATTAAAACAACATAGATTAGATGGTTTAAAATTTAATGTGGGAATATTTACAAACTTGAGTAGAGATCATCTTGATTATCACAAAACATTCAAAGATTATTTTGATTCAAAGTTAATTTTATTTAGAAAATTAATGAAAAAAAAATCAAATATTATTTTTGATGAAGATTTAAATATTGCAAAAAAAATAAAAAATATTTCAAAAAATAAGAATCTTAAAACATTGAGTATAGGATCAAATAATTCTAACTTAAAAATTATTAACCATAAATTTGTGAATTTAGATCAGCAAATTACATTTTCATATAAAAATAAGGTTTACAAATTTTCAACAAAATTAATTGGAAAAGCACAAATCAAAAATCTTATTATGTCGATTTTGGCAGCTTCTAAAAGCAATATATCTTTAAAAAATATTTTAAATTCTATAAAAAAAATAAGACCTGTTCCAGGAAGATTTGAAAGGGTAGGTAATTTAAGAAATAATTCAATTGTGATCTTAGATTATGCACACACTCCAGATGCTCTGAAAGTTTGTTTGAAAAATTTAAGAAATCAATTTTCGATAAAAAAAATTAATTTAGTTTTTGGATGTGGAGGAGAAAGAGATAAACCAAAAAGAAAAATTATGGGGAGAATTGCAAGTAATTATTGTAAGAAAATTTATTTAACTGATGACAATCCAAGAAATGAAAATCCAAAAAAAATAAGAAATGAAATTAAAACGCAAATAAGTAGAAAAAAATTAATTGAAATATCATCTAGAGAGCATGCAATTAAAACTGCCGTTAATAATATCAAATCAGATGAAATAGTAGTTGTTGCAGGAAAAGGTCATGAAATATATCAAGAATATAAAAAGAAAAAATTTTTTTCTGACAAAAGTTGCATATTAAAATCAATTAAAGAAAAAAATAGAAAATTAAATGAAAATTGGAAAACAAATATAATAGAAGAAAAACTAGAAAATAAACTAAATGATAAAGCAATTATTAATAAAGCTTGTATAAATTCAAAAGAAGTTAAAAAAAATAATATTTTTTTTGGAATAAGAGGAAAAAAAATAGATGGTAATAAATTTGCCAATGAAGCCATAAAAAAGGGAGCATCACTTTCAATTATTGATAAAAATTATGGAACAATAAACAAAAAAAAAATTAAAGTTAAAAATACATTAAAATTTTTTACTGAATGTGCAAGCAAAGTTAGAGCTTCATCAGATATTATTGCAATTGCGATAACAGGTTCGTCGGGAAAAACATCTTTAAAAGAATTGATAGGACAATCACTAAATAAAATTTACGAAACTACTTATTCTAAAAAATCATTCAACAACAAGTATGGAGTTCCCGTTTCATTATTTAATATAAATAAAAAAGATAAATTTGGTGTTTTTGAAATTGGCATGGATAAAAAAGGTGAAATAGATCACTTATCAAAAATAATTAAACCGAATATTGGTGTAATTACAAATATTTCTTACGCTCATAGCAAAAATTTTAAAAATTTATTTGATATAGCAAAAACAAAATCAGAAATTATAGATAATATTTTAGAAAATGGATCTATTATATTAAATGCAGATGATAAGTTTTATAATTATTTTAAATTAAAAGCTTTAAATAAAAATTTAAAAATTATTTCTTTTAGTAAAAAAAATAAATCTAGTATCAAGCTTGAAAAAATCAGCAGATTAAAAAATATAAGCACTTTAAAAGTAAATATTTATGGAAGATCAAGAAAATTTATAGTTAAGAGAAATGTAGATATTTACGCAGATAATATACTGGCCAGTCTTGCGGTAATCTCAAGTTGTTTAGATTTAGATAATATAAGCAAAAAACTTTTCTTCAATTATAATTTACCCGAAGGAAGGGGAGACTATAAATATGTTAAAATTAATAAAAAAAAGATTCATCTTATTGATGAAAGTTATAATTCCAATCCTTTATCTTTAGAGTTTGCTTTAAATAATTTTAGTAAACTGAGAAACAAATCTAAAAGAAAAATAATTCTTCTGGGTGATATGTTGGAATTAGGTAAATTTTCAAAAAAATTGCATATAGAAGCGGCTGAAATAGTTAATAATGCTAGTATTAATAAAGTTTATGTTTATGGAAAAAAAATTATTTATACATTTAACAAAATTAGACCACAAAAAAGAGGAAAGATATTATATTCAAGTAAAGATGTCTCAAATTTTCTAAATAATGATATTAAAGACGGTGAATATTTAATGATTAAAGGATCAAATTCTACAGGTCTAAATACTATGACAGAAAAGTTAAAATCAGGAAAGATTAATGCTATTTAGTTTATTATTAAACTTAGTAGATACTTTTAGTTTTTTAAATGTTTTTAAATATTTAACTGTAAGAACAGGTTTATCAATGTTTACTTCAATGTTCGTAGTTTTTATTGTTGGAAATCCTTTAATAAATTACTTTTCAACTAAACAAATACATAACCCAATAAGAGATGATGGGCCTTCAGAACATATTGTAAAAAAAATAGGAACTCCAACGATGGGCGGGCTAATGATATTACTGGGAGTTTTTTCCGGCGTATTATTATGGGGAGATCTTTCAAATCCATATAATTGGTTTTTGATTTATATAGCCGGGTCTTTTGGATTATTAGGAGCTTATGATGATTATAAAAAAATAAAGAAAAATAATTCTTCGGGATTGTCTTCAAAATTTAAAATTGTTATTCAAATTATTTTAGCATTAATTGGAATATTAATTATTTATTTTTTTAGTGAATCTAATGAAATTAATAATTTATATTTTCCATTTTTAAAAAACCTTGTAATAAATTTGGGTTGGTTTTTTATTCCTTTTTACTTATTTGTATTAGTTGGTTCTTCAAACGCTGTAAATTTAACCGATGGATTGGATGGCCTAGCAACAGTACCAGTGATACTTGTGGCTGCTTGTTTTGCATTTATTAGCTATGTTTCAGGAAATATAGTTTTCTCAGAGTATTTGCAAATTCCATATATAGAGGGTGTAGGAGAAGCATCAATTTTTTGTGGGTCAATCATTGGAGCTTGCTTAGGATTTTTGTGGTTTAATGCTCCACCGGCAAAAATATTTATGGGAGATACAGGTTCGCTCTCTTTAGGAGGATCGTTAGGAGCCGTTGGAATAATAACCAAACATGAAATTGTTTTGGCAATAACTGGTGGTTTATTTGTTTTAGAAGCAATATCGGTTATTGCACAAGTCGTTTCTTTCAAACTTACAGGAAAAAGAATATTTAAAATGGCACCTATACACCATCATTTTGAAAAAAAAGGATGGCCAGAGTCCACGGTTGTTATTAGATTTTGGATAATTTCTATCATTTTAGCAATGATAGGACTGGCAACTTTAAAATTAAGATAATGAATGCGAAAAGAAACTATATTTTATAAAAAAAATTTTTTAATTTATGGTTTTGGAAAATCTGGTTTTGCATCTTATAAATTTTTACATAAAAAAAATTATTGCAAAATTATTGATGATAACAAGAAAAATATACCTCAAAAATATAAATATAAAACAATTAACTACAATCAATTAAAAAAAAATAATTTTGATTATATAGTTTTGAGTCCCGGAATTGATATAAATAGATGCAAACTATCCAAATATTTAAAAAAAAATAGTTCTAGAGTAATTACAGAACTTGATATTTTTTATTTAAGCTATCCAAAAATAAAAAAAATAACGATTACAGGAACCAATGGAAAGTCTACAACTTCAAAACTGTTATATGATGTTTTAAAAGAAAATAGAAGAGATGTCAGATTAACTGGAAATATAGGCAATCCAACGTTATTAGAAAAAGGTTTGAAAAGCAGCACGCTTTTTGTAATTGAAGCATCATCTTACCAATTAGAATATAGCAAATATTATAGATCAGAATATTCGTTAATATTAAACCTTTCCCCAGACCATCTTGAAAGACATGGAAATTTTAAAAATTATATAAAAGCAAAGTTTAAATTGATGCAAAATCAATCAAAAAATAATTATGTATTTATAGAAAACAAAAATAACTTATTAAATAATTTAATTAAAAAAAATAAAATTAAATCAAAAATTTGTAGAGTAAATTATAAAAAATATCAAAAATATTATAAATTAATAACCAATCATTACTTTAAAAATAAATCCAATATTAAGAATCTTTCTTTTATATTTGCTCTATCAAAAAATTTAAAACTTAGCTTTAAAAAAATAATTAAAATAACAAATAAATTTAAAGGATTAGATTTTAGGCAACAGATTATTTATGAATCAAAAAAATTAACTATAATTAATGATTCAAAATCAACAAGCCTATCTTCAACAATACCTTTGTTGGAATCGTATAATAATATTTACTGGATTTTAGGAGGATTAGCAAAAAAAGGCGACCAATTAAAATTAGAAAAGAAATATTTTCGAAAAATCAAGGCATTTATTTATGGAAAAAATAAAGTATTTTTTTCAAAAATATTATCTAATAAAATTAAATATAAAATATCAAAAAATTTAAATTATTCATTGCTACTAGTTTTTAAAGATTTGAGAAAAAATTTAGAAGAAAAAAAAATAATTTTATTTAGTCCTTCAGCAGCTTCTTTTGATCAATTTAAAAATTTTGAAGATAGAGGAAAATATTTCAATAAAATTATTAAAAATTATTTAAAAAAATAAAATTTTATTTTATGAAAAATTATTTTGATAACTATTATGATTGGTGGAAAAACATTGATAAATATATTTTTTCTTTAATGATAATACTTTTTTTCTTGGGATTATTTTTTTCACTAGTTTCAACTTCTTTAATTGCTTCAGACAAACTTGATACAAACTCTTACTATTTTTTTATTAAACACTTTATTTATATAATTTTAGGAACAACTATCTTAATTGTGTTTTCATTTTTAAAAGAAGAACTTTTGTTTAAAATATCAATTATTTTATTTGCTATTTCATTTATCACTTTACTTTTAGTGCCATTTATTGGCATAGAAGTAAAAGGATCAAAAAGATGGATAGATTTGATTTTTTTACCAAGATTTCAACCCATTGAAATTATTAAACCTTTTTTCATTATAACGGTATCAACTTTATTATGTCTTAATAAAAATAATTTATATTTTAAATATTTACTAAGTAGCTTTATACTTTTGCCAACTTTATTATTATTAATTTCACAACCAGATTTAGGACAAACTTTAATTATAGCAATGATATGGTTAACTCTTATTTTTGTATCAGGGATTAATATTTATTTATTTTTTTTATTTTTTTTACTTGTGTCATTAACTGTTTCTTATTTAGTTTTTTTTGTTTCGAAATTTGAATATATAAAGTTTAGATTTTTATCATTTATAAATTCGTCAGATGTAAGCAACTACCAAGCAGAAAAAGCAAGTGATGCAATTATTAGCGGTGGATTTTTTGGAAAAGGTATAGGAGAGGGTACTCTTAATTCAAAAGTGCCAGAAGCTCACACAGATTATATTGTTTCGGTGGTTTCAGAAGAATTTGGAGCAATTATTGTTATAATTATAATATTATTTTATTTGATACTTGCATACAAAATCATTCAAAAAATAAATTTGATAAATAAAGAAAAGATTAAACTGATACTAATTGGTAGTGTTTCGTTAATTTTATTACAAACTTTTGTGCACATAGGGGTAAACATTAGGTTGTTACCTACTACCGGTATGACATTACCATATTTAAGTTATGGAGGTTCATCAATTATCAGTACTGCAATTATTTCTGGAATTATTTTAAATTTAACAAAAAGAAAAGTAAATTAACAATGAAAAAAGTTTTGATTGTTACTGGGGGTTCAGGCGGACATGTAATTCCAGCATTATCAATTTATGACCATTTAAAAAATTATTTTGTTGCTTCAATTATCACAGATATTAGAGGAACAAATTTTATTAATAATAATAAATATCAATATGATTTAATTGATGTACCAAATTTATTTTCTAAATTCTATTTATTACCGTTTAATTTGATTAAATTTGTATTTTCTATATTTAAATCTTATTTTTATTTAAAAAAAAATAATATAAATATTTTAATAAGTACCGGAGGATATATGTCTCTACCGATATGTATTGCGGCTAAAATTTTAAACATAAAAATTATTTTATTTGAACCAAATAGTGTTGTAGGCAGAGCAAATAGGATTATGCTAAATATTTCTCACAAAATAATATGTTACGATAAAGATTTAAAATTGTTACCAATAAAGTACACTAATAAAATTTATTTAATTGACCGAATTTTAAGAAAAGAAATTTATTTATGTAAAAAAAATAATAAGAAAGATTTTGGAGAAGTAAAAAAAATACTAGTTATAGGCGGCAGTCAAGGGGCAAAATTTTTTGATCAAAATATTACCAATTTAGTTTTAAATATTTCTAAAAAATTAAAATTAGAAGTTTACCAACAATTTTTTGATAATAAGAAAAAGTTAGCTATAGAGAAAAAATATAATAATGCTGGAATAAAACATAGACTCTTTGGATTTGATGAAAATTTATCAAAAAATATTTATGATATTGATCTTGCCATTACAAGATCTGGCGCCTCATCTATTTCTGAACTTTCATATTTAAATATTCCATTTTTGGCCATTCCATTTCCATTTGCTAAAGATGATCACCAATTTTATAATGCAAAATATTATGAAATAAAAAATAGTTGTTGGTTAATTCGTCAAAATGATTTTGATATAGTTAGAATTGAAAATTTAATTATTAGCTTATTTAAAGAAAAAATAGATTATTTTAATAAAAAAGAAAATTTAGAATATATTTCTAACCAAAATACCTGGGATAATGTAAACAAAAAATTAATAGATTTAATCAATGAAAATTAATTTAGGTAAAACAGAACTTATTCATTTTGTCGGAATAGGAGGTATAGGAATGAGTGGTTTGGCTTTAATTATGAATGGGTTAGGTTTTAAGATTCAGGGAAGCGATATTTCAGATAATAAAAATATAGAACGCTTAAAAAATAAAAAAATTCCAATTTTTTTAAATCATAATAAAAAAAATTTAAATAAAAGTAGTATTTTAGTTATTTCATCTGCAATTAAGAAAAACAATCCAGAACTAAAACAAGCAAAAAAATTAAATTTACCAATTTATTCAAGAGGAGAAATGTTGGGAAATATAGTTTCTTTAATGAGAAATGTTGCAGTAACAGGCTCACATGGAAAAACTACAACGACATCTTTAATTTCAAGTATATTTAGTCAAGCAAAATTAGATCCAACGATTATAAATGGAGGTGTTCTAAATTCTTTTGGAAATTCTGCCAAACTTGGAAAAAGCAATTGGTGTTTAATTGAATCAGATGAATCAGATGGAAGTTTTCTTAAAATTCCATTTACATATTCAATAGTTACAAATATAGATTCTGAGCATTTGGATTATTACAAATCAATTAATAATTTAAAAAAAAACTTTTCTAATTTTATTGAAAAAACTCCTTCTTTAGGAAAAACATTTGTATGTATTGACGATAAACATAGTAGAGAAATTTTAAAAAAAATAAAAAAAAAAAATTATTACACTTTTGGAATTAACAAAAAAGCAAATTTTCAAATATATAATATTTTGCAAAATGAAAACTTTTCTAAGTTTGATTTAAAAATAAGAATTCCAGGAAATGTAACTCGCATACAAAATATAAAGATACCTTTGATTGGTTTGCATAATATAAAAAATGCCACTTCTGCATTAGCTGTTTCATTTTCTATTGGAATTAATTCTAGAACTATCAAAGAGGGATTGTTAAAATTTAATGGCGTTCAAAGAAGGTTTAATTTTTTATTTGAAAAAAATAAAGCTATTTTTTTTGATGATTACGCTCACCACCCAACAGAAATTACATCAGTGCTAGAAGGTGTTAAAAAAGTATATCATAAAAAAGAAATAATTTGTATTTTTCAACCTCACAGAATATCAAGAGTAAAAAATTTGAAATTACAATTTTCTAAAAGTTTTATAAAATCGAATACAGTTTTGTTATGTCCTATTTACAAAGCTAGTGAAAATATTAAATTAGGTTTTTCCTATAATTCTTTTGCTCGACTAATAATAAAAAACTCAAAAGTAAAATTAATTAATATTAAAAATGAGAAAGAGTTACAAAAGTTTTTAAAACAAACTGCTTACGGAAATAAAATTTATATTGGCATGGGAGCCGGATCCATTTCAAATTGGATGAGAAATCTAAAAAATAATATTTAATGAAAATCAATGATATAGAAAAATTAGTTTCGGATATTGACGGAGATATTTTTTTTAATTATGACTTAAAGAAATTGAATTGGTTTAATATTGGAGGGAAAGCGGAAATTTTTTTTAAACCAAATACGCTTAAAAGTTTAGTAAAATTTTTAAATATTTATTCAAAAAGAGGAAAAATCTTTATTTTGGGTGCTGGCTCAAATGTTTTGATTAATGATACCTTATTTCCAGGAGTAATAATAAAATTAGGAAGAAATTTTTCAAATATTTCAATTTTAAATGAAAATTTAATTGTAGCTGGCTGTGCCACATCCCAAAAAAATTTATCCGAATATGCAAAAGAAAATAATCTTGGAGAAATTGAGTTTTTGTCATGTATTCCAGGATCAGTTGGAGGTGGTATTAGAATGAACTCAGGATGTTTTGAAAAAGAATTTAAAGATATCTTGGTTTCTGTACAATATATTGATTTTAATGGAATTGTTAAAACAATAAATTCAAAAAATATAAACTTTGAATATAGAGGAACAAACTTACCAAAAGATGTAATTTTTTTAAGTGCAACATTTAAGGGAATGAAAAAAAATAAAAACAAAATACAAGAAAAAATAGACGAACTTAAGAAAAAAAAAGAACAATCTCAACCAACTAGAGTTAAGACTGGAGGTAGTACATTTAAAAATCCAAAAAAAAAAACAGAAAAAAAAGTATGGCAATTAATTAAAGAATCTATACCTAATGATTTAAAATTTGGAGACGCTCAAGTTTCGGAAAAACATTCAAATTTTTTTGTTAATACTAATAATGCATCTTTTAATGACATGAAGACATTGATTGATTTTGTAAAAAATAAAGTTAAAGAAAAAACAGGAATAGATATTAGTCTTGAAATAATAATTGTAGAATGAAAAAAAAAATTCTTTTAATTGCTGGTGGTTATTCAAACGAAAGAGATATTAGTTTACAGACCGCTAAAAGCGTTTATTTAGAATTAAAAAAAAATAAAAAATACAATCTTAAAATTACTGAACCAGATGGAAATTTTGTAAAAAAATTAAGATTGTTTAAACCAGATGTAGTTTTTAATTTACTCCATGGTAGATTTGGGGAGGATGGATATATTCAATCAATACTAGAATCTGAAAAAATCAAATATACTCATTCTGGAGTAATGTCATCTTCTATAGCAATAGATAAAGAATTATCCAAAAAATTATTTATTAAAAATAATATATTAACACCCAAATATATTAAATTTGTATTTAAAAAAAACATTATTAAAAAAAATATTATTAGAAATATTAAAAGAATATTAGATTTTCCTGTAGTTATAAAACCAATTAATGAAGGTTCTAGTGTTAATGTGTACATATGTAATAAATCAAATTTTATTAAAAACTTATATAAGTTAAAAAATTACGGAGAAGTTTTGATTGAAAAATTTATTCCAGGTCGTGAAATTCAAGTTGCAGTATTAGATAGAAAAAAACTAGGAGCAATTGAACTAAAACCTAAAAGAAAGTTTTATGATTATGAAGCAAAATATAATCCTAAAGCAAAAACTGAACACATAATTCCGGTTAAAATTACTAAAAAAAATTATAACAAAGTTACTTCTTTGGCTTTAAAGGCTCACAATCTTTTAAAATGTAGAGGGGTTACAAGGTCAGATTTTAGGTTTTATAAAGATAAATTTTACTTGCTAGAAACTAATACTCAACCAGGAATGACCTCACTTTCACTAGTTCCTGAAATTGCAAGTTATAAAGGCATTAGCTTTATTCAATTAATTGAGAAAATAGTCAATGATGCTTCAATCAATAAGTAGGAAAAGGATTTATTTTTATTTATTGATATTATTATTATTAAGCTCAACTTTTAACTTCAATATTATTTCAAAATTTAAAAAATTAAATTTAATAAGTCATATAAATATTTTGGGACTAAACGAAAAAGAAAAGAATATATTAGAAAAAAATTTAGAAATTTTTATAAACAAGAATATTTTTTTAATCAGCAAAGAAGAAGTTAGCAATAGAATAAAAATCAATAGTTTTTTGGATAATTATAATATTATAAAAGTTTTTCCATCAAAACTATTAGTTAATGTTAAAAAAACAGAATTTGTAGGAAAAACTATTTTAGATGAGGAAAAATTCTACATAGGTAAAAATGGAAAATTTACAAAAACATTGTTAGTTGAAAAAGAATATAATTTACCCCAGGTCTTCGGAAGTTTTGAAGTAAATGAATTTTTAAAATTACAAAAAACATTAAATACAAATGGTTTTAATTTAAGTAAAATTAAAAAATATTATTATTATAAAAGCAATAGATGGGACATAGAAAATAATGATGATATTATTTTAATGCTACCTTCTCACAATATAGAAAAATCATTAATAAATTATAGATCTTTATTGAAGACAAATAAAATTATACCAGGTCAGTTAATTGATCTAAGAATGAATAATAAAATTATTTTAACAAATGATAAAAAATAATCACTCAACGATTATTGATTTTGGATCAAGAGAACTAAGATTGGGAGTATTTGACAATAAATTATCTAAATTATTTTTTCAATCAAAAGAAATTTCTCAAAAGGATAATTATGAAGAATATTTAAAATCAATAAATTTTTTAATTAGAGAGGCAGAAAATAAAATTTCAGCTCATCTTGAAAACATAACGGTTTTATATGATACTTCGGAAATTTTCACTATTGACTTATCTATTAAAAAAAAATTGGATCAAAAAATAATTTTTAAAGATGTTTATTCTTCAATAATTTTAGAAGCAAATCAATTAATTAAAGATTGTTACATTAATAAGAAAATCATTCATTTAATAATAAAGAAATACATTGTTAATGATAAAGAATTCTTAAATATGCCAGATGAAATGTCGAAGCTTAATTCTTTAATATTAGAAATAAAATTTATATGTTTGCCTTATAATCTATATAAAAATGTTATTGAAACATTTAAAAAAAATAATTTAAAAATATTAAATTTTTTTTCTTCAAGTTTAGTTAAGTCATTTAAATATATTGATTTTTTTAAAGAAAATAAATTCGTTGCATTTCTTGATATAGGCCTAGTTAGAACAACAATAATTTTTTTTATCAATCAGAAATTAGAATGTTTAAATAGTATACCAATTGGAGGAAATCATATTACTAAAGATATATCTCAAATAATGAAATTAAGCTTAGATGAATCGGAAAAATTAAAAAAAACTTTTAATAGATCTGAAATAGATTTTTCTTATAGCGAGACAGATTCGAATGATAATACAGATATAATAAAAAAAATTATTGGAAAAAATATCTCAATAGATTTATTAAAAAAAGTTGTATTGACAAGAGTAGAAGAAATAATTGAATTATCATTTAAAGGTATGAGTATTTCGAATAATATCGAGAAACAACATAATTTGAATTTAGTTTTAATTGGAAATGGAGCAAAAATATTTAATAAAAATTCTTTTCAAATAGAAGACAAATACAATTTTAAGGAAATAAATTATTATGAGGAAAATGATCTTGAGATTTGCACGGCGGGCTTGATGTTTGAAAAAAATTTTATAGACGAAGATCCACAAAAATTGAAAAAAAAACAAAAAAAACTAGGTTTTTTTCATAGATTCTTTAATATTTTTGGAAATGGCTAATTGTATTTTGTTGTAACATTAGTTGTATATCTAAATTTTTAGCACTTTTATATAAGTAGTTAATGTCAATATTAACTCAAAAAACTGTTTCAAAAGAAATATCTATAGATGGAATTGGCATACATACAGGGTTAAAAGCAAAATTAGATATTTTGCCAGCTCTCCCTAACACAGGAATTATTTTTAAAAGAGTTGATATAAGAAAAAACAATATAATTATACCAACTTATAATAATGTTGTAGACGCAACTCTCTGTACAACAGTCTCAAATGATTGTGGTGTTAGAGTTTCCACAATAGAACATTTGATGGGTGCCTTTTATGGCCTAGGTATAGATAATGCAATTGTAGAAATAAATTCTCAAGAAGTACCAATTAAGGATGGGTCTGCAAAACAATTTGTTGAACTGATAGTACAAGCGGGTATTCAAACTAGCGAAGTACCAATAAAGATAATTAAAGTAGAACAACAAACTCAAGTTAGAGAAGGAGAGAAGACAATTTCAATTAATAAATCAAATGTAAGTTTAGATATAGATTTTGAAATAAAATATCAAAATCCATTTATCAAATCTCAAAGAAATAAAGTAAGTGTATTCGAAGATAATTTAACTGATATATATAATTCTAGAACTTTTTGCTTATTTGAAGATGTTAAAAAATTAAAAGATATGGGTCTTGGAAAAGGCGGTAGTTTAGAAAATGCATTGGTTGTAAAAGATAATTCATTAATGAATGAGGGCGGTTTAAGAAATGAGAAAGAATTTGTTAATCATAAAATTTTAGATTGCATGGGAGATTTGTATTTATCAGGTTACAGAATAATTGGTTCGCTGGAATGCTCTCAAGGCGGACATTATTTGACAAATAAATTGCTTAGAAAATTATTTAGTGAACAAAAAAACTATTCGTTAATAGAAATTAAAGGTAAAAATTTACCTCATTCCTTGGCAAGCAAGAATCAATTAAGATCAATTGCTTAATTATTAGAATTTTCAAAAAATTCTGATAAAATTTATAAATGAAATTTCCTTTAGTATATTTAATTATAGCTTTATTATTTTTAAACACTTCCTGTTCAAAAGAAAAAGAAAAAATATCCATCGTCGAAGAAGAAAGTTTAGAAATGCAAATGATAAGAGCCTACAATGATGGACTAGAAGAATTGGATAGAGGAGATGTTATATATGCTGCAAAAAAATTTAATGAAGCTGAATTACTATATCCACAATCAATTTGGGCGCCTAGAGCCGCTTTGATGGCCGCATATTCATACTTTTCAAAGTTTTATTATAGTGACGCAGTTCTTGAATTAGAAAAATTTTTAGATAAGTATAAAAATCACCCAAGAAGAGATTATGCTTATTATTTATTAGCACTTAGTCATTATGACCAAATAATAGATGAGACAAAAGATTTAAATGAAATTCTTAAAGCAAAAAAATATTTTGAAATTATTATACAGAAACATCCAAACACTGAATTTGCAATAGACTCCGAATATAAGTTAGAGTTAATTCAAGAGTTGCTTGCATCCAAAGAAATGTATTTAGCAAGATATTATCTTGATAGAGAAAAATGGATACCGGCAATGAATAGATTCAAAGTAGTTGTAGAAAATTATGATTCTACAATTTATGTAGAAGAAGCTCTACATAGGCTAGTCGAACTGCACTATAAAATAGGACTAATTAATGAATCTAAAAAATATGCAGCTTTATTAGGATATAATTATCAATCCAGCAAGTGGTATGAAGAAAGCTATGGGATATTAAACAAAGATTATGTAAAGATTTCAAAAAGAAAAAATAAAAATAAAGAGGAATCATTAATAAAGAAATTCAAAGATCTACTTAAATAATAGGTTTTATGAATAAAAATATAAAACAAAGTTATCTTAAAAAAATATATGAATTTAAAAAACATAATAAATTTTATTATGAAAATAGTTCGCCATTAATTTCTGATAAAGAATATGATAAATTAAAAAAAGAAATATTAGATTTAGAAAAAAAATATACTTTTTTAAAAAATAATTTCTCTCCATCTCAAACAGTAGGTTTTAAACCTTCAAAAAATTTTCTTAAATTTAAACATAGGCAAAAAATGTTATCATTATCAAATGCTTTCAAAGAAGAAGATTTAATAAATTTTGAAAAAAAAATATTTAATTTTTTAAATAAAAAAGTTTATTTGGAGTATAGCGTCGAACCTAAAATTGATGGTATATCAGCTTCTCTAACTTATAAAAACGGCGTTCTTGTTTATGGAGTATCAAGAGGAGATGGAAGAGAAGGAGAAATAATTACAGATAATTTGAAAACTATTAAGGACATACCGCATAAAGTTGAAAATAGTAATTTTCCCAAAGATATAGAAATTAGAGGAGAGGTTTTTATAAATAAAAATGATTTTGAAAAAATTAAAGGTACTTTTGCAAACCCAAGAAATGCCGCTTCAGGTTCCCTAAGACAGAAAAATTCTGCGGAAACAAGTAAAATTCCACTAAATTTTATAGCTTATACTTTTGGTTATTTTGAAGATAATAAATTCAAACTACAATCTGATTTTTTGAATGATTTACAGATATGGGGATTTAAAACAAGCAAATATAATAAAATAGTAAAAGACATTAGTGGATTAGTATCTCTGCATAAAAAATTTGAAAAAGAAAGGTTTCAATTAGAATATGATGTAGACGGTTTGGTCTATAAAGTTAACAACCTTCAATTACAAAAAAGACTTGGGTTTACATCCAATGCACCTAGGTGGGCTATTGCTCATAAATTTTCTGCTGATTATACTTATTCAGAAATATTAAATATAGACATACAAGTCGGAAGAACTGGAGCGTTAACACCGGTTGCAAAAGTAAAAGCCGTAAATATTGGTGGTGTAGTTGTGTCTAACGCAACACTTCATAATGAAGATGAGATATTAAGAAAAGACATTAGAATTGGGGATACAGTAAAAATAGAAAGAGCAGGAGATGTGATTCCTCATGTAATAGAAGTTGATTTTAAAAAAAGAAAAAATTCTTCAAAAAAATTTATTTTTCCTACAAAATGTCCCTCTTGCGGTTCAAAAACAGAAAAAGATTTTAATAAAATTACAAAAAAATATGATGCCGTTAGAAGATGCGGCAGTGAAGGATTTGAATGTGAAAAAATTGCTATTGAAAAAATAAAACATTTTATTTCCAAAGAAGCTTTAAATATTGATGGTTTAGGAAAAAAAGTAGTTGAAAAATTTTGGGATTTAAAATTAATTAAATCGCCAGAAGATATATTTAAACTGGATTATGATAAGATATCTAATTTAGATGGATGGGGAAAAAAATCGATATCAAATTTAAAATATTCGATTGAAAAAGCAAATGAAGTAACATTAGACCGATTTATTTTTTCTATTGGCATTAGACATATTGGTATTGAAAATGCCAAATTAATAGCTGATCATTCAAAAACAATAGAAAACTTTTTAGATATAATTAATAAAAAAAATATTAATCAGCTCTTAAATATTGATGGAATAGGTGAAACTCAAATTCAATCTATAGAAAAATTTATTAAAAATAGAGCAAATATAAATAATATAAATAAACTTCAAAAAGTTTTGTCTATTCAAAAATTAGAAATAAATAAAAAAGGAAAATTAAAAGATAAAACATTTATGTTTACAGGCAAGCTAATAGATATCAGCAGAGCAGAAGCAAAAAGTTTAATTGAAAAAAATTCTGGAAGTATTGTTAGCACTGTTAACAAAAAATTAAATTTTTTGATAATAGGAGAGAAGCCAACAAATAAAAAAGTTGAATTAGCAAAAAAAATTGGTGTGAAAATTATAAACCAACAAGAGTGGACTAAACTTTTAAATTAATTTAGCCAACCATTTTTTTTGTTTTTTATTTAAAAATGGAGAAATTTTAGAATATGTTTCTAAATGATAATTAAACAAATAATTTTTTTCATTATTAGTTAACATTTTTACATCAATTAGATCTCTATCAATTGGTGCAAAAGTTAGATTTTCAAAACATAGTTTTTTTTCAATTTTTTTTATGAAAACTAAATTTTCAATTCTAATGCCAAATTTATTTTCTAAATAATATCCTGGCTCATTGCTTACGACCATTCCTTCTTCTAATTTAATATAGTTATTTTTTGATATGCTTTGAGGACCTTCATGCACATTTAGAAAGAAACCAACCCCATGACCTGTTCCATGTCTATAATCTAGGCCAGCTTTTTTTAAGCTCTGTCTTGCTTTTTTATCAATATTGTGGCCTATTTTTTCATATTTAATATTGCTTTGAGCTACAGCAATATGACCTTTAAGAACTCTAGTAAATAATCTTTTGATTTGTTTTCTAACTTTAGAAAAACAAATGGTTCTTGTTACATCAGTTGTTCCCCATTTATATTGCCCACCAGAATCTATTAATAACAAGTCTTTTATATTTAATTTTCTATTAGATTGTTTGTTAGATCTATAATGAATAATTGCACCATTAGGACCAGAACCAGCAATTGTATCAAAACTTGGATATAAATAATTTTTATTTTGTTTTCTATAATTTTCTAATTTTTTCTCTACTTGCTTTTCAGTTAAATTTAATTTTTTAATGTTTTTTATCCAATGTAAAAATTTTGTTAAAGCAACGCCATCTTCTATATGAGTCTTCATCATATTTTTTATTTCAGTTTTATTTTTTATAGATTTTAAATAATAAATAAAATCAGATCTCTCTTTAATAATAAAATTTGATTTAATTATTTCTTCATTAAATATTGAGCAAGTTAGTTTGTCTATGCAAAAACTTCCAGGTTTAATTGATCTCAAAATTTCAAATAATTTTTCTTCTCCATAAAAAAATACTTTTTGATTAATAAATTTTTTTTTTATTTTAGATATTTTATTAAATTTAGAAAAAAAATAAATTTTTCTATCTTTGGTTAAAATTATATTACAGTTAGCAACAGGAGAATTTGGCAGATCTTTACCACGAATATTCATTAACCAGCATACATTTTCTCCGGCACTTACGAAAAGATAATCTATTTTTTTCTTATTTAATATTTTGATAACTCTATTAATTTTTGAATTAGAACTTTCTCCAGTAATTTTTTCATCCAATTTATAAAATTTCTTTTTATCTAAATTCTTATTACTTTTTTTATTAAATAAATCTTCATTTATTGGCGATAAATTGCAAGTATTAGAAAAATAATTTTTTAATGAATTGTAAGTAAATAGTTTTGGATCAAATCCTAAATTAAATTTATTTTTAGAAGATTCAAAAATGTTTCTTGGCCAAATTAAGGGAATCTCAAAAATTTTAAAATTTTTTCCAGCCTGTTTTTTTGCTTGAATTGTATATCTTCCATCAACAAAAAGATAATTTTTATTTCTTAATATTATAGCAAAACCTGCTGAACCACTAAAATTAGAGACTAATTCAAGATTGTTAATTTTAGAATATTCAGTAAAAAATTTATCATTTTTAGGGACTATATATCCATCTAAACCTTTATTAATTATTATTTCTTTTATTTTACTTATCATTTAATTTTTTTTGATATCTGATCCAACCTGGACTTCTGGCTTCTTCACCAAATTCTAAATCTTGATTAAAATCAAAATCTTCAGAACTTTCTTCAATAAAATTATTACTTTTTTTAACATATTCTTCTGGAAGCTCATCTACAAATCTTGATGCCATACTGTCTATCCAATCGCCATGATAAAATCTATTCATTGAAAATGAAATTTTGGCTAGTTTTTTTGCTCTAGTAATCCCAACGTATGCCAATCTTCTTTCTTCTTCCAATCCATTTTCTCCTTTTTCTTCAATGCTTTTTTGATGAGGAAACAAACCTTCTTCCCAGCCTGGTAAAAAAACAACATCAAACTCTAAACCTTTTGATGAGTGCATTGTCATTAAATTTACTTTTTCACTTTGCCAATTTTGATCAAGTGATGTAGCAAGAGCCACATGTTCCAAAAAACTCTCAAGGTTGTCAAATTCTTTCATAGCATTTAAAAGTTCTTTAATATTTTCTAACCGATTTTCATTTTCTAAATCTTTTTTATTTTTCAACATCTCGCTATATCCCGATTCGTCCAATATAAATTGTAACAATTTATTATGATTAGTATTATTTTTTAAATCATTTCTCCATTTTTTCAAAAAATTTAATAATGAACTTAGTCCAATTTTTGTTTTATGTTTTATTTTATTTTCTTCTATTAATTTTTTAGATGCCACTTCTAATGAGCAGTTATTTTTTTTTGCACATTCATTAATATTTTTTATAGTTGTATTTCCTATAGATCTTTTTGGAATGTTAATTATTCTCTCAAAAGATAAATCATCCAAAGATTGATGAACTACTCTTAAATATGCAATACAATCTTTAATTTCTGCTCTTTCATAAAATTTAATTCCTCCTACTATCCTGTAAGGAATTCCAACTTTTAAAAATCTTTCTTCAAATTCTCTAGTTTGAAAAATTGCTCTCACTAATATAGCCATTTCATTTAAAGAATATTTTTTTTTTAAAATTTCAATTTCTGAACTAACCTCAGTGGCTTCATCTTTTACATTTCTAAAACATGTTAAGGCTACTTTCTCTCCATCATCATGGTTTGTAAATAATTTTTTTCCAACTCTGTTTTGATTGTTTTCAATTAAATTTGAAGCAACACTTAAAATATTTTGAGTAGATCTATAATTTTTTTCTAAGCGAATAATTTTTGTATTTTTATAAACTTTGTCAAATTCTAAAAAATTTTTTATTTCAGCTCCTCTCCAACTATATATTGACTGATCATCATCACCAACACAGCAGATATTTTTATTATGTTGTGATAAATGCTTTAACCATTCACTTTGAATGAAATTTGTATCTTGATACTCATCTACCAATATATATTTAAATTTTTTTGAATATAATTCTGAGATATCTTTATAATTTTTAAATATTTTAACTGTATGCAAAATTAAGTCACTAAAATCTGCAGCATTTAAATCAATTAATTTTTTTTGATAAATTTTATATATTTCTAAAAAGTTTTTTTCTAAAGGATTTTTTTTCTTCAAAATTACGTTATCAGGGTAAAGACTTTTATTTTTCCATTTGTCAATTACTGCCAAAATATATTTAGGTGATATTTTTTTTGTATCTACATTTTCGGCTTTACAAATGTTTTTTATTAATCTTTCTTGGTCAGTTTGATCTATGATCGAAAAATTACTTTTTAAACCAACTGCATCAGCATGTTTTCTTAACAGTTTTGCACTTATTGAATGAAAAGTTCCTAACCACGGTAATCCTGTGGCTTCTTTTCTAAGTAATTTTGAAACTCTTATTTGCATTTCTTTTGCAGCTTTATTTGTAAATGTGACTGCAAGTATTTGATTTGGAAAAGCTTTATGTTGTTTAATTATATGTGCAATTCTTGATGTAAGTACTCTGGTTTTTCCAGAACCTGCTCCAGCAACTATTAATAGTGGTCCCTCAATGTGTAAAATGGCTTCTTTTTGATTCTCATTTAAATTATCTAAATATTCTGAATTTAACATTTATATTTTTATAGTATAAGCCATATTAATTTTTATGAGGAAAAGAAAAAAAATAGACTCTTCCAAAATTATTTTATCATCAATTATAGTATTTTTTACTGTAATTTTATTTTTATCATTACCGATTTTATTTAAATATAACAACTTACAAAATATAATCGAAAAAAAATTTTATACAGAATTTAAGATAAATTTAAAAATTTTAGGTGATATTTCTTTCAAAATTTTTCCAAGACCTCATTATTTGGTTAATAAAGCGAATCTAGATTTAAATATTGAAGATGACAAATCTTCAATTATTGAAATCAAGAACTTAAAAATTTTTATTCCTACTAATAAAATATACTCTAAAACCGAAATAAATATTGAAGGATTTGAAATCCACAATACTAATATTTATTTTAATATAAAAGATATATTAGACTTTAGAAATCATCTTTATTATAAAATAAACAAACCCATCTATATTAAAAAAAGTAAACTTTTTCTTTTGGATAAAAATAAGAAAACTATTCTTATTTCTCCTATAAAAAAAATAAAATATTTAATCAATAATAAAAATAATTCTAAGGAATTAAAAATTAAAGGAAACATATTTGATGTTGATTATTATTCATTTTGGAAAAGAGATTATGATAATCCAAATAAAACTTTAAATGAAATAAGATTGAAAAATCCAAATTTATTTATAAAAAATTTTTTTTCATTTAAAGGCAAGTTATTTTTTAAAGGTAAAAGTTCTATTAATTTTTTAAACGAAGATATTATTATTAATTATTTAATGAAAGATAGTAAGATTTATATTGATTCTCCTAATCAAAATAGTAGTCAAAAAATTAAATTAAATTCAAAAATTGAATTAGATCCATTTTTTTTTGATGCAAAAATTAATATTGATCACAAAGATACTAATTTTTTAATTGATAATTTATTAAGCATTATCTTAAATTCAAAAGAAGAATATTTGGGAAATATGAATGGAAATTTAACTTTAGTAGTAAATAATTTAAAAAATTCAATAATTAATAATGGAAACATTAATTTATCAATTAAAGAAAAGGTAATTAAATTAGAAAAATCATTATTTGAGATTAAAGGCATTGGAAAAATAAGATCAGATTTTAGATATTATGAAAATAAAGGAGATTTAATATTTGCATCAGAAAATATATTAGAAATAACTAATAAAAAGGAATTTTCAAGAAAATTTCAGGTAAATTCAAAAAGTGTAAAAAATATAAATAAAATATATTTTGATCTTGAAAAAAATATTGATAATGGAGAAATATCTATTTCTAATATATATTTAAATAAAATTGAAACAGAAAACTTTTCAGAAGAATATTATATAATTAAAAACATCCAGATATTAAAAGCTTTAGTTAGAAATATTTTATCTTAATTGGGGCCAATCATCTTAATTGGATTGACAATTTTATCGTATTCTTTTTCGTTTATTAGTCCAGTTTTTAAAGCTTCATATTTTAGTTTTGTATTATTCTTCAATGCTTTTTTTGCAATTTTTGCAGCATTGTCATATCCTATTTTAGGTGCCAAAGCAGTTACTAACATTAATGAATTATCTAAATGTTCTTTAATTTTTAATTTGTTTGCTTTAATTCCTTTCACACAATACAGGGTAAAATTTTTCACACTATCAGCCAATAAGTCAATTGATTGTAGTATGTTATGGGCAATTAAAGGTTTAAATACATTTAGCTCAAAGTGTCCATGGGTTCCAGCTATTGATATTCCAGTATGATTTCCAATTACTTTAATACAAACCATAGTTATAGCCTCACATTGCGTAGGGTTAACTTTGCCCGGCATGATTGAAGATCCAGGTTCATTTTCTGGCAATATAAGCTCACCATAACCAGCTCTTGGACCAGAACCGAGAAATCTAATATCATTTGAAATTTTCATTAAAGCTACAGCACAAGAATTTAAAGCCCCTGAAAAGCTTACTATTGCGTCATGTGCCGCCAGTTCTGAGAATTTATTTGGTGCTGTCTTAAATGATATTTTACAATACTTGCTGATTTCTCTAGCAATTTTTTTGTCAAAATTTTTTTTTGAGTTGAGGCCGGTTCCAACTGCGGTCCCTCCTTGTGCTAAGAATAAAATATCTTTTATACTAAATTTAATTCTTTCTATACTTTTTTTCAATTGTTCATAATATCCTGAAAACTCCTGACCCAAAGTAAGAGGCGTTGCATCTTGTAGATGCGTTCTTCCAATTTTTACAATTTTTTTAAATTCAATTGATTTTTTTTTTAATGCATTTTCTAATAATTTTAGGTTCGGCAACAACTTGTTAATTGTTTCTGTTGCAACGGAGATATGCATTGCAGTTGGAAAAACATCATTTGTAGATTGAGACTTGTTTACATGATCATTAGGATGAACAGGTTTTTTAGTTCCTTTTTTTCCTTTTAGTATTTCAATAGCTCTATTTGCAATCACTTCATTTACATTCATATTTGTTTGAGTACCAGAACCTGTTTGCCATACTTTTAATGGAAAGTTATTTTCAAGCTTTCCAGAAATGACTTCGCTTGACGCTTTTACAATTGCTCTGCTTATATTGTTAGGTATCAGACCATCTTTTCTATGAATTATTGCTGCAGATCTTTTTATTATAGCTATGGAGCGAATTATTGAAGAATTTATAAGAATTTTTCCAATATTAAAAAACTTATTAGATCTTTCTGTAGATGCTCCCCAGTATTTATCTGCTGGAACATTAATAGCTCCAATGCTGTCAAATTCTTTTCTTTTTTTCATTTATTTGAATAATTAAAGTATTTTATTTATATACTAGTTTTAACAAATCTTACAGGAGTAAAATGACAAACTTTCAAAAGGTAAAAACATTTATGCAAACATTTGGCCAAGAAGTAAAATTAAAACCATCGTTTAGTACAGAAAAAATTAATGATTTAAGATACAGTCTAATACAAGAAGAACTTGACGAACTCAAACAAGCAATAGAAAACAAAGATTTATTAGAAGTGGCTGATGCTTTAACAGATATATTATACGTAACCTATGGAGCAGGTCATGCATTTGGAATAGATTTAGATAGTTGTTTTGAAGAGGTTCAAAATTCTAATATGAGCAAACTAGGAAGTAATGGTAAACCAATTTACAATGATGCTGGAAAAGTTATGAAAGGACCAAATTTTTTCAAACCAGATTTATCAAAATTTGTAAAATAATTTTAAAACCAGTCAGGCTTTTGGACCTTGATTTTTGCATTACCGCATTGATAAATATTTTCAAAGTCAAATTGACCATTATGAATTTTTATCAAAGCAAAAGGATTCTTGTTATTTATTAGCAATTTACCTATTTCTTTTTCTCTAAAAAATATTTCTTCACTAGTGATTTTTCCTTCAATAATTTTTACTGCAAGGAGTCTTTTATTTATTTTGTTTTTGTGTTTTATCCTTGCTGTATTTTCTTGCCCAACATAACAACCTTTTTTATAATCAATTCCATTTAATTCTTCATAATTACACTCAATTCCAAATATTTTATTTTGTAAATTTATATTATCTATTTGGGAAATTCCCAGATCGTGACTGAATTTGTAATAATCTTCAATATTTCCAGTGTTTAATTTTAAATTATTTAAGGATAAATTTAGTTTTTCTAAATTAATTATTAATCTTGCTCCTAATTTTTTTATTCTTGGATCAATAAAAATTGTATCTTCATTATATTTAATTGTAAATCCTTCTATATTTTTAGAACCATCGAGACTTAAAAATTTTTCTTTACTTATTGCCGCAACAATAAATTCATTGCTTAAGTTTAAAATTTCAACTTTTGATCTTAATTTATATAAAGTTAATTTATTATAGAGTTGGTCAATATTTTGCTTTTCACAGTCTAAGAAATATCCAGATTTATGTTTTATTATTAAAAAATCAAATAAGTATTTTCCTTGAGGAGTTAATAATGAAGCAAAGCAACTCATTTCATTAGTTACTTTTTCAATATCATTTGTAACAAGATTCTGTAAAAATTCTTTTACATCTTCTCCGTTTAAGTAAAGAAGACCTCTATCTTCTAATATATATACATCATCTTTTTTCATAATTGATTGATCTTAATTAATAATATAATTACTTTTTTTATAAATGTTAGATCTAATAATAAAAAATGGTTCTTGTTATATTGATGGAAATCTAAAAAAGTTAGATCTTGGAATAACCAAAGATAAAATTAGTCAAATTGGAGATTTATCAAAGGAGAAAGCTAATAATTTCTTTGATGCTGAAAATTTAATAGTTTTGCCAGGCTGCATGGATACTCAAGTACATTTTAGAGAACCAGGATCTACTGATGCAGAAGATTTAAATTCTGGAAGTAAAGCTGCCGTTGTAGGTGGTATCACAGGTGTTTTTGAAATGCCTAATACGAAACCACCAACATCAAACAAAAAGGAATTTCAAAATAAATTGAACTTAGCAAAAAACAGAATGTATTGTAATTATGCTTTTTATTTTGGCGCCACACCAGATAATCACAAAGATCTTTCAGAGTTAAAAAATTTAGAAGGATGTTGTGGAGTAAAATTATTTGCAGGGTCTTCAACTGGAACACTTTTAGTTGATAAAGAAAAAGATATTGAAAAGGTTTTTGAAAAAACTTCAAAGATAGTATCGGTTCACTCTGAAGATGAAGAAATATTAAATTTAAGAAAAAAACTTATAATAAAAGGCAATGTATTAACCCATCCTGTTTGGAGAAACGAAGAATGCGCCATCTCTTCAACAAGAAAGATAGTTAAGATTGCAAAAAGACTAAATAAAAAAGCTCATATACTGCATGTTACTACAAAAGAAGAGGTGGACTTTCTATCTCAAAATAAAGGTAATATTACTTTTGAAATTACTCCTCAACATTTAACACTAACCTCACCAGAATGTTATGAGAAGTTAGGCACTTTTGCTCAAATGAATCCTCCGATCAGAGATAAAAGTCACTTCGATAGATTGTGGTATGCTGTGAGAAATAATTACAATGATACAATTGGCTCTGATCATGCTCCTCATCTAAAAAAAAATAAACAAAAAGAATATCCAGATTCACCATCGGGTATGCCTGGTGTTCAAACATTGCTACCAGTTATGCTTAACCATATTAATGAAGGAAGGTTAAAACTAGATCAATTAGTGAAATTGTTATGTGAAAATCCAACCAATATTTTTAGAATACAAAATAAAGGTTTTATCAATAAAAGTTTTGATGCAGATTTTACAATAATAGATTTAAATAAAGTTATAGAGATTAAAAATGAAAAAATAGAAAGTAAGTGTGGCTGGTCTCCTTTTGATGGATATAAATTTAAGGGCACACCAGTTGCAACTATAATAAATGGTAAAATTAAAATGAAAAATGGAAAAATTCTAGGAGATCCAACAGGAAAAACAATTAAATTTAATTAATTTTATCAATGGAATTTCTAATTTTATTGGCTACATGCATTCTTGCAATTTTTCAGTCAGCGGAAGCAGGCGTGTCCGACGCACAAAGACGAGTAATTGATAATCAAATTTTTTTACTTAAAGAAGGAATGGTTAGTGAAAAAGAAGTTTTTAAAAAAGCAAAAAAATTTGACGATAAAGGAGTTTTTGGAATCGGCTCAGATGAAATGACTAGAGAAGAATATAAAGAATATCTTAGAGAAAAATCTTTTACTATTCTCGATTAAATATTTATCTAAATACTTTTTCCAGAATAAATATTTACTAAAGTTACACCTGCTACAATTAAAAACATTCCTAATATTGATTGCCAATTTAATGATTGTTTGAAAAAAACATAACCTAGTATTGCAATTGAAAAAATTCCTAAACCGCTCCAGGTTGCATAAACTATAGCTATTGGAAGTTTATTTACGACAAAAGTTAAAAGATAAAATGCTGATAGATAAAAAATTGCTAATGCGACAGTTGGCAATAGTTTGGTAAAATTTTTTGTTACAGGCAGCAGCATTGTTCCAGAAACTTCAAAAAATATTGCTCCAATTAAAAAAGCATATGTCTTAACCATTATTTTAAAATATTATTTTCAATTAGATTTTCTTTTATTTCATCAAGAATAGCAGGATCGTCTATTGTTGCTGGCATTTTATATTCTTCATTATCTGCAATTTTTCTAATGGTTCCTCTTAGAACTTTTCCAGATCTAGTTTTTGGCAGTCTTTTAACTACAATTGCAATTTTAAAAGCAGCAACCGGCCCAACTTTACTTCTGACCATTTGTACACATTCTTTTGAAATAGTTTCGTTATCTTTTGTAACACCTGCTTTTAACGCAATTAAACCAACAGGTAATTGACCTTTTAGTTGATCTTTAATCCCAATAACTGCGCATTCAGCAACTGATTGGTGTTCTGACAAAACTTCTTCAATTGCTCCTGTAGATAATCTATGACCTGCAACATTAATTATGTCATCTGTTCTAGACATAATCCATATGTAACCATCTTCATCAATATGACCTGCATCATAAGTTTGATAATATCCTTTGTAGTTAGACATATAATTTTCTTCATATCTTTTGTTAGCATTCCATAAAGTAGGAAAAGTTCCGGGAGGTAACGGAAGTTTTACAACTATGTCTCCCATTTCATTTGGTTTTGCTAAACTTTGATCAGGTTTTATTATTTTAACATCATATCCAGGTACAGCTTTACACGCTGAGCCATATTTAGTTTTTTGCATTTCAATACCTGTACAATTGGAACTTATTGCCCAGCTAGTTTCAGTTTGCCACCAATGGTCAATTACAGGCACTTTCAATAAATTTTCTGCCCACTTGATTGTATCAGGATCGGCTCTTTCCCCTGCAAGAAATAATGATTCAAATGAACTAAGATCATATTTAGAGAAAAATTTACCTTCTGGATCTTCTTTTTTGATTGCTCTAAATGCAGTTGGAGCAGTAAAAAGCGATTTAACTTTATAATCAGATATTATTTTCCAAAATGCACCAGCATCTGGAGTCCCAACTGGCTTTCCTTCAAACAAAACAGAGGCGCAACCTTTAAACAGTGGTGCATAAACAATGTATGAGTGACCAACGATCCACCCAATATCACTTGCTGACCACCAAACATCATTAGTATCAATATTATATATATTTTTCATTGTCCATTTTAGAGCAACTATATGTCCTCCAATATCTCGAACGATTCCTTTAGGCACTCCTGTAGTTCCAGATGTATATAAAATATAAGCTAGTTCATTTGATCCCATTTCAACACAATCTTTGTCACTGGCGTTTACTAAAGATTCTTCCCAACTAATCTCAAGAGGCTCGTTAAGTTTTACTTCATGATCTTTTCTTTGATAAAGAATAATTTTTTCAACTTTATGTTTTGCAAGCTTTAAAGCACCATCTACTAAGGGCCTATATTCAACTGTTCTTCCAGGTTCAAATCCACATGAGGCAGTAATTAGAACCTTAGCTTTACTATCATCTATTCTACTAGCCAACTCATTTGATGCAAACCCACCAAAAACAACAGAGTGAATTGCTCCAATTCTCGCACAAGCAAGCATAGCAACAACAGCTTCAGGCATCATAGGCATATAAATAATAACTCTATCCCCCTTTGTAACTCCTTGTTTGTCTAAGACGCCTGCAAATCTTGAAACTTTTTGTTTTAACTCATTAAAAGTGAATTTAGCTTTGTTACCCGTAATAGGACTATCGTATATTAATGCAGTTTTATCTCCTCGATCTTGGTCTATATGGAAATCTAATGCATTGTAACATGAGTTTGTAACGCCATCCTCAAACCACTTGTAGAAAGGTGGATTGGATTTGTTTAAAATTTTATTTGGTTTTTTAAACCAAAACACATCTTCTGAAATATTTCTCCAAAATTCTTCTGGTTTGTTAATAGAATCGTTGTAAATATCTTTAAAATTTTTTTTCATAGAGATTTGTTTTGAATCGTCATTTTTTATTGGTTTTAAGTAATTAGTTGTATTTAATTTTAAAACACAAGTAAAATCAATACTTTTTGACTATTAAAAAACCTTCAATAAACTATTATTATTTGTTATTAAGCCTCTAACTTTAGCCTGCAATTAGGGTTCGGCTGTAGTTTAAATTTAAAATATAAAAACTAACTTATGAGGGAGTTTTTTATGAAGACAATAAAAATGTTAGCTTTAGCTTTAGTGCTTATTGGAGCAACTACAGCGGCTAATGCGGCAACAGCCTTTTTAGCCGCGGATGATTTTGTTGGTATTTCATTCTGGTTAATTTCTATGGGTATGTTGGCGGCCACTGCGTTTTTCTTTATGGAGCAAGCAAATGTTGGAGCTCAGTGGAGAAAATGTGTAAACGTAGCTGGTTTAGTAACAGGTGTTGCATTTATCCATTACATGTATATGAGAGGAGTTTGGGTTGAGACTGGAGAGACTCCAACTGTTTACAGATACGTTGATTGGTTAATTACTGTACCTTTACAGCTAGTAGAATTTTACTTAATTCTTTCAGCAGTAAGAAAAGTTGACAGCAACATTTTCTGGAGACTATTAATTGGTGCTTTAGTAATGTTAGTAGGTGGATATCTTGGAGAAGCTGGATTCATTAATCCTACACTTGGTTTTATTATAGGTATGGCTGGATGGATTTACGTTCTTTATGAAATCTTTTCAGGTGATGCAGGAAAAGCTGCAGCTAAATCTGGAAACAAAGCTTTAGTAACAGCATTCGGCGCATTAAGAATGATCGTTACTATTGGTTGGGCAATCTACCCATTAGGTTACATTTTTGGTTACCTAACAGGTGGAATTGACGCTAATACACTTAACGTTATTTACAACTTAGCGGACTTCGTTAATAAAATCGCTTTCGGTTTAATTATCTGGTCTTGCGCTGTTGCTAACTCTTCTAAGAGATAATAGTAAGAGTAAATAATTGATAAATAGGGCAAGTTTAATTTCTTGTTCTATTTTTTTGTGCTTGTATAAATTTCAAATGGCCAAAATCAAATACATAGAACATAACGGCAAAGAACATGAAATTGATGTTGCAAATGGTCTTAGCGTCATGGAAGGAGCAGTTCAAAAAGATATACCAGGTATTGATGCTGATTGTGGGGGAGGAATGGCTTGTGCAACCTGCCATGTTTACGTCAAAGAAGATTGGTTTAATAAATTACCTGAAAAAGCAGAAGGAGAGGATGATATGTTAGACCAAGCTTATCAACCAAGTCCAAGTAGTAGATTGAGTTGTCAGATAACAGTTTCAGATAAATTAAATGGACTAGTTGTTCATTTACCAGAAAAGCAAGTTTAATGATTGATACAGATGTTTTAATTGTTGGAGCAGGACCAACTGGTTTATTTTGCGCACATCAATTGGGTATCATAGGACTTAAATGCGAAATAGTTGACAATCTAGATAAGTTAGGTGGTCAGTGTATTGAACTTTATCCAGACAAACCCATTTATGATATACCTGCAATTCCAGAATGTACTGGAGAAGAACTTACAAATAATTTAATTGAACAAATAAAACCTTTTAAAACTAACTTTCATTTAAGCGATAGAGTAGAAGAAGTAAAAAAAGAAAAAAATAAATGGTTAGTTAAAACCAACAAAGGAAAAGAATTTAAAGTATCAAGTATAATTATTGCTGGAGGAGTAGGATCTTTTGAACCAAGAAAATTTCCATTAAAAGAATGTGAAAAATTTGAAGAAAAATCAGTTTTATATTCAATAAAAGATAAAAACATTTTTTATAATAAAACAGTTTCAATATTCGGCGGCGGAGATTCAGCTTTAGATTGGGCGATTGAACTTTCTGCAATTTCAAAGGTCCAATTGATACATAGAAGAGATGAATTTAGAGGAGCCCAAGCTAGTGTTAATAAAGTTAAAGAATTAAACAAAGAAGGTAAAATTGAATTATTAACCAAATATCATTTAAGCTCAATTAACGGTGATAAAAAAATTGAAAGTATTAACATCAAACATGATGATGGTGGTTCAAAAAATATAGAAACAGATTATCTGTTAGGTTTTTTTGGATTAATTATGCAACTTGGCCCAATTGCTAATTGGAAATTAAATTTAGATAAAAAACATATACCAGTTAATACAGAAAATTTTGAAACAAACCAAAAAGGAATATTTGCAATAGGCGATATATGTACATATACAGGTAAATTAAAATTAATTCTCTCAGGTTTTCATGAAGGTGCGCTTGCAGCTAGAGGTTGTTTTAAGTATGCAAAACCTGATGAAAAATTAAGATTTGAATTTACTACTACTTCTAAAAGTGTTCATAGCAGATTAGGTATTAAAAAAGATGATTGAACTATTAACTGCAGATACT
>CAJWPG010000011.1 GCA_913045275.1 uncultured Pelagibacteraceae bacterium
AACCTCTTCGTTCCATTGCAAATAAATAACCTTCTGCACAAAGAACAGGTCCTTCATTAAGTCTTTCTATTAAATTTTTTCCCATAAATTATTTTCTTTTTCTAGGATGTAACCATACTTTCAATAATTTTAAAATATAATTGTTAAGCTTAATATTTATTGATAGCCTAAAGAATGGCTGACAAAGACGTAAGTAACAAGGTTCCCATTTATAAATTAAAGACCACCAAAGAGGTCATGAAATATTACGACGAATGGGGCATTAATAATAAATATGATCAAGATATGGTTGAATGGGATTATACTGGTCCTAAAGAAACTGTAGAAATATTTAAAAAGTACGCAAATAATAAAAAAATAAAAATATATGATGCTGGATGTGGAACTGGGCTAGTTGGTGTTGAGCTTAAAAAATACGGCTACACTAATTTTGATGGAGTTGATTTATCTCAAAAATTATTGGACCTAGTTCCTAATGGACTTTACAAAAACCTTTCAAAGACTGATCTAAACAAACCGTTAAATATCAATGATAATGAGTATGACGCAGCTTTGTGTGTTGGAACTTTTACTTTTGGACATGTTAAACCTCCAGCTCTTGATGAATTTATTAGAATTACAAAAAACAAAGGATTAATATGTTTTACAATTAATGAAGGAATTTATGAAGAATATGAATTTGATAAAAAAATTAAATACTTAGTAGAGAAAAATTTATGGAAAAAGAAAGAATTTTTCAAATCAAATTATATATCCAGCAAAGACGTAAATGCTTGGTTGGGACTTTACGAAGTAATTAAATAATGTCAGAGATTTATAATATTATTGAAAAGAAAAAATTAGACGTTGTTAATAATTCAATTGAAACATCTCATGGTTTACCAAATGAATGTTATACAAGTGAAGCATATACAAAAATAGAAAGAAAAAAATTATTTGAAGATAAATGGGTTGTGGTTGGAGTTGCAAGCTCGATTCCAAATATTGGAGATGCAAAACCTTTTGATTTACTTGGTATACCAATAATTATTTTAAGAGATAAAAAAAATAAAATTAGAGTGTTTCACAACGTATGTAGCCACAGAGGTTACAAACTTTTACAAAATAGTTGTAAGATAAAAAATGTAATTAGGTGTCCTTATCATTCTTGGGCTTACGACACAGGAGGTAAATTAATTGCAACACCTCATCTTGGAGGTATGAATAAACACAATTCAGTAAAATTTGATAAATCAAAAAGCAATTTAAAAGAAATTAGATCTAGTGTTTGGCTAGATTTGATTTTTGTTAATATAAGCAATAATGAAATTTCATTTGATAAATATATTAAACCATTAAGTGATCGATGGAAAAAGTTTTGGCCAAAAAAAGATAGGAAATTAATGGTACATTCAGATGATTATGGATATTTTAATTTAAATGCAAAATGTAATTGGAAATTTGCTATAGAAAATTACTGTGAAAGTTATCATTTGCCCTGGGTTCATCCTGGATTGAATTCTTATTCAAAAATAGAAGATCATTATCATATACAAGGTTTACCAAATCGTTTTGCCGGTCAAGGAACAACTGTTTATAATCCTAGATTGAAAGGTAAGGAAAAATTTCCATGTTTTCCTAATTGGCCAAAAAATAAAAAGCATATCGCTGAATATGTAGCTTTATTTCCAAATGTAATGTTAGGTATCCATAAAGATCATTTTTATTCTTACTGGTTGGAACCAATTGATCACAAATATACCAAAGAGCATATGGAAATATATTATGTTGGTAAAAAAGTAGCTAATTCAAAAAAATATAAATCTTTAAGAAAGCAAAACCATAAACTATGGAAAGGTGTGCAGTCTGAAGATGTTGATATAATTGAAGGAATGCAAGAAGGCCGAAATTCACCATCTTACAATGGTGGAAATTTTTCACCAGTTATGGACAATCCAACTCACCACTTTCATAAGTGGGTAGCATCAAATATAGTTTGATATGAAGTTTAGTAGAAAAATTAATCCCGATTCAAAACCTAATTCAAATTTTATTACCAAAAAAAAATTAAGAGAGGATGAAATTAATTTTGATAAACTAAGATCTTATAGACTTGATAGAGTTAAAAAAGAATTAGAAAAAAATAATCTCGAAGCTTGCATATTATTTGATCCAGTAAATGTTAGATATGCTTTGGACGCTGTAAATATGAGTATCTACAACATGCATAATTTAACAAGATATTGTTTTGTTCCTGTTGATGGTCCAGTAATACTTTATGAATACTTTAATTGCGAAAAATTATCAGAACATTTGAGTTTAATTGATGAAATAAGACCTGCAATTACTTGGGATTATTTTAGTAATGGAGATCAAGCAAGTGCTCAATTAAAAAAATGGATTAATGAGGTAAGTGATTTGTCAAATTCTTATTTTAAAAGTAAAAAAATTGCTATCGATGTTTTAAACGGTCCTGCAGTATCAGCTTTAAATAAAATTGGCATTGAAGTAATTGATGCAAAATTAATCTTGGAACAAGCTAGGGTAATTAAATCACCAGAAGAATTAAAATGTATGAAGGCTGCATTAGAGGTTGCGGAAATTGGTGTTAGTAAAATGCGCAATGAATTAAAAGCTGGAATGACAGAAGATGAACTGTGGTCAATTTTACATAAAACTAATATTGAACACGGTGGAGAATGGATCGAATGTAGAATTTTATCATCAGGTCAAAGAACAAATCCTTGGATGCAAGAAAGTAGTAATAAAATAATTCAAAGTGGTGAAATTGTATCTTTCGATACAGACATGGTAGGACCTTATGGTTACTGTGCAGATATTTCTAGAACTTATGTTGAAGGAAATAAGTTTAATGATAATCAAAAAAAATTATATTTAATGGCAGTTGAGCAAATAAATCACAATTCAAGATTAATAAAACCAGGCATGTTTTTTAAAGAATTTACAGAAAAATCATGGGTTTTACCTGAAGAATATTATGGTAATAGATATGCAGTGATGGTTCATGGAATAGGTTTATGCGATGAGTGGCCCGCAATTAGGTATCCTACAGATGGTGGGGAAAGAAGTGGAATATTTGAAAAAAATATGACAATTACGGTTGAAAGTTATATTGGAAAAGTTGGTGGTAGCGAAGGTGTTAAACTTGAACAGCAATATTTAGTGGGACAAAATAGTCTTGAACTTATGTCTCATCATCCTTTAGAAGATATTTAATGAAAATAATTTTAGTTATGGGTTTACCTGGCGCGGGCAAAACAACTCTTGCAAACGAATTAGGTCCTTTATTAAAAGCAAAAAGATTAAATGCTGACGAGGTAAGGAAAGCTGCAAATGATTGGGATTTTTCCGAAGAGGGAAGAAAAAGACAAGCAAAGAGAATGTCTGAATTGGCGTTAAATCTAAGAAATGAAGGAAATTATGTTGTTGCCGATTTTATTTGCCCAACACCTGAAGCAAGGAATTTGTTTCCTGCTGATTTTATTATTTGGGTAGACACAATTAAAGAAGGAAGATTTGAAGATACAAATCAAATGTTTGTAAAACCAACAAAATATGATTTTCACGTAACAACCCAAGATGCTAAACATTGGGCACCCAAAATAATAAAGGAGATAATATAATGTCATATCAATGGGATAACAAAAAACCAACCACACAAATGTTGGGAAGATGGCAACCATTTCATGATGGTCATTACACTTTGTTTAAAGAAATTATTAAAAAAACTGGACAAGTTTGTATTCAAATTAGAGACGTTCAAGGAGTTGATGACAATCCATTTGATTTTGAAACTGTTAAAAAAAATATTGAAGATAAATTAAATCCTGAGTTTGAAGGAAGGTTTAAAATTATGATGGTGCCAAATATAACAAATATTTGTTATGGCAGAGGAGTTGGTTATAAAATTGAAGAAGTTGTTTTGCCTGAAGAAATACAAAAAATATCAGCCACAAAGATTAGAGCTAAAATGCGAGAAGATGGTAAAATAAAATAATATTAATACAATGAGTGTAATAATAAAAAATTTAAGAAATGGTATTAAAAATGTAATTATAAATGATCCTAAAACATATAATTCATTATCTTATAAAACTATAAATGAACTGATAAAAATTTTAAAAAAACTTGATAAAGACATTAATACAAAAATTATTATTCTTGAAGGAGCAGGAAAAGGTTTTAGCGCCGGTCATAATTTAAAAGAAGTAAGAGGATATAAAAATAGATCCAATCATTTAAAGTTATTTAATCTTTGTTCTAAACTAATGCTACAAATTGTAGAAGGAAGCAAACCTGTTATAGCCAAAGTTCATGGCGCGGCATTTGCAGCAGGATGTCAATTAGTAGCAAGTTGTGATTTAGCATACAGTACCAAAGATGCTATTTTTGCAACTCCTGGAGTAAACATAGGTTTATTTTGTAGTACACCCATGGTTGCTATAAGCAGAAAAGTTAATAGAAAAATTATGATGAAAATGCTCTTAACTGGAGAGCCTATTAAAGCTAATTTCGCAAAAGATATAGGTCTGATCAATGATCATTTTCCAAAATCAAAACTAAATAAAGAGGTATTAAAAGTTGCTCGAAATATTGCTTCAAAATCAAACTTAACAATTAAAATTGGAAAGAAAGCTTTTTATAAACAATTAGAAATGCCACTAAGAAATGCATACAAATATACTAGTAAAATGATGACTTTAAACATGATGGCACAAGATGCGAAAGAAGGAATATCCGCATATTTAGAAAAGAGAAAACCTAAATGGAAAAACAAATAGAATGGATGACAATCAAATAAAAGATGTTCTGAAAAATTCAAAAACAATCGCAATGATTGGAGTGAGTTCTGAGAAAAAAGGTGAAGATCGAAATAACTTAAAGAGAAAACCTGCCAATGTTGTTATGAAATATATGCAAGATTTTGGTTATAAAGTATATCCAATTAATCCATTTGCAGTAGGAGAAACAATAAATGGTGAGAAAGTTCAAGCTAGTTTAGAAAGTATTTCAGAGAACATTGATATAGTGGATGTATTTCGACCGTCAAAAGAAACACCCAGTATAGCCAAAGAAGCAGTTAATAAAAAAAGCAATATACTTTGGTTGCAGTATGGAATTAAAAATGATGAAGCTGAAAAAATAGCACAAGAAGCAAATATAAAATATATTTCAAATAGATGTATAAAACAAGAATACCAAAGATTATTTTTAAAATATAATCCTGTGTTTCCAGTGTTAAAAAATTAATGAGCATTATAAATTTTACTCCCGTATCTGCTTTTGTTGGAGGATCTTTAATTGGATTTGCGGCATTTTTATTTTTTGCTTTTAACGGAAAAATGGCTGGCGTAAGCTCTATTGCTTCTGACAGTATTAATAAAAATGAAAATAGATTTGATAACATATTGTTTTTATTTGGATTAATTATTGGACCAATCATGTATTCATTTTCAGATAAAGAAATAGTGAGTGTTTTAACAAATTCTATACCTTTATTGATAATAGGAGGTTTGTTAGTTGGAGTAGGCACTAAAATTGGGAATGGTTGCACAAGTGGTCATGGAGTATGTGGTATAAGTAGATTTTCTTTAAGATCAATCATAGCAACAATTACTTTTATTATAACAGGAGTGATTACAGTTTTAATTTTTGGAATATAATGACAAAATTATCTTCTTTAATATCAGGAATTATTTTTGGTTTAGGTCTTACGATTTCTGGAATGGTTAATCCTGAAAAAGTATTAGGATTTTTAAATATATTTGATGCTTGGGATCCGTCTCTTATGTTTGTAATGATTGGTGCTATACTAATTTTTTCTCCACTTTATTTTATTTTTAAAAGAAAATCGAAACCTATTTTTGCAAAAAATTTTGTTGTTCCTTCAAATAAAGATATAGATAATAAACTAATTATAGGAGCTGTTATGTTTGGAGCAGGATGGGGCTTAGCTGGACTTTGTCCAGGACCAGCAATATCAGCAATTTCTTTTCTTAATACAAGTGTTTACTTGTTTGTTTTATTTATGTTTCTTGGATTTTATTTAGGAAATTTTATTATTAATAAAAATGAAGCAAATAAAGTATAAATTTTATTTTAAATTAATTTTATTATCTTTTTTATTATTAAAACCTTGTTCAGCTGAAATTTTAAAACCAAGTACTGATATAAATCCTAAAAAAGTTGTAATAATACAGCTATCTGCACTAATGAAAAACGACAATCCATACAAAGACCATGGAATAATCCAAACGTGGGAATTTGCTCATCCAAATAACCAAAAAGTGACAGGACCCATTGAAAGATTTAAAAAAATGCTCAAAACAGATTCATATTCTATGCTTTTAAATCACTCAAATCATGAAATTATGGAAGTATATATGTCTAATAAAGTAGCCACTTTTGAAGTCACTGTACTAGACAGTGAAAGAAATATTACAAATTTAAATGGCAAGTTGAAAAATATAAAGGAGAAGAAGATCTAGAGAACTGTTGGTTAACTACCGCGGTTTCTCAACCTATTTCAGTGGGCTCGTCTATTTAACAAATGATAAAATTTTGTTTCGTTAGTTATAAAAATTTAGTAGAAATCCCAGAATGAAATCAAAAGCAAAAGTTGTTGTCGTAGGAGGTGGGGCGGTAGGAGTTAGTACGCTTTATCATTTAGCAAAAAAGGGCTGGTCCGATGTAGTTCTTCTAGAGAGAAAAGAATTAACTTCAGGTTCTACTTGGCATGCCGCAGGATTACTTCCTTTATTTAATATGAGTTATTCTGTAGGACAACTTCACAAATATGCTGTTGATCTTTATAAAAAATTAGAAGAAGAAACAGGAAAAAATGTTGGCTTTAGTGTTGTATCCAACATTAGATTAGCAAGCACCAAAGAAAGAATGGAAGAATATCATCAATATGCAGGAGTTGCTCAAACAATAGGTGTTAAAGTTAATTTTTTAAAACCTGAACAAGTAAAAGAAATTTGGCCTTTGTGTAATACAGAAGGATTAATAGGAGCAATTCAACATCCTGAAGATGGATATATTCAGCCTGCAGATTTAACACAAGCTCTAGCAACAGGAGCAAGAAATCATGGTGCAGAGATTTACAGAAACACAGCAGTCACGGGAATTAAGCAAACAAAAGATGGATGGGTTGTAGAAACTGACAAAGGTACAATTGAATGCGAACATGTAGTTTCTTGTACTGGAAATTTTGCACGTCAAACTGGTCAAATGGTTGGATTAGAAATTCCAGTTATACCTGTTGAACACCAATACATTGTTACCGAACCTCATCCAGAAATTGTAAAAAGAAAAAAAGAAGGAAAACCAGAAATGGGTGTGCTTAGAGATAGTGATACCCAATGGTACATGAGAGAAGAAGCTGGTGGTTTAATATTAGGACCTTATGAAAAGGGAGCACCATGTTGTTATGTAGATGGCCCTTCAAAAGATTCTGAGTATGAATTGTTTCAAGAAGATTTAGAAAGACTTGCTCCACATATTGAAGGAGCTATTCATCGCGTCCCAGCATTTGGAGAAGTGGGAGTTAAAAAAGTTTATAACGGTGCAATTTGTTACACGCCTGATGGTAATCCAATTGTTGGACCTGCTTGGGGATTAAAAAATTTTTGGATTAATGAAGGACATAGTTTTGGAATTACAGCAGCTGGTGGAGCTGGATGGCAACTTGCTGAATGGATTATAGATGGCGAACCAACAATAGATATGCTTGGTGTTGAACCAAGAAGATACGGTGATTATGCATCAAAATCATATTTGATTGAAAAGAATGAAGAAGCATATCGAAATGTATTTACTATTCATTTTCCAGACGAAGAAAGAGAAGCAGCCAGACCATTAAGACAAGCACCTTGTTATGATCGATTAAAAAATTTAGGAGCAGTATTTGGTCAAAAATTTGGCTGGGAAAGAGCCAACTTTTTCGCTACTGATGGAATGGAACAAAAAGACGATTGGTCTTTTAGAAGATCTAAATGGTTTAAAGCAGTAGAAAAGGAATGCAAAAATGTTCAAGAAAACGTGGGTATTTTAGACATGTCTGCCTTTGCAAAATGTAGAATAAAAGGACCTAAAGCAGAAGAATTTTTAGATTATTTAGTCGCAAATAAACTTCCAAAAAAAATTGGCAGAGTAAATTTATGTCACGCTCTTAATACTAAAGGCGGAGTTCATTCTGAATTTACAATAATGAAAGAAGCTGACGATAGTTATTATTTAGTTTCAGCTGGAGCTTTTCAAAGATTAGATCATGATTGGATACAAAAATGGATGCCAAAAGACGGATCGGTTCAATTTGAAAACATTACAAATGCTGTTGGAGTTTTAGTTATCGCAGGTCCTAAGGCGAGAGATTTAATGAATAAAGTTTCTAAGGATGATTTTTCTAATGAAAATTTTAAATGGCTAAGTTCTAAAAAAGTAGATATCAGTTATGCACCATGTACTGCTATTAGAGTAAACTTTGTTGGAGAATTAGGATGGGAACTTCATCATCCTATTGAATATCAAAATCATATTTTTGATAAATTAATGGAGCAAGGAAAAGATCTTGGTTTAAAACCGTTTGGTATTAGAGCCATGAATAGTTTAAGAGTAGAAAAATCTTATAAACTTGTAGGTACAGAACTGTCTATTGAATATTCACCTTATGAATCAGGCTTGGATAGATTTATTCATCCAAATAAAGGAAACTTTATAGGTTTAGAAGAATTAAACAAATGGAGAGAAAAAGGTTTTCAAAATAAATTAGTAACAATGGAAGTGCATGATGTTACTGATGCGGATGTATTAGGAAACAATCCAATTTACAAAGATGATAAAGTAGTTGGAAGGGCAACAGGTGGAGATTTTGCTTTTAGAATAAATAAATCAATAGCTATTGGAATGGTTAAACCAGAACTTGCGACAGAGGGACAAAAATTAAAAATTGATATTTTAGGAAAAATACATGATGCTACAATTTTAGAAGAAAGTCCTTACGATCCTGAAAATAAATTATTAAGAGCTTAATGAAAATATTAGTCGCAGTTAAAAGAGTTATTGATTACAACGTACAAGTAAGAGTTAAAGAAGATGGATCTGGTGTAGTTACAGACAATGTAAAAATGTCAACTAATCCACCAGATGATAATGCTATTGAAGAAGCTGTAAAAATTAAAGAAGCCGGCAAAGCAACAGAAATAGTTTCAGTTACCGTTGGTGAAGAAAAAGCTCAAGAGACAGTTAGAAAAGCTTTGGCTGTTGGTGCTGATAGAGGAATTCATGTTAAAGTTGATGGAATAGTTGAACCGTTGGCTGTTTCAAAAATTTTACAAAAAATTGCTGATAAAGAAAAACCAGATTTAATTTTTATGGGTAAGCAAGCTATTGATGATGATTGCAATCAAACAGGGCAAATGCTTGCGGCACTTTTAAATTGGCCACAAGCAACTTTTGTTTCAAAAATTGAAGTTAAAGATAAATCATTAGAAATTACAAGAGAAGTTGACGAAGGTTTAGAAACGCTTGAGACTAATATACCAGCAATAGTAACGTGTGATTTAAGATTAAATGAACCAAGATATGCATCATTACCAAATATAATGAAAGCAAAGAAAAAACCGATTGAACAGATTAATGCTTCAGACTTGGGAGTTGATACAAAACCTAGAATAGAACAAATTAAAGTTGAAGAACCTCCAAAAAGAAAAACGGGAATTAAAGTAGCAAGTGTAGCTGAATTAGTTGAAAAATTAAAAAATGAGGCAAAAGTAATATAATGTCAGCATTATTGATAGCAGAACATGATAATAAAGAAGTAAAACCTTTTACTTTAAACGCTATAACAGCAGCATCTCAGATCGATCAAGATCTTCATGTATTAGTAATTGGAAAAAATGTCGATGCAGTTTCTAAATCAATATCTGAAGTACCAAATGTAAAAAAAGTAATTCAAATAGATAATGAAATTTATGAAAATTTTTTAGCAGAAAATTTTGCCCCAGTTATCGTAAAAGAAGCTGAAAATTATTCACATATTGTTTGTTCTGCTAATACATTTGGAAAAAATTTAATGCCAAGAGTAGCTGCATTATTAGATATTTCTCAAGTAAGCGATATTATAAAAGTTATATCAGCAGATACTTTCTTAAGACCTATTTATGCTGGTAATGCTTTTGCAACTGTTAAAAGTAATGATAGCAAAAAATGTATAACAATTAGACCAACATCATTTGATCCAGCACCAACAACAGGTGGGTCAGCAGAAATAGTTAAAGCAGAAAGTGGAGAGGCAACAGTATTAAATAAATTTATTAAAAGAGAAGAAATTAAATCAGATAGACCCGAACTTGGAACTGCTAGAATTGTAATTTCAGGAGGAAGAGGAATGGGAAGTGGAGAAAATTTTAAACTTATCACAGAAATTGCTGATAAATTAAATGCAGCTATAGGAGCATCACGTGCAGCTGTTGATGCAGGATATATAACGAACGACCATCAAGTTGGACAAACAGGAAAAGTAGTTGTGCCAGATTTATATATTGCCGTTGGAATTTCAGGAGCAATTCAACATCTTGCTGGAATGAAAGAAAGCAAAGTTATAGTTGCAATTAATAAAGATGGTGAAGCTCCAATTTTTAGTGTTGCAGATTATGGATTAGAAGCAGATTTATTCGAAGCTCTTCCTCAGTTCTTAGAAGAACTAAATAAATTAAACACTATACAAAAATAACAAATACTGTAAAAAAATAACATGTCCAAAGAAGTGATGGAATACGATGTAGTAATTGTAGGTGGTGGACCATCAGGACTTTCAACTGCAATTAAATTAAAACAGTTAAAATCAGATATTAACGTTTGTCTTTTAGAAAAAGCATCTGAAATAGGTGCTCATATATTGTCAGGCAATGTTTTTGAAACAAGAGCTTTAGATGAATTGTTTCCTAATTGGAAAGAACTAAATGCTCCAATAAAAACAAAAGTTAATAAAGAAAAATTTTTATTTTTAGGAAAATCAAAATCTTTAAGTTGGCCTACTTGGCTACTTCCAAAAGTTCAACACAATCATAATAATTATATTATTAGTCTTGCAAATTTATGCAGATGGCTAGCAGAACAAGCTGAAGCTTTGGGAGTAGAAATATTTCCAGGATTTCCTGCAAGTGAAGTTTTATATAACGAAGATGGATCCGTAAAAGGGATAGCTACGCAAGATATGGGTTTAGATAAAGAAGGAAATAAAAAAGATAGTTTTGAATCAGGCATGGAACTTCATGCAAAAGTTACAGTATTCGCTGAAGGTTGTAGAGGACATTTGGGAAAACAATTAATTAAAAAATTTGAATTAGATAAAGAAAAAGATCCCCAGCAATATGGGATAGGATTTAAAGAAATTTGGGAAATTAAAGAAGAAAATCATCAAGAAGGCTTAGTAATGCACACAGCAGGCTGGCCACTAGATAAAAAGACTTATGGAGGAAGTTTTGTTTATCACGCTGAAAATAAACAAGTGTTTCTTGGTTATGTTATTGGATTAGATTACAAAAACCCTCATTTATCGCCATTTGATGAATTTCAAAGATTTAAAACTCATCCATCAATAAAATCAATTATTGAAGGCGGTAAAAGAATTTCTTATGGAGCTAGAGCTCTTATAGAAGGAGGACTACAAAGTTTGCCAAAAATGTATATGCCTGGAGCTTTGTTGGTAGGCTGTGATGCTGGAACTTTAAATACCCCAAAAATTAAAGGTTCTCATACTGCAATGAAAAGTGGAATGATTGCTGCTGAAACTATTTTTTATCATTTGAAAGAAAAAAAATTATTATCTGACTATGAAGAAAAGTTTAAACAAAGCTGGGTGTACAAAGAACTTCATGCAGCTAGAAATGTTAAGCCTAGTTTTAGTTGGGGGTTAATATTGGGTATAATTTTTACCGGCATTGATCAAATTTTATTTAGAGGAAAATTACCATTTACTCTAAAACATAAACACGCTGATCATGAAACTTTAAAACCTGCAAATGAAATGCCTAAAATTGATTATCCAAAACCGGATAATCTAATAACTTTTGACAAGACTAGTTCGGTATATTTAACAGGTACAAACCATGCTGAAAATCAACCTGTTCATTTGCAATTAAAAGATAAAGATTTACCGATTAAATATACTTTAGAAAAATTTGCAGAACCTGCGCAAAGATACTGTCCTGTTGGAGTATATGAAATTCAAAATGAAAATAATGTAGAAAAGTTTGTTATAAATTCTCAAAATTGTATTCACTGTAAAACTTGTGATATAAAAGAACCTTCTCAAAATATAACTTGGGTAACACCAGAAGGTGGAGACGGTCCTAAGTACGGCAATATGTAATTAAGAAAGATCTATTGCAAGTTTTTTTAATTTTTCAATAGGAACAACTTTAAGAGTATTTTCGTGAGTTTTTTTTAAATAAACCGAACATCCTTTTCCGGCTTCTATTGCTTTAGCTACCCAACCAGCACAAACACACCAATTGTCTCCATCTTTTAAACCTGGAAAACCAAACTCAGGATGAGGAGTTATTAAATCATTCCCGGCTTCTTTACACCAGTTTAAAAATTCATTATTAACTTTTACACAAACGGTATGTATACCGTGATCATTTTCATCTGTATTACAACAACCATCTCTAAACCAACCTGTTAAAGGATTGTTAGAACATTCTTCTAGGTTTTCACCTAAAACATTCTTTTGCTGCTCGCTCATTAAATCTTAGTTGGATTAGGTTGTCCTTTATATACTTCGTCTGGATCGAATTTTTTTTCTTTTTCTTCGAATTTCATTTTAATTTCTCTTCCATTTTCAATTTTACCTAATGGAACGGATCTATAAAAACAAGACCTATAACCCACATGACAACTTGCGCCATCACCAATATCTACAGTCAACCAAACTGCATCTTGGTCATCATCCATTCTGATTTCTGTAACTTTTTGTACAAAACCACTAGTTTTTCCTTTGTGCCAAATTTGCTTTCTTGATCTACTCCAATAATGAGCTTCTTTAGTTTCAATAGTTAATTTTAGAGCTTCTACATTCATGTAGCCATGCATAAGAATTTCTTTAGTTTTTGAGCAAGTAGTAATTACAGGAATTAAGCCATCATTATCGAATTTTGGCGATAATAAAGAACCTTCTTCAATTTCAGCGACATTTTCTCTTTTTTTAAACATATACTTTAAATTATCTAGCATATTACTAAATATATTAAATATTTTAAAAATAAGGATTTATATATATAAAAGCACACCATGAAATTAGTAAAAAACGAAAATGAATTAAATAAAGAGCATGTTTCTGACAAAGAAGCAGAAGAAGCATTTGTTAAAATATTCAAATGGATGGGAGAAGACCCAGGAAGAGAAGGATTATTAGAAACCCCAAAAAGAGTAGTAAAAGCATTTAAAGAATATTTTGGTGGATACAAAGAAAATCCTGAAAAAGTATTAGAAAAAACTTTTGGTGATGTTGATGGCTATGACGATATGGTTGTTCAAAAAAACATTTCAGTGCAAAGTCATTGTGAACATCATATGGCTCCGATCATTGGGTTTGCTCATGTAGCGTATATTCCAAACAAAAGAGTTGTTGGTTTAAGTAAATTAGCTAGAGTTGTTGAAGTATTTTCAAAAAGACTTCAAACACAAGAAAGACTTACTATGCAGATCGCGCAAACATTAATGCTATCATTAGACGCCAAAGGTGTTGCTGTAACTATTGATGCAACTCATCAGTGTATGACGATGAGGGGAATTAAAAAAGAACAAGCAACAACAGTTACCAACTATTATATGGGTCAATTTAAAGAAGATCTAAGTTTTCAGAATAGATATTTAAGATTTATTGCAAAATAAAGTTTATAATTAATCATGTCAGATAACTTTAAGGCTTTAATAGTCAATCAAGAAGGTGAAAACTTTAATAGAGAAATTAAATCTATAGATAAAAGTTTTTTAAAACATGGAGATGTTTTAGTTAAAGTTGATTATTCGGGTTTAAATTATAAAGACGCTTTAATATTAAAAAATGGCGCAAGACTAGTAAAAGAATTTCCACATATTCCAGGTATAGATTTTTCAGGAACAGTTGAAGAAAGTCAAAATGATAAATTTAAACCAGGTGATGAAATAATTTTAACGGGTTGGAGGGTTGGTGAAATTTTTTATGGTGGCTACTCTCAATATGCAAAAGTGAATGGTGATTTTTTAGTAAAAAAACCAAAAGAACTAACTTCAAAACAAGCAATGATTTTAGGTACTGCCGGATTTACCGCTTTACAATGTTCATTTGCAACAAAAACTGCAAGAGAAGAACTTCTGCTTGGTGAAAAAGTTGAAAATGTTATTGTAACAGGTGCCTCAGGTGGTGTTGGCAGTATTGCTGTAATGATTTTAAATAAACTTGGATGTAATGTTACTGCAGTTACTGGAAAAGAAAGCAATAAAGAATACTTAAAATCAATTGGTGCAAAAAATATAATAAATACAAGCGATATAAATAAAGAAGCAAGACCTTTAGATAAAGGTTTATGGGACGGTGCAGTTGATACAGTTGGCGGTCAAATTTTAGCAAATGTTTTAGCTCAAATGAAAGACGGTGGAATTGTTGCTGTATGCGGTAATGCTGCTGATATAAAATTAAATACGACTGTAATGCCTTTTATTATAAGAGGAGTAAAACTTTGGGGAATTAACTCAGTAAATGCTTCTATAAAAAGAAGACAATTTCTATGGAATGAAGTTGCAAAATTAATTGATTTTGAACTGTTAGGCCAGTCAATCAAAGAAGTTAATTTAGAAGGTCTTTTGGATGTTTTTCCAAAAATGCTTAAAGGTGAAACATCTGGTAGATATATAGTAGATTTAAATAAATAATGGATTGGGATAAATTAAAAATATTTCATATTGTTGCTGAAGCCGGAAGTTTTACTAGTGCTACCGTTATTCTAAATTTAAGCCAATCAGCCATTAGTAGACAAATCCAATCTTTAGAAGAAGATCTTAAGGTTAAATTATTCGAAAGACACGCTAGAGGATTAACTTTAACTGAAAATGGCGAGTATGTTTATAAAACAGCTCATGAAGTAATAAGCAAACTTAAAGAAGTTGAAACTTCTTTAGGAGATCAAAAAAATAAACCTTCAGGAAAAATTTCCATTACAACAGTTAGAAGTTTCGGCACACACTGGCTTACACCAAGAATTCAAGAATTTATGACATTAAATCCAGAAATAGAAGTGGAATTAATATTTGATGATATAGAATTAGATTTAAGCACAAGACAAGCTGACATTGGTATTTTTATGAGAAGACCTAAAAAATTAAATTATATTCAAAAAAAATTAATAGATATTAATTATCATATTTATGGCTCTAGCAAATATTTAGAAAAATATGGAATGCCAAAAACAGTAAATGATTTAAATAAACACAAATTTATATCTTTTGGCAAAGGAGCTCCTTCACCAGTTTATAATCCTGACTGGGCATTAAAAATTGGCATGAAGGATAACGGTAAAAGAAAATCTATCATGAAAGTAAATAGCGTTATGGGATTACTTTTGGCTGTTGAAAGTGGAGTAGGGTTAGCAGCGTTACCTGACTACCTAGTTTTTCAATCAACTAATTTAATTAAAGTATTGCCTAAAATTGAAGGACCAATAACAGAAGCTTATTTTGTTTATCCACAATCTCTTAAAAATGTAGCTAGAGTTCAAGCATTTAGAAATTTCTTATTTAGTAAAATTTTGGAGTGGAAATTTTAGTAAATGAATTAATTAAGATAGCAGTCTAAATTGAGTTAAATAATCTTTCAAATAGTTATTTTTTTCATTACATTTGACTTTTTGATTTATATCAATTTTGGATAATACAATAATGATATTTCTTTATACTTTTGAAATATTAACTTTATGAAAAAAATACCCAGCAACAGATCTGAATTAAATAGTAGTATTGTATTTGATTTAATGAAGAGTAATTTTAAATTAATAAGCTCACATTTATACAGATTGACAACTGACTGGGCGATTGTAGCTTATAAGCATTTTGGTGATATAGATAAATGTCTGATATTAACTTACCTTGTAAATGAAGATTTTAAATTCTATAGAAGAAATAATATAAATATATCTTACGATTTATTTTATGAACAAAAAGGTTTAGAGGTTTATAAAATTAGCGCAAGCCAAATTTCTAGAGATCTTAAAATACCTAAAGAAACTGTAAGAAGAAAACTAATTGATTTAGTAAAGACTGGGATAATTAGTAAAGCCGGCAAAAAAATAGAAATTGACAGAATATCTTATCAATCTTTTAAACCAATAAATACTTTAAAAAATGTTTCGTATCTATTATCTGTTTTTAGTGAGATATTGGAAAGTGAAAAAATAAAAAAAAACTCTTTAAGCCCTCATCAAGTGTCAATATTAATAAAACAAAATTTTTCATTTTGTTGGTATCAATATTATAAATTTATATTTTCTTATTGTTTAAGATGGAGAGAACATTTTGGAGAATTTGAAATTTTTTTAATAGCTATGATTGTAGTATTAAATAGAGATACACTTATGAAAAAGAAATTAATTTTACCAGAGCAGCATTTAGAAGCATGGAGAATTGATTTTCAAAAAAGCGATACAGTAGGAGTAAATGCAATGTCTATTTCTGAAATAACAGGAATACCAAGACAAACTGTTGTTAGAAGATTAAAATTTTTAATTAGAAATAATTATCTAGATATTGATAAAAAAAAATTACTACATGTAAATATGAGTAAAAAACATCAAACTGAAATATTTAAAATTCAAGACAAGAATTTATTATCTATTTGCGAATTTATTTCTAGAACCTTTAATCAAATTAGCATTAGTTCAAATTTATAAAAAAAAGAGTTCAGAAGAGCCACAGATTTAATTCAAACCACTACCCATAAATTTTTTCATTATTTGCCAATAATTCCAAGCTTACTATATTTATACCAGGCACGTTCGTGCACATAATATAAAATAATTTTTGTAAAAACCTCAACTCCTGCTATTGCTCCCGCCCAATTAATTTCGCCAGTGATTAACCAAGCTATTATAAATGTGTCACTAGTAGCTAATATTCGCCAAGTTAAAGTTTTAGCTAAATGTCTTTTTTTTTCTACATGTTTCATATGCGCTCAATTATATTATTTCAATTATATTATTAAAGAGAAAGTTTCTTTTGATTTAAATCAATTGAACGATTTGTATTTAAAAACCAAAACTAAAACTCTTTAAAATGTTACTAAAATGTATAGTACGTTACGTAGAATAGCATGACCTAATTTCTTATGATAAGATTGCAGATCATGAAAAAGATTTTATTTATCTTAGTTTTGAATTTTTTGAGTTTCAATTGTACATATGCAGCCAATTTAAATCCTGAAAAAATTCTTGATAACGTTGACGATATATATCGCTCAAATACCAGCCATGGTATTTTAACCTTAGCTGTAAACACAACAAACTGGCAAAGAACCCTTACTTTAGAACAATGGTCAAAAGATAAAAATAAGCATTTAATAAAAGTACTCAAACCAAAAAAAGAAAAGAATTTATCAACATTAAGAGTGGATAATAATGTTTGGAATTATATGCCCAAAGTCAAAAAGGTTGTCAAAATCCCTTCTTCCATGATGTCATACTCCTGGATGGGTTCTCATTTTACTAATGATGATTTAGTAAAACAGTCAAGGATGGCTAAAGATTATGATTTTTCTATATCGTTTGAAGGCATTCGCGATGAAATAGATATTGTAGAAATTATATGTATTCCTAAAAAGAATGCTGCTGTTGTTTGGGGCAAGGTTGAAGTTGTTGTTTATCGAGAAGATTTTATTCCATTAAAAATTATATATTATGATGAAGATCTTAAAGTTTCACGTAAACTTGAATTTTCAAATATACAAACTTTAGATAATAAAAAAATGCCATTAAAAATGAAAATGATCCCAGAAGATGAACCAGGGGAGTCAACTACAATTCAATGGCAAGAAATTAAATTTGATTTGGCAATTAGTGATGATTTTTTTTCTTTACACAATTTGCAGAGGTAAACTTATATAAATGAAAACAATAGAAGTTAGTTGGAGAAATTTATGGAGAAATCCTACCAGAACAAATGTTACAATCGCAGCTGTTGCATTGTGTATTTCTATTTTAATTATTTTTCAATCAATGATCATTGGTTTAATTGATAAGGCAGTATTTACTACAACAAATCTAGTTGTGGGAGAAGTTCAAATTCATGCTGAAAGTTATCTTGATGATAGATCTTTATATAAATATTTAAAAAATACTAAAAAAATTAAATCTATAGCAAAAAAAAATAACATAGGTTTGGTCGAACGTAGTTATGGATATGGATTAATATCTTCAGGAACTAAATCTGCCGGCACTCAGTTTTGGGGAGTTGAACCCGAATTAGAACTTAAATATTTTGATTTTGCAAAACATATAGATCAAGGTGGATTTTTAAATAACTCATCTTCAAATAAAATTGTGCTTGGTAATAAACTTGCACTCTCCTTGGCAGCTGAAGTAGGTTCAGAATTAGTAGTTTTTGTTCAAGGAGCCGATGGATCTTTGGGAAATGAACTTTTTTATGTGTCAGGAATATTAAAAAATGTAGCGGACAATATTGATAGAAGTGCCGCCATAATATTAAAAGATGATTTTAATATTTTATTTTCAGCAGATAATATGATTCATGAAATTGCATTAAATTCAAAAGGTAATTTTACAGCTGAAGAAATACAAAATCTTATTTCTGCAGAAATAAAAAATGTAGAAATAGATACTTGGAAGCAATTGATGCCAACAATTTCTTTAATGACTGAAAAAATGTCTGTATTTATGAGAGTTTTATTTAGTTCAATATTTACTATAGCCGCTGGACTTGGCGTAATGAATACAATGATTATGTCCACATATGATCGTATGAGGGAATTTGGAATTATTAGAGCAATTGGCGGAACTCCTTTTAGAATTATAAAACAAGTTTCTCTAGAAGCAATTATACTGACATTTATAGCGTCAATTATTGGTACAATTTTAGGATTGAGTGTAGCTCTATATTTTCAAAAATTTGGATTTGATGTTAGTGGAAAGGGGAATCTTTCTTTTGGAGGAGTAGTTATGGACCCTATATGGAAAGGAAGTGTTTCCGTTGGAATAGTTATATTACCTTTAATATTAATGTTTTTAGTAAGTGTCTTTTCTTCTTTATACCCAGCTAGTATTGCGGCTAGAATCAACCCAGTGGAGGCCATACATTATAAAAAATGAGTGCTAAATTATTATTGTTAATTATCAAAATAAGCTGGTTAAGTCTTTGGCGAAATAAAAGACGAACCTTTATTTCATTATTTTCAATTATTATAGGCACAGGTATTCCAATTTTTTTTGTTTGTATTGCGTGGGGGTTTTACGCAGGACTTATAGATGATGTGGCACGTTTAATGTCAGGTCATATAACTTATGAACATAAAGATTATCGAAATTCACCTTCCAACGATCTTTGGGTTGGCGACACAATAAAAATAAATAATACTCTAACTAACAATGACAATATATTATTTACAAAACAAATCGTAAATTTACAAGGTGTCGCCCATACAGCTAAAGGATCTGTGGGGATATCTTTGATGGGAATTGAACCAAAAAAAGAAATTGCCATTTCCTTTTTACCCGAAAATATCATCGAGGGAAAATATTTGTCGAAAGTAGATGAACGCTTAGTAGTTGTTGGTGAAAAACTGGCGAAAAATTTAAATATTGCTATTGGAAAGAAATTTGTTTTCACCACAAATGATATCAAAGGTGAGCTGACTGAAGAATTATTTAGAGTCAAAGGTATTTTTAAAACTGGATCAAAAGAAATAGATGGACATTTAATACAGAGCAACATTGCAATTGCTAGAAAAGTTGCCGGATTAAGTAATGATGAAATTTCTCAGTTGGGAATTATTGTAAAAAATCCAGATGAGCATGAAGTTTTAATTGATGAGCTTCAAAAATCGTTAGCAAAAAATAATGGAATATTTTTATCTTGGCAAAAAATAATGCCAGACGTGGCAACAACTATTAGAATGGATAGAACGGCGATTACTTTTTTTATGATTATGTTAGTCGTTATAGTTTTATTTACAATGTTTAGTACTATCTTAATGTCAACTCTTGAACGGAAAAGAGAATTTGCTTCTTTATTGGCTATTGGAACTCAACAAATAGAACTTAAAGTTCAAATATTTTTCGAAACTATCTTTTTTGGTCTAATTGGTTGTCCATTAGGTGCTTTAGTAGGGGTTGGCGTCGCAAAATGGACCGAAGGTTATGATATGTTGAATGTAGTAGGAGGCAAATCAGAAGATATGAGTGTAGGTGGTTTTGGAATGGACACGGTTATTACTCCATTATTTTCTGCACCTTTAATTATGCAAATTTGTTTTTTCTTTTTTTTAGCAGTTCAGTTATTAAGTTTTTTTCCAATTCACTTGATATCAAAAATTTCAATTACTGACGAATTGAGGTCTGCATGAATTCTAATCAGGAAATAGTATCTTTAAAAAATGTAGTAAAAAATTATGGAAGTGGGCAAGTTGCAATAAAAGCTTTACAAGACATTGATTTAAAAATTTATAAGGGTGATTTTTCAGTAATGATGGGACCCTCAGGATGTGGGAAAAGCACACTTCTTAATATAATCGGTGGCCTTGATAGAGTTACTAGTGGAAGCGTTATATTTAATGGAAAAGACTTTAATTTATTAACAAATAAAGAGTTAAGCTTAATTCGACGAAATGAGATTGGATTCGTATTTCAAAATTATAATTTACTCCCAGTTCTGACAGCCTACGAAAATGCAGAATATGTATTAATGCTTCAAAATATACCTATTTCTCAAAGAAAAGAAAAAGTTATGAACTTATTTAAAGAAATGGATTTAGAAGGACTAGAAAATAGACTTCCCCGAGAACTTAGCGGAGGTCAACAGCAAAGAGTTGCAATTGCTAGAGCTGTTGTTTCTAATCCTTTGTTAGTTCTTGCCGATGAAATAACAGCAAATGTTGATTCAAAGACTGCACAATCTTTATTGACGTTGATGGAAAAATTAAACAAAACAAATAACACTACTTTTTTATTTTCAACTCACGATCCAATTGTAAAAAATTTTGCAAGAAAAGTAATCTTATTGAAAGACGGTCTAATTGATAAGGAAGAACAAGCTTCAAAAAACATATAATTGTTAATTTAATGTTTTTAAATAAAATTATAAAAAATATTTTAATAATTATTGTATTTATTCCTTTCAAATTATTTGCTCAAGAAAGTTTAATAAACTTAAGTGGAAATATTGAAACTGTTTATAAGAATTATGACAATTATAATTTTACACCTTATTTTGATCAAGATAGTAATGAAGAATATTCTGCAATAGCTAGAATAATTTTAGAATCAAATAATTACGAAAATATTTCTTACGAAATACATGCCTTGCAAACTTATAATTACTCAGATGTTAAAACGGGTGCAAGTGGAAGAGACACAACAATGTTGTCAGCGGATCTTGGAGGAAATAGGATTAATAATAATGATGAATCTGCTCATTATTATATTGATCGAGCTAATTTAAAATTTACAACGAATGATTTGGATGTACATTTAGGTAGACTAGCAGTTAGTTTTGGCAAACCTCAATTTTGGAACCTATTTGATTATTATGGCTCTTCTTATCTTAATCAAGATTTTAAATCTGGAATTGACGCTATTAGAATAGATAAACCTTTGAATAACTTCAGTGGAGTTAATTTAGTTGTAAATAAAATAAAAAAATTTTATGAATCCGGTAACTATTTGGAAAATACTATTGCTCAATCTTACCAAAGAGTTGGATTAGAAAGAGAGACGGGTTTTTTATTAAGAGGTTACAAAACTATTAATGATACTGACTATTCTTTATTATACAAAACTGAACCTGAAGGACATATTATAGGATTTGAAGTAGACGGTGAAATAGGATCCTTTAATATTTATAATGAAACTACTTACCTCTGGGGAACTGACAAAATTGCAATGCCAGGATCTTACAGTGGAGATCTATTAAAAAATTATTTTACTAATGTTCTAGGATTTAATTACCGTTTCAATAATAATTTACAAATTATAGCAGAACATTTATATAATGGTTTAGGAGATTCTAACAATTTGGATGCTTCAAATGTACGATACAAAAATGGGCTTAACACATCGTTAAACAAACATATCACTGGTATTTCTTTGAGTTATGAATTTAACCCATTGTTAATTGGCAAATATGATTCCAAAATTGCTTGGCAAGATTCTTCACATCAACACAATTTAATTTTAACTAAGTCTGTAACTGATAATTTTGACATTATATTTGGGTCTCAAATTAATATGGGAGATAGACCAACAGGTAGCAATTGGCAAAATCCCAATATTCAAAGTGAATTTGGTAGACTAACTAATAGTTTTTTTTTCCAATTAAAAAGTTATTTTTAAAATACACTAAAATGGCAGGTTGCGACATAATGATACTGATAATCATTATCATTGATAATGGTTATCAATTGCAATATATAATCAGCAATAATAGAAATTTAACAACGGAGAAAAATGAAAAGACTAAGTATACTTTCTATACTTTTTGCTTTTATTTCAAGTTTTGCTTTAGCGGCTGAAGTAAATGTTTTCAGCGCTAGACACTATGACTCAGATATTCAACTTTATGAAAAGTTTACTGCAGCCACAGGAATAAAAGTTAACGTAGTATCAGGAAAAGATAAAGCATTACAAAAAAGAATAACAGAAGAAGATGCAGATTGCGTTGGTGATTTATATATAACAGCTGATGCAGGAAGACTAGGCGCTTTCCAAGCTAAAGGAATGTTACAAAGAGCTGGTTGGTCAAAAGCTATAAAAGATTCTGTTTCTAATAATTTTAGATCAGCACAATGGGTTGGTATAGCTAAGAGAGCTAGAATTATGTATTACTCACCTGAAAGAGTTAGTGCTAATGATTTAAATGGCATGACCTACGAAGGTTTGTCTGATCCTAAATGGAAAGGCAGAGTTGTAATAAGAAAACATAACAACATATACAATCAATCTCTTGTAGCGTCATTAATTAAAAATAATGGAAAAACCGCAACTGCAACTTGGGCCAAAGGTGTTGTTGCTAACATGGCTAGAGATTCAAAAGGAAATGACAGAGCACAAATTTTAGCTGTAGCTGCTGGAGAAGCAGATATTGCTGTAGCTAATACTTACTATTATGCATTAATGCTTTCTGGAAAAAAAGGTGCAGAACAACAAGCGGCTGCAAAAAAAGTTATGCCTTTTTTCCCTAACCAACAAGACAGAGGAACTCACATGAACATTAGTGGTGCTGGAATGTTAAAACACTCACCAAACAAAGCTAATGCAGTTAAACTTGTAGAGTTTTTATTAACTAAAGAAGCACAAGAACATATAGTTAATAATACATTTGAGTATCCAATGATAGCTGGCGTTTCACCTAATGCATTAGTTCCTGGTGCTGACTTAAGTTTTAAACAAGATTTAAAAACTTCAGTTAAATCATATGGAACTAAACAGGCTGACGCAATAGAAATGATGAAAGCAGCTGGTTGGAAATAAGTGTTAAAAGTTAAAAAAAAAATTATGTCTGATATTGATTATAATAAATCTTCCCTGTCATGTCCGCAATGTGCCAAGGAGTGTGAAAAAATGAATAAAAGAATAAATATTATAGAATAATCTATAATAAATAAAAAAAGCGGAGTATTCAGTTATTAGTTAATACAATGTTTAAAAAATTTAATATTTGGTATACAAGTTCATTTATAATTTCTTTTATTGTAGCCATTCCAATATTAACAGTCTTTACAAGCTTTTTTGAAGATACATCAAACTATTTTGAAATTCTTAAACAAACTTTTTTAGCAGAGTATATTTTCAATTCATTTATATTGTTAATTGGCGTACTTTTATTAACTTTTATTATTGGCACGGGCTGTGCTTATTTGGTCTCTTTTTATCAATTTCCAGGTGTAAATTTTTTTAAATGGGCGTTAATTTTATCATTTGCTGTACCACCTTATATTTATGCTTATTCTTTAACAGCTTTTTTTGAAAATTATGGAACAGCGTTTACAATTTTAAAACATTTATTTGGTGAAGCTAATTATAATAGCTCAATTCCTAAATTTGATGGGATGTTTGGTGCAATACTGTCACTTTCGTTCTCACTTTTTAGCTATGTATACATTCTAACGAGAGCTTCTTTTTATTATCAATCACAAAGTTTAATTGATTTAGGAAAAAATTTAGGTTTTTCAAAAACTAAATCATTTTTTTCAATTATTCTACCTTCGGCAAGACCCGCTATAGTTGCCGGCCTTTCTTTGGTTGCCATGGAAACACTTTCTGATTTTGGAGCTGTATCCTTTTTTGGAATAAATACTTTAACAACTGGTATTTATAATGCTTGGACAGGATTTGATGATTTGGCTTTTGCTAATCAATTATCATTTTACTTGTTAATTTTTATATTGGCTATTTTCATATTAGAAAACTATTCAAGAAAAAAAGCTAGATATCATTCTCAAACAAAGGGTGGTTTTAAACAAAAAGAAAAAACTAAATTAAATAAATCTAATTCATTTTGGGCATTTGCCGCATGCTTTGTAGTTTTATTTTTTAGTTTTATTTTTCCGTTAAGCCAAATGTTGTATTGGACAATTATTTTTCCAAAAAATTTCTTTGATTTGAAAATTTTCGATCTTTTTACTAATACAATTTATTTAGTTTTATTATCGAGCTCAGCTTTAATTATTTTTTCATTTATAACAAACTATGGCAATCGTGTTTCACGAAGTAAACTTTTAAATATTTTAACAACCTTTTCAATTTCAGGATATGCCATACCAGGAGTTATTTTAGCCGTTGCATTTATAACTTTTATAGCTTGGTTTGATAATACTGTAATAAGTTTCTTTGAACTTAAATCTATAAAGAAACTTTTCATTGGTTCAATATTAGGTTTAGTTTTAGTTTACTTTATTAGATTTTATTCTTTAGCATGTAATGGAATTAAATCTGGATATGAAAAAATAAATAGATCTATAGATGAAAGTGCTTATTTAATTGGTTATTCAAAATTAAAAACTTTTTTAAATATTCATGTATCATATTTAAGAAACTCAATACTTTTAATAGGTATGCTTATTTCTTTAGAAGTTGTTAGAGAGCTACCTATAACTTTAATCCTAAGACCATTTAATTTTGAAACATTTGCAACTACTGCTTATATTTATGCTTCACAAGATTTACTAGAAGCTGCAGCAGTTCCATCTTTATGTTTAATAATGATTGCAAGTTTCTTTATTTTACTTACATCTAAATATATTTTAAGAGATAACAGTGAATAATAATTTTTTTGAAGTTAAAAATGTTTCGTTTAAAGCTGGGGGTCAAAATAAGGTAAATAACGTATCTTTTTCAATAGAAAACGAAGGTGATATTGTTTGTCTTTTAGGACCCTCGGGTATTGGAAAAACCACAATTCTAAGATCGATTGCTGGTTTAGAAAAAATTGAAACAGGATCAATTCAACTTAAAGGAAAAACATTATCATCAAATAAAACTAATATTGAACCTGAAGATCGAAATATATCACTTTCTTTTCAAGAAAATTGCTTATTTCCACATTATACAGTTGAAAAAAACATTTACCTTGGTGCTGAAAGAAAAAATTCAAATAAAAAAAAGAAGATAAATATTAAAAAAACAATAAAATTACTTAATATTGGTAAAATATTAGATCACTATCCTCATCAAATTAGTGCAGGAGAAGCTCAAAGAGTATCTCTAGCAAGATCATTAGCTTCTCAACCTGATCTTTTGCTTTTAGACGAACCTTTATCTAATGTTGATCAAAGCTTTAAAGAAGAAATTCAAGTTCAATTAAAACAAATTTTAAAAGATTTAAAAATAACAACTATTATTGTTACTCACGATTCATATGAAGCATTTTATTTGGGCAATAAGTGTGGGATTATTTTAAATAAACAACTCAAGCAATTTGATGATCCGTATAATGTTTATCATTTTCCTAACTCTGTTGAAGTTGTAAATTTTTTAAATCGTGGAATTTTAATCCCAGCAAAAGTTACTGGAGAAAATAGCTTAGAAAATAAGGATCTTGGAACTATTAAAGGAAATTTCATAAAATATTATCCAAAAGGAACAAATGTGAAATTATTATTACAACCTGAAGATTTAGAGCATGATGATAAAAGTAACTTAAAATTGGAAGTTGTAGATAGAAAATTTAGAGGTACAAATTTTATTTATACATTAAAAACTAATAGCAATCTTTTAATACCTGTATTTGTCCACTCGCACCATATGCACCAACATGAAGTGGATGAAAAATTTGGAATTAAGCGTCCAATAAATATTGATCACATAGTATGTTTTTAAGTGTAAACTTCTTTTTTTCATAATAATATTAAATTAAATGAGTAAAGAAATACCTAAGAGTACAAAAGTAGTTGTCATAGGAGGAGGGGTTGCCGGAACTTCGTGCGCTTATCATCTTGCAAAATTTGGCTGGAAGGATGTTGTTCTACTTGAAAGAGACCAGCTTACTTCAGGTACCACTTGGCATGCCGCAGGTCTTGTTGGTCAATTAGGACCTTCTGCAGCAGTAACAAAGATTAGAAAATATTCATTAGAACTTTACAAAAAATTAGAAAAAGAAATAGATTTTTCAAGTGGATTAAAACTAAACGGAGCTTTGTCTATAGCAACCACAAAAGGAAGATGGCAAGAACTTAAAAGACAAGCAACAACAGCACAGTTATATGATGTTAATGTTGAAGTATTAAATATTGATCAAATAAAAAAAATATACCCAATTATTAATGAAAAAGATGTTTTAGGCGGAATATTTATGCCAGGAGACGGCCAAGCAGATCCAATTGGTGTAACAAATCTACTAGCAAAAGCAGCAAGAAAAGAAGGAGCTAAAATATTTGAAAAATCACCAGTTGAAAAAATAATAAAAAAAAATGGAAGGGTGGCAGGAGTTGTTGTTAATGGTCAAACCATTGAATGTGAATATATTGTCCTTGCTACTGGAATGTGGTCTAGACAAATAGGAGAAGATACAGGTTTTAGTATTCCCTTATATCCTGCTGAACATTTTTATGTAATCACTGAAGGTATTAATGAGTTACCAAAAAACATTCCTGTTCTAAGAGATTTTGATGACAGTTTATATTTAAAAGAAGATGCAGGAAAAATGTTAAT
>CAJWPG010000012.1 GCA_913045275.1 uncultured Pelagibacteraceae bacterium
ATATATTCTTTAATATTTTCTATTCTAGCTCTTACGGAATTAACATTCCAAGAACTAATAATCATTAAAGAGAAAAAGAAACACCACAACCGCAAGAAGATTTGCTTTGTGGGTTATTTATTTTAAATGAATCTCCAATTAATTCTTTGACAAAATCTACTTCAGAGCCTTTTAATAGATCAGCTGAATTTTTATCAATAAGTATATTTTCATGACATAAATCATCATCGTTTTGGGATTTATCAAAAGAAAAATCATATTGAAAACCAGAACAACCACCACCTTTTATTGCGATTCTAAAAAAAGATCCTTTATCTTTAGATGATAAAAGATGATTTATTTGATTTATTGCATTATCCGTAAATTTAATTTCTTTAATCATGTTTTAACACTGATATTACTAATATAATTATATTTTGCCATTTTTAAAGAATGAAAAATTATTCAAAATTAGGATTATTTAAAAGCAAGGGCAGACTAAATTATGAGCCTCAAAACCAATATAGAACACCTTTCCAAAGAGATAGAGATAGAATAATCCATTCAGCTTCATTCAGAAGACTTAAGCATAAAACCCAAGTATTCGTAAACACAGAAGGTGATCATTATAGAACTAGAATTACACATTCAATTGAAGTTGCACAAATTGCTAGGACGATAGCTAAATATTTAAATTTAAATGATGATTTAGCTGAAACTTTAAGTTTAGCACATGATCTTGGGCATACTCCATTTGGTCATGCCGGAGAGTACGCTTTAAATGATTGTATGATGAACCAAGGAGGTTTTGATCACAATTTGCAAACACTTAGAATAGTAATGTTTTTAGAAAATAAATACTTAAAATTCCAAGGATTAAACCTCACTCTTGAAACATTAGATGGATTATTAAAACATAATGGATCATTTTATGATTTTGATAAACTCGATTCTATTATTGGAATAAAAAAATTTAAAAATAAGATTAAGTTCCAAAACAATACTTCATTAGAAGCTCAAATAGCAAGTATTTCTGATGATATTGCTTATAATAATCACGATATACAAGATGGAATTAAAGCTAAATTATTTACTTTAAACGAACTAATTGAAATTAATTTTTTTAAAGAAATATACAAATCTTATAAAAGAAATATAAAAAGAGAAAATAAGGATATTATTATTTATCAAATAATACGAGATTCTATAAATTTAATGGTTAAAGATATAATAAGAAATTCAATTAATAAAATAAAAAAAAATAAAATAAAAAAATTATTAGATGTGCAAAATAATGAAAATCAAACTGTAATTTTCTCAGAAAAATTTCAGAATATTGAAACAGAAATTAAACAATTCTTAAAAATTAAAATGTATAATAATAAAAATGTAATGAAAAAAAATAATAATGGTAAAAAAATTATAAAAAAACTTTTCAAAACTATTATAAAGAAACCAAATAATTATATTAAATCATCAGATTTAAAAAAAGATAAGCATAGAGCAATATCTGATTATATTTCAGGCATGACTGATAGATTTGCTATTCAACTTTATAAAATGTCAAAATGAATATTTTTAAAACATATCTTGATAAAATTATAAAATTAATAAAATCAGCAAATAAAGATAATTTATTAGTACTTCCAGAAAATTTATCTGGAATAAATGTAGATATTCCACCAGCTAAATTTAACTGTGACATGTCAACAAATGTTGCCATGATCTTGTCTAAACCTAATAATAAATCGCCATTAGAAATAGCTGAAGTTATTGCTGATATTATTAAAAAAAATGACAATTATATAGAAGAAATTAAAATTGAAAAACCTGGTTTTATAAATTTAAAGTTTAATAAAAATTTTTGGAATAATTTTCTTAAATCTATTATTAATGAAAAGAATTATGGATCAAAAAAAGTCAATAATCCAAAAAAATATCTAGTTGAATTTGTTTCTGCCAATCCTACTGGCCCACTTCACGTTGGGCACTGTAGAGGAGCAATATTAGGTGATGTTATATCTAATTTACTAAAATTTAATAATCACAAAGTATCAAAAGAGTATTATGTAAATGATTTTGGTAACCAAATAATTTATTTTACAAAATCTGTTTATTTTAGAATACGTGAAATATTATTTAAAGAAAAATTCCCCATTGATGATAAAGACCTTTATCCTGGAGTTTATTTAATTGATATAGCGAAAAACATAATTGATCAAAATAAAGATATTAAGTTTGATAATTTTGAAATCATTTCTAGTGAATTAACCAAACTATCAGTTAAAGAATCTCTTAAATTAATAAAATTTAATTTAAATAATCTTGGAATTTCACACGACAATTTTACCAGCGAAACAGATGTTGTAATAAACAAAGAGGTTGATCAAGTTGTAGATGAATTGAAGAAAGATCAATTTGTATATTTAGGAAAAATAAAAGCACCAGAAGGTGAAGACTCTAAAAATTGGGACGAAAGAGAACAATTACTTTTTAAATCAACTGAATTTGGTGATGATAAAGATAGAGCCTTACAAAAATCAGATCAATCATGGACATATTTTGCTACTGATGTCGCTTATCATAATACAAAATTAAAAAGACAATTTGATATATTAATAAATATTTTAGGAGCAGATCATGCTGGTTACATTAAAAGAATTACTTCTGTAGTAGAGGCTCTTTCTGGTGAAAAGAACAAGTTAATTTGTAAAGTTAGTCAATTAGTTAAACTTATTAAAGACGGCCAACCATTCAAAATGTCTAAAAGAAAAGGCGACTACATAACAGTTGAAGATTTGATTAGTGAAGTTGGAAAAGATGCTACTAGATTTATAATGTTAAACAGAAGTAACGATGTTGAGTTAGATTTTGATTTTACAAAAGTTAAAGAAAAATCAAAAGATAATCCTTTATACTATGTACAATATTGTTATGCACGAATTTCATCTGTTTTCAGAAATTTAAATAAAAAAATTGATGATGAAATTAATATTAGTAGTTTTGATTTTAATTATACTGATGATGAAATTAAAATATTTAAAAAAATATCACAATGGCCAAAATGCGTTGATGTTGCTACATCAAAACTAGAACCACATAGAATACCCGTTTATCTTTATGAATTATCGTCTGAATTTCATTCGTACTGGAATATGGGTAAAGAAGATGTTTCCAAAAGATTTATTGAAAAAGATAATACTATAAAAGATGAAAAAGTTATTATTTTAAAAATTGTCTCCAATGTAATAAAAAGCGGTATGAATATTGTAGGAGTTGAAACGCCTGAAAAAATGTAATGATAAAGGAACTAAAATATTTATTCTATATTATTGTTATATTTTTCTTCATTTTCTTTATTGCTAGATATTATTTTTCTGATGAAAATTATAAAAATTCTTATAGATCAACATCACTTTTGGACGAAAAAATTAAAGAAGCAGAAGATGATTTAATATTGCTAAAGAATAATACCGAAAATATTATTGAATTTGTTGAGTACAAAAATAATAAACAAACAAAAAAATATTCTTTTTGGAAACTTTTATATAATGATGAATAAAAATCATAAATCTTTTGTTTGTGGCATTAAAGGAAAATATCTTTCCAATAAAGAGAAAAGGTTTTTAATAAAATATAAACCTTGGGGTATTATTTTATTTTCAAGGAATATAAAATCAATTAAGCAAACAAAAATATTAACTAATTCTATAAAAAAAATATTTAAAAATAAAAATTATCCAATTTTAATTGATGAAGAAGGAGGACGAGTTACTAGATTAAAAAAATTTATTGATAGCTCAATATTTACCGCTAAATTTTTTGGTGATTTGTATAAAAAAAATAATAAGAAATTTGAAATATATTTTAATGTTTATGTTAAACAAATTTCATATTTATTAAAAACATTAGGAATAAATATAAATTCTGTACCAGTATTAGATATTAGAAGAGTTAAATCTCACAATATTATTGGTGATAGATCTTATTCATCAAATAAAAAAATCGTCTCTAAAATTGGAAATATTTGTATAGAAAAGTTTCATAAAAATAGAATAGCCACAATAATCAAGCATATTCCGGGACACGGATTGGCTATATCAGATAGTCATAAAAAATTACCAATTATTAATCAAAAAATTGAATATTTACTTAAAAATGATTTTCAAACTTTTAAAGATAAAAATTCATTAATAGCAATGACAGGTCATTTATTATTTAAAAATATAGATAGGACAGAAACTGCCACTCATTCAAAAAAAATAATTAAATTAATTAGAAATAAAATAGGTTTTAAAAATATAATAATTACTGATGATTTATCAATGAAAGCTCTCAAGTATTCGTTAGAAGAAAATGTGAAAAAATCATTTCTAGCAGGTTGTAATTTAGCCCTACATTGCAATGCTAATTTAAAAGAAATGTTAATAGTCGCAAAAAATTCTCCAAAAATTGATAACTTTATTGTAAAAAAAACATCACAATTGAGTGATATAATAAGTTAAAATTAATTATGGAACAGACCGATTCACTTGAATTTAATGTAGAACTATCTTCCTATACTGGTTCACTAGAAATTCTTTTAGATTTAGCAAAAGCACAAAAAGTTGATTTAGAAAAAATATCAGTTACAAAGTTAGCCGACCAATTTCATGAATTCATAACTAAATCTAAAGATTTAAACTTAGAATTGGCTTCAGAATATCTATTGATGGCAGCTTGGTTAACCTATCTAAAATCAAAATTACTATTACCTGAAACTGAAGAAGAAGAATTTAAAGCTTTAGAGGTTGCTGAAAAATTAAAATTACAATTAAAAAAGCTAGAATTAATAAGATTATTATCGTCTCAAATGTTAAGCAAAAAAAGATTAGGAAGAGATGTTTTTATGAGAGGATCCAAAAGTGGAATGAGGTCAATTTATGATTCAAAATATTCATTAACATTATTTGAAATATTAAAAACGTATGCAAGTATAGTCATGACTAAAGATTTTAAAAAAATGAACATTCCAAAATTACCTGTATTTACAACTGAAAGTGGGATAGACAGAATTAAAGAATTTTTTGGAAAATTAAATGAATGGAAAAATATTTCAGAATTAATACCTGGAAACTTTAAATCTTCAAACAATCTTAAACGAACTGGACAAGCTGGAATTTTATCTGGATCGCTTGAACTTGTTAAAGAAGGCAATGTATCAATTAAACAAAATAATTTATTTGACGATATATATATTAAAGAAAACTAATGAATAAAATAAAAAAAAATAATGTCGTAACTTTTCCAGGAAAGATCAGTGATGCCGAAAGAGAAGTTGAGGCAATCATTTTTGCTGCTGCAGAACCTCTTTCTATTGAAACAATAGAATCTAAAATTACAAAAAAAATAGATGTTCTAAAAACTTTAGAAAAATTAAAAAATTTTTATTCTAATAGAGGAGTTAATTTAGTTTGTATTTCTAACAAATGGTCTTTTAGAACAGCTGAAAATCTTTCTCCTTTAATGTCACAACAAAAAACGGTCGAAAAAAGATTATCTAAAGCTGCAATAGAAACATTAGCTATTATTGTATATCATCAACCAGTTACCAGAGCAGAAATTGAAGAAATTAGAGGTGTAGCTTTTGGTACTAATACCCTTGAAATATTAATGGAATTAAATTGGGTCAGACCCCTTGGCAGAAAAGATGTTCCAGGAAAACCAATTCAATACGGAACTTCAGAAGATTTTTTAAGTCATTTCAATTTACAAAAATTGTCTGATTTACCAACAGTTGATGAGTTAGGATCAGCTGGATTAATTGATACTTCAAATGTCGATGCTTCAATATTTGGAACAGGTAAATTTTTTAAAGAAAAACAAGAAGACAAAAAGGAAAATATTTACTCAGAGATAGATGAAATGCTAAGTGGCACTCTTAAAAATGAAGACGATGAGTAAAAAGATACTTTTAAAAACCAAATTATAGAGGTATAAGTTAATCATGAGTATAGGTTTTTGGCAAATTGCAATAGTCGTTATCTTAGTTGTTTTACTATTTGGTAGAGGAAAAATTTCAAGTTTAATGGGAGATGTTGCTAAAGGTATTAAAAGTTTTAAGAAAGGTATGTCCACAGATTCTACTGAAGACAGCGAACCTAAAAATATTTCAGATAATCAAGACTCAAATAACAAAGAGTAATCAATGCCACAAATTGGCTGGTTTGAAATTTTAATAATTGTTTCAATTGCAATAATAGTTGTCGGTCCAAAAGATTTTCCTGTTATGCTAAAAAAAATTGGATCATGGATAGGTTCGGCGAAGAGATATTTCGCTGATATACAAAATCAAGTTTCTGATATTACCGAAGAGAAATTTGATAAAATTGAAGAAAAATCAAATAATGAAAATACTAAAGAAGAAATAAAAAATGACAAATAATAAAGAAAAAGAAGGAGGATTTATAAGTCATTTAACTGAGTTAAGACAAAGATTGATTAATTCATTAATATTCTTGGTTTTATTATTTGTTATTTGTTATTTTTTTTCAGAATATATTTATGGTTTCTTAGTAGAACCTTATGCTGAGGCTGTTAAAAATGATGATATTGATAGAAGGTTAATATTTACCGCTTTACAGGAAACTTTTCTTACATATTTAAAAGTATCTTTTTTTGCTGCTTTTTTTATTACAAGTCCATTTCTTTTAATACAAATATGGAAATTTATAGCTCCAGGATTATACAATCATGAAAAAAAGGCTATTATGCCTTATCTTGTTTTAACCCCTGTATTATTTTTACTAGGCGGAATGCTTGTGTATTATTTAATTATGCCACTAGCTATCAAGTTTTTTTTGTCATTTGAAAGCGTTGGCATAAGCACAAATTTACCTATTCAGCTTGAAGCTAAAGTTAATGAATATTTATCTTTGGTTATGAAATTAATTTTTGCTTTTGGTTTAAGTTTTCAGTTGCCTGTAGTTCTAAGTTTGTTAGCAAGAATAGGAGTAGTAAATTCAACATTTTTAAAAGAAAGAAGAAAATATGTTGTTGTCATGATATTTGCGGCGGCGGCGGTATTAACGCCTCCTGATCCAGTAACTCAAATTGGATTAGCTATTCCATTATTAATTTTATATGAATTATCAATTTTTTCAGTAAATATAATTGAAAAAAAAGCAGAAGAAAAAAATGCATAATATAAAAGATATTAGAAATAATTTTAAAGATTTTAAAAATAGCATCAAAGATAGAAATTTTGATGTAAATCTAGAAGATATTGTTGAACTAGATAAAGAAAATAGAAATCTTATTCAAGATAAAGAAAAACACGAAATGGAAAAAAAATCTATTTCTAAATCCAAGGATGAAAATCTATTTGCTAAATCTAAAGAAATTTCAATTAAAATTGAAGAATTAAGTAAAAAACAAAAAGAAGTTAAAGATAAACTTGATAATATATTAAGTGCAATTCCTAATATTCCTTTAAAGAATGTTCCTGCCGGAAAAGATGAAAATGACAATAAAGAAGTAATTAAAGTTGGCAATATACAAAAATTTAATTTTAAACCTAAATCTCATTATGAAATTGGTGAAAATCTAAATATGTTAGATTTTGATCTTGCTACAAAAACAACAGGATCAAGATTTGTTTTTGTAAAAGATAAATTGGCAGCATTAGAAAGAGCTATTTCAAATTTTATGATTGATTCTCATACAAAAAATAATGGATATACTGAAATTTCACCTCCTTTAATGGCTACTGACAATACAATGTATGGAACCGGTCAATTACCTAAATTTGAAAATGATCAATTTGAAATTAAGTTTGATGATAAAAATGATAAAAAATTCTTAATTCCAACAGCTGAAGTTATATTGACAAATATGGTTAAAAATCAAATTGTAAACATTAAATCATTACCAATGAGATTGGTTGCTTCAACTCCTTGCTTTAGAAAGGAAGCGGGTAGTTATGGCAAAGACACAAAAGGCATGATTAGACAACATCAATTTTATAAAGTTGAACTAGTTAGCATTGTCGAAAATGATAAATGTTTAGAAGAACTTGAAAGAATGACAAATTGTGCAACAAAAATTTTAGACGATCTAAAACTTCCATATAGAAAAATTATTTTAAGTACAGGCGATATGGGATTTAGCGCTGAGAAAACTTATGACATAGAAGTTTGGCTTCCTTCGGAAGAAAAGTATAGAGAAATTTCTAGCTGTTCTTCATGTGGAACTTTTCAAGCTAAAAGAATGAAGGCTAGATATAAAAATAAAGATAATAATATAGAATTTGTTGGAACCTTAAATGGAAGTGGGTTAGCTGTAGGTAGAACTTTAATTGCGATTTTAGAAAACTATCAAACCGAAGATGGATCAATTATAATTCCAGATGTGTTAAAACCATATATGGGAAATATTGACAAAATTTCTATCAATTAAGAGTTGTCTTTAAATATTAGATAGTATAAATAATCGTAAACTTAAGAGGACATCATGGATGCTGGAATTGGACAATTTATACCTTTAATATTAATTTTTGTAATTTTTTATTTCTTTTTAATAAGACCTCAACAAAAGAAAGTTAAAGAACATAAATTAATGGTTGAAGGTTTAAAGAGAGGCGACAAGGTAATCACAACAGGTGGGATTGTTGGTACGATTGAAAGAATTATTGATAACGAAAAAGTCGAAGTTAATATTTCAGAAAATGTAAATGTTGAAATTGTTAGATCTAGCGGCATTCAAGGTTTAGCAAATACAGCAGAGCCAAAAAAATAACATACATTAACAAAAGTGTTATACTTTTCAAAATTAAGAGTATTTTCAGTATTAATATTTACATTAATAATTTCATATTTTGCTCTTTCAAATTTTTTAAAATTTGATGATGATTATTTTTCAAAAAACATAAAACTTGGTCTTGATCTACAGGGTGGATCATATTTACTTTTGGAAATAGATAATAAGCCAGTTATTACTCAAAAGCTACAAAGTAAATTATTAGAGTTAAAAAAATTTTTTAAAGAGAAAAAATTAATTTTAAGAAATTTTTCAGTAGATCAAAATTCAATAATATTTGAATCAAATAATAAAAACGTTAATGAAATTAAAACTATTTTAGATGATGATGAAAGTGAAATAAATCCATATTTTCAGCAATACAAAACACATCAATTTGATTTCATTGTAGACAATAATTTTTTTAAACTTACTTTATCAAATTACGGTTTAGTTTTATTAAAAAACTCATCTTTGGATCAGGCTATTGAAATAGTAAGAAGAAGAGTTGATGAAATTGGTACAAACGAACCCAATATATTAAAAAGAGGTAATGATAGAATATTAGTCGAATTACCCGGTCTAGATGATCCTGGAAGAATTAAATCATTACTTGGTAAAACAGCAAATCTAACATTCCAATTTATTACTCAAAATTCAGAAGAATCTTTTGGAACAGAAAAATTAATGTTTGAAGATGAATCTGAAGAGGCAATTGTAAGTAAACGAATTATCTTAAGTGGAGATAATTTAGTTGATGCCAAACCTACAATGGATACTCAGACAAACGAAACTGTGGTCACTTTTAATCTTGATAGAGTAGGTGCTAAAAAATTTGGAAAAGCTACTAGTACAGGAGTTGGCAAAAGATTAGCCATTATATTAGATGGTAAAATAATAAGCGCTCCATCAGTAAGAGAACCAATAGTAGGTGGTTCAGGTCAAATTTCGGGTAATTTTACATTTCAGTCTGCAACAGATTTAGCTTTATTATTAAGATCAGGTGCATTGCCTGCTCCTTTAAGCATTATAGAAGAAAGGACAGTTGGACCCGATCTAGGACAAGATTCTATAGATTCGGGAATTTTGTCTTTAATAATTGGTTTTGTATTAGTTGTATTGTTTATGATTTATAAATATAGAATATTTGGAGTAATTGCTAATTTAGCCTTAATTTCTAATTTATTTTTATTAGTTGGTATTTTAACTTTATTTGAAGCCACATTAACTTTACCAGGAATAGCAGGTATAATTCTTACAGTAGGTATGGCAGTTGATGCAAATGTTCTTATTTTTGAAAGAATTAAAGAAGAAGTTAAAAATGAAAAAAATTACATTATTGCTTTTGATAGCGGATACACAAAATCTAGAACAACAATTTTAGATGCAAATATAACAACTTTGATAGCAGCTTTCATACTTTTCTTCATGGGTTCTGGTCCAATTAAAGGATTTTCAATAACTTTAGGTATTGGAATATTAACTACCTTGTTTTCAGTTTATTTTATAGCAAGGCTGTTTACTGCATTTTTTGTGTTAAAAAATAAAAATAAAGACAAGCTGATTTAAATGAAAAATATTCAGTTCAATAAAATCTATAAACAATTAAATATCATTTCTTTAATATTGATTGTGGCTTCTTTAATTTTATTGGTATTTAAGGGCCTTAATTATGGTGTTGATTTTAAAGGTGGTACTTTAATAGAAATTAGAGTTGAACAAAGTTCTTCTAAAATATCATCAATTAGAGATAGTTTTAATCAAATGAATCTTGGGGATGTTTCTGTAAAAAGCTTTGGTAACAAAACTGATTACATTGTTAAATTTGAAAAACAAAGTTCAAATGATTCTAAATTTATAGATAATATTAAGGCAAAATTATCAAGTTCAGTTGGTAATGTTGACTTTAGAAGAGTGGAAAATGTAGGTCCAAAAGTTAGTGCTGAACTTCTTAAATCTGGGTTTATAGCAATAGGTTTATCTTTGGCAGCAATGCTTTTATATATATGGATAAGATTTGAATGGCAATTTAGCTTAGGTGCAATTATAGCTTTATTTCATGATGTAATAATAACTATGGGTATATTTTCACTTTTTTCATTAGAAATTAACTTGTCAATTGTTGCTGCGGTATTAACTATAGTAGGTTATTCAATGAATGATACAGTTGTAATCTTCGACCGTGTTAGAGAAAATTTAAAAAAATATGCAGATATTAAAATTTTTGAATTAACAAATATTTCAATTAATGAAACTTTATCAAGAACAATAATTACTTCAGTGACTACACTTCTTGCTTTATTCTCAATATATTTTTTTGGTGGTGAAATCTTAAAAGGTTTTTCATTAGCAATGATATTAGGAATAGTATTTGGAACTTATTCTTCAATATATATAGCTAATCCAATTTTAGTTTTGCTAAAAGTTAGCCAAAGAACAATAATAAAAGAAGATAAAAATTAATACAAATTTTGTGCCGCTACCATTGTTAACAACATTGGCAGTGACAGCAAAGTATTTGTTCTTGAAAATAACATTGCTGTTTTAGCAGATTTAGCTTTTAGATCAGGATCACACTCCACAATACCCAAAGCTCTTTTTTGATTAGGCCATATTACAAACCAAACATTAAATGCCATTATTAAGCCCAACCACATTCCAATTCCTATAGCAGTATTTTTTCCACCTCCAGATCCTATACCTAGTACTAATGCTTGATGAACATAACCGTTTAAATAAGCTAATATTAATCCGGATACTATTGTTAAAAGTGCTGACCATCTAAACCAAAACAAAGCAGAAGGAGCTATAACTTTTCCAATAGCAGGTTTTTGTTCATCTGGAATTTTAGCCATATTAGGAATTTGCACAAAGTTAAAATACCACAATAAGCCTATCCACATTATAGCAACAACAACATGAATATATCTAAATAACCAACTCCAGAATAGAATATCAAAATTAAATCCTCCGTTTCCAAAATATAATCCCAGAAATAAAATTATAGAAAGTCCAAAAGAAACTTGAATTGTTTTTGTAAGAGATTGTAGAATCGATTTCATATTAATTGTTTTTATACTATTTTTTTTTAGTAATTTTAAGCAGTTTTTTTAAATTTGTTATCTAGTAAAGGTTTTAAGAATTTACCTGTATAACTAATATCTGATTTAACCATTTCCTCAGGGTTACCTTCTGCTATTATATTACCACCTTTGACACCTCCTTCTGGACCCATATCAACTATATAATCAGCAGTTTTAATGACATCTAAATTATGCTCTATAACTACTACCGTATTACCAGTGGCAACAAATGTATGTAAAATTTCTAATAATTTTTTTATATCATGTTGATGTAAACCAGTAGTAGGTTCATCCAAAATATACAATGTTCTCCCTGTGGATCTTTTTGACAATTCTTTAGCTAATTTTATTCTTTGGGCTTCACCACCGGATAGGGTAGTTGCCTGTTGACCAATTTTTATATAACCAAGTCCAACTTTTTTTAAAGTTAATAATTTAGTTTTAATATTTGAGATATTTTTAAAATATTCACAACCTTCATCAACAGTCATACTCAAAACATCCGCTATACTTTTGTTTTTATATTTAATTTCTAACGTTTCCCTATTATATCTTGAACCTTTACACTCATCGCAAGTAATATAAACATCAGGTAGAAAATGCATTTCATACGTAATTACACCATCACCTTCACAAGCTTCACACCTACCTCCTTTAACATTAAAAGAAAATCTTCCAGGCTTATATCCCCTGGTTTTTGATTCTGGTAAATTTGTAAACCAATCTCTTATAGGACCAAATGCACCAGTATATGTAGCTGGATTTGATCTAGGTGTTCTACCAATCGGTGATTGATTAATATCTATAACTTTATCAATTAACTCTATTCCTTTGTAACCTCTAAAAGGTTTAGGAATTTTTCTAGATTTATTATTATTTAATGTAAGATTTAAAGCACAATAGAGTGTTTGAAGTATTAAAGTTGATTTACCACTACCAGATACACCTGTAACACAAGTAAAATTACCTATGGGAATTTTTAAATTTACATTGTTTAAATTATTACCAGTTGCTCCTAGAATTTCTAATAATCTTCCATTTTTTGATATTCTTCTATTTTTAGGAATGGGTATAAAGCTCTTATTAGATAAATATCTTCCAGTTATACTATCATTGCTATTTAAAATTTCTTCATAATTACCTTGTGCAACAATTTTACCACCCTTATTTCCAGCTTCTGGTCCTAAATCAATAATATGATCAGCGTTAAAAATAGTTTCAGTATCATGCTCGACAACAATAACCGTATTACCAAGGTCTCTTAATTTTTTTAAAGCATCAATTAATTTTACATTGTCTTTTTGATGTAATCCTATTGAAGGTTCGTCTAAAACATACAGAACACCTGTTAAACCTGATCCTATCTGTGATGCCAACCTTATTCTTTGTGCTTCTCCTCCTGATAAAGTTCCAGATTCTCTCGAAAGAGTTAAATAATTTAGACCTACGTTTAGTAAAAAATTTAGTCTTTCATTAATTTCTTTTAAAATATGTTGTGCAATTTTTAACTGTCTTTGATCTAAATTAATTTCAAGTGATTTAAACCATTCTTTAGCATCATATATTGATTTTTCTGTTACTTCACTAATATTTAATTTATTAATTTTGACACATAATGCCTCATCTTTAAGTCTATAACCGTTACATCTTTCACATTTAGTATCTGATTGATATTGTGAAATTTCTTCTCTTTTCCAATCACTATCTGTTTCTAAATATCTTCTTTCTAAATTATTAATCACGCCTTCGAATGTTTTTTTGTGTGAATATTTCTCATATCCATCATCGTATGAAAACTTAATTTCATCATCATCAGAGCCAAATAGTATTATATCTTTAATTTTTTTTGGTAATTTTGACCATTTTTCATTTAATGAAAATTCATAATGTTTTGCTATAGAAGCTAATGTTTGAGCATAATACATGGAAATAGATTTAGACCACGGTTCAATAGCTCCATCGGCAATACTTTTTTTTTCATTGGGAACAACTAATTTTGGATCAACATTTAATTTTAAACCTATTCCTTCACACTCTTCACAAGCTCCATATGGGCTATTAAAAGAAAATAACCTTGGTTCTATTTCTTCAATAGTAAAGCCACTTTCTGGACATGCAAACTTTGTAGAAAAAATTAAATTTTCAGTTTTTCGAAATTTTTTAGGAAGTGTTTCATTTTCATATTCAACAAAAACTAATCCGTTTGCAAGATTGATAGCTGTTTCAACACTTTCCGCCAATCTATTACCCAATGAAGAATTAATTATAATTCTATCTACTAGTATAGAAATATCATGTTTTATTTTTTTATTTAATTCAGGAACTTTATCAATTTCATAAAGTTTATTATCAATTTTTATTTTTCTAAATCCTCTTTTTTTATAACTTAATATTTCTTTTTTATATTCTCCCTTACGACCCCTAACTACAGGTGAATAAAGAAAAATAGTAGATTTTTTTGGAAGTTCTTTTATTTTATCTACTATTTGACTAATTGTTTGAGAAGTGATTGGTTTTCCTGTAAATGGTGAGTAGGGTATACCCACTCTAGCATAAAGTACTCTCATATAATCATAAATTTCTGTTACTGTAGCAACAGTTGATCTAGGGTTTTTTGAAGTATTTTTTTGCTCAATTGATATAGCCGGGCTTAATCCTTCAATTAGGTCGACATTTGGTTTTTTCATTTTATCTAAAAATTGTCTAGCATAAGCCGAAAGGCTTTCGACATATCTTCTTTGGCCTTCTGCATATATTGTATCAAAAGCTAATGAAGATTTTCCTGAACCCGATAGACCTGTAATTACAACAAATTTATCCTTAGGTATTTCCAAAGAAATATTCTTTAAATTGTGCTCTTTTGCGCCTTTAATAACTATCTTTTTAAGCATAATTATTGTTGCTTTAAATTAATAAAATTAATATTCAATATAAATAGTGTATAATTAAACATATCAAAATTTTAAATTATTATGGCAGGAAGTTTAAATAAAGTACTTTTAATTGGTCGATTAGGCGCAGATCCGGAAATTAAACAAATGGTGAACGGAAAAAATGTAGCAAGATTAAGCCTTGCAACAAGTCAATCTTGGAAGGACAAAAATACTGGAGAAAAAAAAGAAAAAACTGAATGGCACCGTGTAGTTGTGTTCAATGAAGGTTTGGTAAATGTAGTTCAGCAATACTTAAAAAAAGGAGCTCAAGTATATATCGAAGGTCAATTATCCACTCGTAAGTGGAAAGATGAGAAAACTGGACAAGATAAGTATTCCACAGAAATTCTAATACAAGGTTATAACTCTTCTTTAACAATGCTTGGTGGAGGTTTCCAAAACAATATAGCATCACAAGATACGAACCAAAATATTGAAAATAACAATCCTGTAAGTCAAAACGATTTGGATGACGATATTCCATTTTAGTTTTTATGCAAAAAGAACAAATTTCTAAAGACACTAATATTAAACCTATCACAATGTATGATGAGATGAGTTCATCTTATCTCTCATATGCGATGAGTGTAATAATAAGTAGAGCCCTTCCTGATATAAGAGATGGTTTAAAACCTGTTCACAGAAGAATTTTATATGCAATGCATAAAGGTGGTTTTGATTGGTCAAAGCAGTTTAGAAAATCTGCAAGAATAGTTGGAGATGTAATTGGTAAATATCATCCTCACGGAGATCAAGCTGTCTATGATGCACTGGTTAGAATGGTTCAAGATTTTTCAATGAGTTTGCCTTTGATAGATGGACAAGGAAATTTTGGATCAATAGATGGAGATCCTCCTGCAGCAATGAGATACACAGAAACAAGACTCGCGAAAATTTCTCAGTATTTAATTGAAGATATTGAAAAAGAAACAGTATCATTTAAAAGTAATTATGACGAAACTGAATACGAACCAAAAGTTCTACCAGCTCAATATCCAAATTTATTGGTTAATGGAGCTGGTGGTATAGCAGTTGGAATGGCCACAAGTATTCCACCACACAATCTTGGTGAAGTAATTGATGGTACTTTAGCTTTAATCAAGAATAAAGATATAAAAATTAAAGAATTAATGAAATTTATACCTGGTCCAGATTTTCCAACCGGTGGAATTATAATAGGCAAGAATATTATTAAACAAGGTTATAAAATTGGAAGAGGATCTTTTAAAATAAGAGGCGACATAACTGTTGAAAATTTAAAGAATGGAAAAGACAGGTTGGTAATTACATCTGTTCCATATCAAGTTAATAAATCTAATCTTAATGAGCGCATAGCAGAACTGGTGAGAAAAAAAAAAATTGAAGGGATAAGCGATATAAGAGATGAATCAAACAGAGAAGGCATAAGAGTTGCAATAGATCTAAGAAGAAGTATTGAGCCAGAGACTGTTAAAAGACAGTTATATAAGTATACATCAATCGAAAGTTCATTTGGTTTTAATAGTCTTGCAATCGTAGATAACAAACCAAAGACATGCAGTCTAAAAGATTTTTTAGAAAACTTTCTTAGATTTAGAGAAAATGTTGTAATTAAAAAAACTGAATATGATTTAAAAAAAGCTGAAGAAAGAGCCCATATATTAATTGGATTATCAGTAAGTGTAGAAAATATTGATAAAGTAATAAAAATTATCAGATCTTCAAAAAATCCTGAGGATGCAAAAAATTCTTTAATAAAAACAAAATGGAAAATAATAAAATCTTCAAAATTATTAAAACTTTTAGAGAATAAAAATTACAAAGGATCATACAATTTATCAATTAAACAAGTAGTTTCAATTTTAGAATTAAGATTACAAAAATTAACTGCGTTAGGTATAAATGAAATTGAGTTAGAGATTAAAAAATTAGCTGAATTAATTATAAAATATAAAAAAATAATTAATTCAAAAAATGAATTATTAAAAGTAATAAGTGCCGATCTTCAAATGATTAAAGAAAAATTTTCATTTCCAAGAAGAACAAAAATAATTGACGCAATACTAAATTATGACATAGAAGAAACTATACACAAAGAGTCTGTAATTATTACAATTACACTACAAGGATACATAAAAAGAGGAGCTTTAAGCAGTGTAAAACAGCAAAAAAGAGGAGGCAAAGGAAAGGCAGGTATAAAAACTAGAGATGAAGACTCCGTTGTTCAAACGCTTTCGGTAAATACACATACATCAGTATTATTTTTTTCAACGCAAGGGTTGGCTTATAAAATCAAAGCATGGAAAATACCAGAAGGATCATCTTCATCTAAAGGCAAGTCTCTATTTAATATTTTGCCATTAAAAAACCATCAATCCGTCAGTTCTATAATGCCATTTCCCGATGACACTGTAGATATAAAAAATATGCATATTATTTTTGCTACTAGCAAAGGTAAAATTAGAAAAAATAACTTAGAAGATTTTACATCTATTAATGCCTCAGGAAAAATAGCTATGAAACTTGATAATGATGATAAAATTATTGGAGTTAAAATTTGCAAAGATGATCAAGATATTATTTTAAATACAAAATTTGGAAAATGTATAAGATTTGAGTCTAAAAAATTAAGAGTTTTTAAAGGAAGATCTTCTAAGGGAATAAGAGGAATAAATTTAGCAGAAAAAGATCATATAGTTTCATTATCAATAATTGATCACGATTTAAAAAATAGTAAAAAAAATAATAAAGATTCAAAATCAGAATTTATAGCTAAAGAAAAATTTATATTATCAATCACTGAAAATGGTTATGGTAAGAGAACTTCTCATTATGATTTTAGAGTTACTAATAGGGGTGGTAAAGGAATAATAGGAATAGTTAATTCGAAAAGAAATGGGAACGTAGCATCTTCTTTTCCAGTTTTCGAAGGAGATCAAATACTTATCTCTACAGACAAAGGTAGAGTTATAAGAACATCAGTCAAAGAAATAAGAGTTGCTGGAAGAAATACTCAAGGCGTTAGAATAATTAAGCTATCAGGTGATGAAAAAGTTGTTTCAGCTATCAAACTTGATGATAATCTTATTTAATGAAAAATATAGCAATTTATCCAGGAACATTCGATCCTATTACTTTCGGTCATATAGATGTAATTAAAAATGCTTTAAAGCTTGTTGATAGATTAATTGTAGGTATATCTGATGGAAATCAAAAAAATTTTTTGTTTCCAATTGATGAAAGAGTAAAAATTGTTCAAAAAGCAATTTATAATGATTTAAAGTTTAAAAAAAAATACATTAAAATTATAACTTTTGAATCATTAACTACCGATCTTTGTAAAAAATATAAATCAAATATCATATTGAGAGGTTTAAGAGCTGTGTCAGATTTTGAGTATGAATTTCAATTAGCTGGAATGAACAGAAAACTAAACAATAAAATAGAAACAATTTTTCTAATGTCTAACCTTGAAAACCAAATTATATCTTCAAGATTCGTAAAAGAAATTGCTCAGCACAAAGGAGATCTAAAAAAATTTACTACTAAAAGTACAATCAAATCTTTAAAAAATATTTATGCTTAAATTTATAAATATTATTTTTTATTTAATTTTAATTTTAAGTAACAATGTAAATGCAAAGGAGAATATAATGATATTAAAACTTAAAGATGGTGATGTAAAAATTGAAATGTTTCCAGACGTAGCACCTAATCATGTAAAAAGAATTACCGAATTAGCAAATAACGGAAAATATGATAATGTAGTATTTCATAGAGTTATAGAAGGATTCATGGCACAAACTGGAGATGTTAAGTTTGGAAATTCAGAATCTAAAGATTTTGACTTAAAAAAAACTGGAATGGGCGGATCTGATTTACCCGATTTAAAACAAGAATTTAATGATGTTCCTCATGAAAAAGGCACTGTTTCAATGGCAAGATCTTCTGATCCTGATAGTGCCAATAGTCAATTTTTTATTTGTTTTAAACATGCTTCATTCTTAGATAGACAATATACAGTTTTTGGTAAAGTTGTTGAGGGAATGGAATTTATTGATATGATTAAAAAAGGTGATGGTCCTAACGGTTCAGTTTCAAACCCTGATAAAATAATAAGCTTTAAATCAGAATAATATTAATGAATGGCATTAAAAAAATTTAATTTTAATGTTAATTATACAGAAAATTATTCAAGAGTAGGGGTTATAGAGACTGGTAGAGGAAATATTAATACTCCTGCTTTTATGCCAGTAGGTACTCAAGCAACTGTTAAAGGTGCTTTCATTGATGATATAATTAAAACTGGAAGTGAAATTATTCTTTCAAATACATATCATTTAATGATTAGACCTGGTGTTGAAAGAATATCAAATATTGGTGGCTTGCACGAATTTATGAATTGTAAGTTACCAATTTTAACTGACTCTGGTGGTTTTCAAGTAATGTCTCTTTCAAAGTTAAATAAAATTGATAGAGAAAAAGGAGCAATTTTCCAATCTCACATAGATGGAAAGAAATTTATTTTAAGTCCTGAAGAAAGTATACGTATTCAAAAATCTTTGAATTCTGACATTGTTATGGTGATGGATGAATGTCCTAAAAAAACAACAGATTATAATAAAATAAAAAAATCTATGGAGCTCTCTAATGATTGGGCAGAAAGATCAAAAAATGCATTTGGATCAAATCCTCATAAAGGTCTTTTTGGTATAGTTCAAGGAGGATTGTTTGAAGATTTAAGAAATATATCTTTAGAAGCATTAACAAATATTGGATTTGATGGTTATGCAATAGGAGGTTTGGCAGTTGGAGATACGCAGGAAGAAATGTTTAAAGTTCTTGATAATTTAAAACAACACTTACCTATAGATAAGCCTAGATATTTGATGGGAGTAGGTACACCTTCAGACATATTGGGAGCCGTTAAAAGAGGTATTGATATGTTTGATTGTGTATTACCTACTAGGTCTGGAAGAACTGGTTTAGCATTTACTTGGAATGGTAGGGTTCAAATTAGAAATTCAAGGAACCAAAATGATAATTCACCATTAGATTCTAATGTTTCAAAATTTAATTTGAATAAATATTCAAGAAATTATTTAAATCATTTGTTAAATACAAATGAAATGTTGGCTTCAATGATACTTACTTTAAATAATATCAATTTTTACCAAGAACTAATGTTTGAAATTAGAAAAAATATAAAAAAAGGAACTTTTGAACAATTTCATAACAAGTATATTAAATTATTGTAATTTTTTTACATTGAAAAATATTCAAAAATCAATATAAAACACGACGTTGGGCCCTTAGCTCAGTTGGTAGAGCAATTCCCTTTTAAGGAATGGGTCGTTGGTTCGAGTCCAACAGGGCTCACCACATTCATATTATAGGAGGATATTTTATTATAATTTCATTAATCCATTCATTAATATTACTTATTCGATTAGTTGATGATGGATGTGTACTCATAAATTCAGGAGGTTCTTTTCCCTTGTTAGCTTCTCGCATTCTTTCCCAAATTTTGACTGTTTCACGAATATCATAACCAGACAATGAAGCAAAAATCATACCCAGATAATCAGCTTCAGTTTCTTGTTTTCTATTAAATGGGTTCATTATTCCTATTGAAGAAATCAACCCAACAGTGTCCATGCCTGTTGCTCTATTAATTTCAGAAAGTTTACCACCTGTTGCAATATTTATTATACTAGTGCTTGTTTTTAATAATATACCTCTGCTAGCTCTTTCAACGGAATGTTTCGCAACTGCATGGGCAATTTCATGACCCATAACAGCCGCTAAACCATTTTTATTTTTTGTTACATCTAATATACCTGTGTAAACAGCGATTTTACCACCAGGCATACACCAAGCATTTTTTATTTTTTTATTTTCAATCAAGATATATTCCCACTGAAAATTTGAAGTTGGGTCAGTCAAATTTTCTCTATAAAAATATTCAGAAATTGAATTTTCTATTTTGCTACCAATATTTTTTATAAGATTTAAAGTTTTAGTATCTTTACTCATTTTTTCTTTTTTTTTAACTTTTTCATAAATTTTCGCAGCTTGGGCATTTAATTTAGATTCGGGAATTATTTTTAACTGTTTTCTATCAGTAATAGGCGCTGTTGAACAAGAGTGAAGACCCATTGACAAACAACCACAACTCAACAAATATATGAATTTTCTTCTATTCACTTTTTTATATAATTATAATACATGTAAATATAAAATAATAATATGATATTTGTTTAAGAATATTATTATTTTTTAATAAATAAACGTAATAATAAATTATGGCTAAATTTAAAAGAAAAGGTTTATCGATTCTAGCAAAACTAAGAAATTATTTTATTACAGGTATTGTTGTGCTGGTTCCTATAGGAATAACATTATATCTAACAAAATTTTTTATTTCAATTTCATCAAAACTTATTCCTTATGATTTAAATCCAAACAACCATCTACCTTTTGCAATTCCCGGATTGGAAATAATTTTATCCGTATTTTTTATAACTATTATTGGTGGATTATCTTTATCATTCATTGGAAAAAGAATTTTAAAATTTGTAAATGATTTATTTAAGAGAATTCCAATTCTAAGAACAATTTATTCAGCTATAGGTCAAATGACTCAAACTCTTGCACCAAACAAAAGGGGTAAAAAAAAAAGTGTTGTTTTAATAGAATATCCGCGCAAAGGTAGTTGGGCAGTTGGTTTTGCTACAAAAGATAATGAAGGCGAAATATCAAAAAAAACAAATTCTAATTTAGTTAATGTATTTGTTCCTACTACGCCAAATCCAACAAGTGGTTTTTTATTAATGTTTCCAAAAGATGAAATAATTTATTTAGATATGACTTTTGAAGAAGCTTCTAAGTTTATAGTTTCAGCAGGAACATCAGAAACAATAATTAAATAATATCATTAATTATTGAAGCTCTGTCATATAATTTTAATAGATTATAATAATTTCCCAAACTAGAGTTATTAATTTCAATTTTTTTAACTTCTGCCTCGGCAAGTTCGAATAAATCTCTATGTAAAATAGGATCGGCTAATTTAAATTTTTTTAATCCGCTTTGTTTAAATCCAAGAATATCTCCATAACCTCTAAGCTTCATATCTTCTTCGGATATATCAAAACCATCAGATAAATTTTTTAGAATATTAATTCTTTTTTTTGCATTTTGGCTTAAGTTCGAATTAAAAATTAAAATACAAGTGCTTTCTTTATTTCCTCTGCCTACACGACCTCTAAGTTGATGAAGTTGTGATAAACCATACTTGTTAGCATTTTCTATTACTATTACAGTTGCGTTTGGAAAATCTATACCTACTTCAATTACAGTAGTAGAAACAAGAACATCGATTTTTTTATTTAAAAAATCATTTAATACTTTATTTTTTTTATCTTTTTCTATTGATCCGTGTATTAAACCAACGCGATTATTAAAATATTTTTGTAAAAATTTATTTTTTTCAACAGCCGATTGTTGATCTAATTTATTTGATTTTTCAATTAGAGGACATACCCAAAAAATTTGATTTCCATTTTGTATTTCTTTATTCGCAAAATTTATTATCTCGTTAATTTTTGAATCAAGTTTACTATAGGTTTTAATTTCTTTTCTATTTTTTGGTTTATCTTTTATTAATGTAATATCCATATCACCATAAATAGTCATCATCATTGTTCTTGGAATAGGAGTTGCCGACATAACTAAAACATCGCAATCATTACCACCTTTTTCTGACAGTTCTTTTCTTTGATTAACACCAAATTTATGCTGTTCATCAATTATAATTAAACCCAATTTTTTAAATTTTATTTTTTTTTGAAATAATGAGTGAGTACCTATAATTAAATCTATTTTTTTATTTTCTAAATCTTTAATTATTTTTTTTTTATTTGAGTAATCTACTTTGCCAGAAAGTAACTCGATTTTAATACTTGAATCAAAAAAATTTGAGGAAAAATTGAAATGTTGTTTAGCCAAAATTTCAGTTGGTACCATAAAAGCTACTTGATACCCTGATTTAATAGTATTTAATGCTGATATTAATGAAACGATAGTTTTACCCGAGCCAACATCTCCTTGAATTAACCTAAACATTCTTTCTTTTGATTTAAGATCTTTTTCTATATCTTTAATTGCATTTTTTTGATCAACAGTTAATTCAAATTCAAGTTTTTGTAAGTATTTATTTTTTATTTGATCATTAAATAATTTCTTTTTTTTTTTAATTTTTTTAATTTTTAATCTTATCTGTGAAGATATTAAAAAATTTGCAAAAATTTCATCAAATATGAGTCTTCTTAAATAGTGAGAGTTTTTTAATTTTTCATAATCATAACTATGTATTTTTTTAATCGATTCATTCCATCTAGCATTATTGAATTTTTTTAATAATTTTTCATTATGCCATTCTTTCAAAGTTGGAATTGCTTTAAAAACATCTTCAATAATTTTATTGTACTTTGTTATTGTTAAACCTTCTGTGAGACTGTAGTTTTTTATGTCTTTAATTAGGCCATCTTCAGTTTCTGATATTAGTTTTGGATTGGTAATTTGATATTTACTTTTGTAATAGCCTATTTTACCAAAAACAATAACTTTTTGATTAATTGGTAATATTTTTTTTATATATCCTTCATAACTATTAAAAAAAATACAATCTATTTTTTCTCCTGATGACATACAATTAACTTTGTTTGGTAATTTTCTGACTCTTGGAAAATTATATTTTAAAGGAGTTAATTTAATAGATTGAGTTTTTCCAAGTTGAAGATCTTTAATATCTGTAGTTTTAGAAGTTTCTATTTTAGAAATAGGTAAATGCCACAATAAATCAAATATTGTTTTAATTTTTTTTCTTAAAAATAATTGTATAGTTTTATTTCCAATACCTTTAATTTTATCTAATGAAGATAATAAATATTCATAATCCTGCATAAAATATATATAATTGTATATATAATGAATTCAAATAAACAAAATTTGATAAATAAAATTAAATACCGTTCTCAATATAGGGGTACAAAAGAAATGGACATATTTGTTAATTCTTTTGTTAACAAAATCATCAATGATTTGGATTTTGATGAATTAGAGCATTTAAGCAAATTAATAAATTTAAACGATGAAGAAATAGTTGAAATTTCAGATGGCAAAGTAAAAACCGATATTAATAAAAAAATTTTCAACCTATTGATTGATTTTAAAAAAAAATATTAGTGGCGGAGAGACTGGGATTCGAACCCAGGAAAGAGTTGCCCCTTTGCCGGTTTTCAAGACCGGTGCTTTCAACCGCTCAGCCATCTCTCCGTTAGTGATTGTTTATAACCATAATAATTAAATTCAACTAAAAAACAGAGTTTTTTTTTTAAGA
>CAJWPG010000013.1 GCA_913045275.1 uncultured Pelagibacteraceae bacterium
AAATAGTTTTAAATTCTATGATTTTAAAATGGGAAAATATTCAAAAAGAATTTATCAAATTAATTGATATTTAATTATTTTTTCTATTATCAACCAAACTTTTTACAACACTAGGATCTGCTAATGTAGTTGTGTCCCCTAATTGATCATGCTCATTGGCTGCAATTTTTCTTAAAATTCTTCTCATAATTTTACCAGATCTTGTTTTTGGTAGTCCTGGAGAAAATTGAATTAGATCGGGAGTTGCTATAGCTCCAATCTGTTTTCTTACCCAAAGTTTTAATTCTCTTTCTAAATCCAAAGTTGGTTCTTCACCTGCATTTAAGGTTACATAGCAGTATAATCCATTTCCTTTTATGTCATGTGGAAAACCTACTACTGCAGCTTCAGCAACTTTAGGATGAGCCACAAATGCACTTTCAATTTCGGCAGTCCCTAAATTATGACCAGAAACAATAATTACATCATCAACTCTTCCTGTTATCCAATAGTATCCATCTTTATCTCTTCGGCAACCATCTCCTGTAAAATATTTGCCATCAAATTGTGAAAAATAAGTATCTATAAATCTTTGATGATCACCATAAACAGTTCTCATCTGTCCAGGCCATGATTGAGCTATACAGAGTCTACCTTGTGCCTCTCCTTTTAAAACTTTACCTGCTTTATCAACAATTACTGGTCTAATTCCATAAAACGGTTTTGTTGCTGAGCCCGGTTTTAAATTTATTGCACCTGTTTGAGGGCTAATTAAAATACCTCCAGTTTCTGTTTGCCACCAAGTATCAACAATTGGACACCTAGAATCTCCAACAGTTTTATAATACCATTGCCAAGCTTCTGGGTTTATAGGTTCTCCTACCGTTCCTAATAATTTTAGTGTTTTTCTTGATGTTTTCTTTACCGGCTTATCACCTTCTCTCATCAGCGCACGTATTGCTGTTGGCGCTGTATAAAAAATATTTACTTTATATTTATCAACGATTTGCCACCATCTAGAATTATCAGGATAAGTTGGAATTCCTTCAAACATTATAGTGGTTGCACCATTAGATAATGGACCATAAATTATATAACTATGACCAGTTATCCAACCAATGTCAGCTGTACACCAATAAATATCTTTAGGTTTATAATTAAATATGTATTGATGAGTCATGGATGCGTAAACCATATAGCCACCAGTGGTATGCAAAACTCCTTTTGGTTTTCCTGTTGATCCAGATGTATAAAGAATAAATAATGGATCCTCTGCATTCATCTCTTCAGGCTCACATTTAGCAGAAACATTATTGATCATTTCATGATACCAAACATCTCTACTAGGATCCCAATTAATTCTGTTACCCGTTCTTTTTACCACAACACATTTTTTTACTTTTGGACAATCTACTAAAGCTTCATCCACAATTGATTTAAGATGTATTGTTTTTCCTCCTCTTAAACCTTCATCTGCTGTTATTACATAATCAGATTTACAATCATTAATTCTTCCAGAAATACTGTCTGGTGAAAATCCTCCAAATATGATTGAATGAATTGCTCCAATTCTAGCGCAAGCAAGCATAGTGTAAGCTAACTCAGGTATCATTGTTAAATAAATTGTAACTCTATCACCCTTTTGAACTCCAATTTCTTTTAATCCGTTGGCTGCTTTTGATACTTCTTTGTGAAGTTCCTTATAAGAGATTTTTTTTTGAACTTTTGGATCGTCACCAACCCATATGATTGCTGTTTTATCTTTGTTTTTTTTTAAATGTCTATCAATACAATTCGCAGAAGCATTTAAAGTTCCGTCATAAAACCATTTTATGTTAACTTCTGATTTACTATATTTTACATCTTTAATTTTTGTATAAGGTTTAATCCAATTAATTCTCCTTCCTTCTTTTTTCCAAAAACCATCATTATCTGATAGTGATGTTTTATATTTTTTTTCGTATTGAGATTTATTTACCGTTGCTTTGGTAATCCAATCTTTCTTAGTTTTAAAAACTAATTCTTTTTCTATATTTTGCTCAACTTTTTTTATGGAAGTTTTTTTTCTTTTCTTAATTGCCTTTTTCTTTTTTATTTTTTTCTTTTTTTTTGGCATGAATTTTTTATTAAAGTATACTACCCATCTTCAAAATAATTTTCCAGCTTTTAGTATCAATGGGCATGACAGAAAGTCTGCTTTGTTTAATTAAAGGTAGATCTTTTAGAACCTTGTTTTTTTTAATATTTTCAAGGGTTACAGGTGATTTTAGTTTATTTTTATATTTAACTTTAACTGCAACAAACTTTTTCATTTTATCGGTTTTATCAATAAATGCAGTTTTTATTACTTCAACAATACCAACAATTTCCTTACCAATGTTGGAATGATAAAAAAAACATAGATCACCTTTCTTCATTTTTCTTAAATTATTTGCTGCTTGGTAATTTCTAACACCATCCCAATCAGTGCCTTTTGAACCTGCTTTATTTTGATGGTCAATTGACCAAATACTAGGTTCTGATTTAAGTAGCCATTTTTTTCCCATAATTTATAGGATAAGTTTTTGAATTTTTATATTAACTATACATTCCAACTGTGTCGTGAAATTTTCTTAGTTTCTTTAAAGCAATTGCATAAGCGGCAGTTCTAAAATTTAATTTTTTATTTTTATTTTTTTCATTTAATATTTCTTGAAAAGCTTCTCTCATCGTATCTTCAAGTCCAGAATAAGCTAAATCTTTTTCAGTAGCCCCTGAGGTGATTTTTTTGTAAAGCTTAGGTGAAGTTGGATTATTTGTTGATTTTTCAATTATACCCATAACATCTCTCATTTTTTGTTCGTCAAAACGACGCTGAAGTCTTCCAAAACGAATATGAGATATATTTTTTACCCATTCATAATATGAAACTACGACACCCCCAGCATTAACAAAAATATCAGGCAATATGTCTATGCCACGTTTATTTAAAACTTGGTCAGCACGATAAGTGATGGGTCCATTGGCTGCTTCAATAATTAATTTTGCTTTAACTTTTTTGGCATTATTATTATTAATTACAGATTCAGTGGCCGCTGGAATTAATATATCACAGTTAAGTAATAAAACGTTTTCAGGTTTGTTAATAAACTTGGCACCTTTGAAATTGTTAATTTTTTTGTTTTTAAGGTAATGCTTTGAAAGTTTGTTTATATCAATGCCTTTATTATTTATTAAGTAGCCATCCAAATCTCCTATTGCAATAATTTTAGCTTGATCTCGGTTATATAAGTCGAGAGATAAACTTCTACCAACCTTACCAAAACCTTGGATAACAATTGAATTGTCTTTAAGTTTTTCTTTTAATTTTGTTTTTTTTAAGAGCTTAGGATGTCTAAAGTATTCTCGTATAGTTTCTTCCACACCTCGACCTGTTGCATCGTCTCTTCCTCTAATACCACCATACTCAACAGGTTTGCCGGTAACGCAAGCTGTATAATTTATATCCTCGGGAAATAAATTTCTATAAGCATCCATAATCCAAACCATTTCTTTTTCAGACGTTCCAAGGTCAGGTGCAGGGACATTTAATGCGGGATTTAAAAAACCTTTTTTTGCAAGTTTTGTTGCGTAATTTTTTGTAATTAGACAAAGTTCTTTTTCAGAGTAATCTTTAGGATTAATTTTTAAAGATCCCTTCGAACCTCCATAAGGAACATTTACAACAGAACATTTATAAGTCATCAACGCCGCTAGAGCTTCGGTATCATCTTGATTCACGTTGGGTGAAAATCTTATTCCTCCTTTTGAAGGTAAACGGTGTTCGCTATGGACAGCACGCCAACCGACAAAATTATTAATTTTATTTTTTATTTTAACACCAACACTAACTTGCATTACTGAATGACTGCATTTAATATATTCAATTACATCTTTTGGAAAACGAATTATTTTACTAGTAAGTGTAACAAATGAATCAACATTTTCTTTAAAAGTTGGTTTTTTCACAATCTATAACCCTAACATAAAAAAAATAGAATAAGATACCTTAAAATTTCATTATAATTTTACTCCTGCTCCTTTTAAAAATATAGCATCATTATCTAGTGGAAGTCTTGGACTAGCAGGCAAATCTAAGTTATCAAATTGTTTCAATTTGTATTTTTCTAAACCAACCATTGCTATCATTGCGCCATTATCACCACACAATTTAAGGTCCGGGAATATAGATTTAAAATTATTTTCGTTACTTACTTTAATAAGTTTATTTCTTATTCCTTCATTTGCTGCAACGCCTCCAGCAACTACAAAATTATTTTTATCTATAGAATTTATTTCTTTGAATTCCTGAAAAGCTTTTTTTGTTTTAACATATAAAATTTCCTCAATAGTTTTTTGAAATGAAGCGGCAAGATCAAATTTTTCTTGTTCTGTTTTAATTTTTTTTGTTATTCTTAAAATTGCAGTTTTTAATCCAGCAAATGATAAATTGCATCCACCTTTATTTATAATTGGTTTTGGAAGTTCAAATTTATTTGGATCACCTTTTTTAGCAAACCTTTCTAATTTTGGACCACCTGGAAACTCAATTCCTAAAAGTTTTGCAATTTTATCAAAAGCTTCTCCTAAAGCATCATCAATTGTTGTGCCAAGCCTTTTATATTTGCCAAGACCGTTAACACTTAAGTACTGACTATGACCTCCAGAAATTAAAAGAAGCAAATATGGATAATCGAGTTTAGAATGTAATTTTGGACTTAAAGCATGTCCTTCCAGATGATTTACGCCTATGAAAGGAATATTCAAAGATGAGGCCATAGCTTTTCCAAAATTTAAACCAACCGTTAAACAAACTATTAATCCAGGACCTGCGGTTGCAGCAATTGCAGAAACTTTATTCAAACTAACACCACTTTCTTCAATTGCTTTTTTTGCGATTAAATCAATTTTTTCCACATGAGATCGAGCAGCTAATTCAGGAACCACACCCCCAAATTCTTTATGAATATCAAATTGACTTGAGATAACATTGGATAGTATTTTAGGTATACCACTTTCATTATCCTGAATTAGCGATACCGCAGTTTCATCACAACTTGTCTCAATGCCTAATATTATTGGTTTTTCAGTCATAATAAATTTTTTCTAATTAATACAATTAAACTATAAGAATGTAATAAAAATAAGATTTATGAAAAGAGAAAAAATTATAATTGGTTCTAGAGGCAGCAAGTTAGCTATGATTTACGCGGAGAATGTAAAAGCTAAATTAAAAGAAGTATTCACTAAAGATATAGAAATAAAAACAATTGTTACATTGGGAGATGAAAATCAAAAGGATCGACTTTCAAATATAGGTGGCAAAGGTTTATTTTCAAAAAAAATTGAAAAAGAATTATTAGAAAATAATATTGATATTGCGGTTCACGCCCTAAAGGACATGCCATCTATTGAAACAGAAGGTCTAAAAACCAATTGTTTTTTAAAAAGAAATTCACCAAATGAAATTTTGATTAGTAATAATAAAATTAAATTTAATGATCTTAAATCCAAATCAGTAGTTGGTACGTCATCTTATAGAAGAGAATATCAACTTAAAAATAAAAGATCAGATCTAGAATATAAATTAATAAGAGGAAATGTAGACACTAGAATAATAAAAATGGAAAATGGAGACTACGATGCAATAATATTATCTAAGGCAGGAATTAATTCTCTAGAAATTAATCATAAAATAACAGAAGAGTTTACAACAGATGATTTTATACCATGTGCGGGCCAGGGAATTATAGCTATACAATGTAGAGACAGTGATATTGAAATTAAAAAATTATTGGAAAAGATTAATAATCCTCAATCTAGAATTTGTGCTAATACTGAAAGGGAATTACTAAAAATTATAGAAGGTGACTGTGATACAGCAATAGGTATTTTTTCTAAGATTAATGGCAATAATATTAGTTTAATAGCTGAACTATTTTCAGCAGATGGAAAACATAGATATTTTATAAAAGAGACCAAAGAAATAAACTTTGCAGAAGAGTTAGGAAGAGAAGTGGGTGAAGCATTAAAATCTAAATCTAAAGGAAATTACAAAAGATAAAATGCATATTTTATTAACCAGACCATTAGATGATTGCAAAGAACTAATTTTAAGATTTAAATTTTTGGGGCATAAAGTTTCTCATTTACCAGTAATTAAAATTCAAAATGTAAATCATGATAAAGTAAATGTTGATGAATTTGGTGGAATTATTTTTACAAGCGCAAATGCTATTAAAAATCTAAATACATCAAGTATTAATAAACAAATTAATTGTTTTTGTGTTGGTTCTTCAACAGAGAAGGTGGCTAAACAAAATGGTTTTCAAAATATTTTTTGTGCAGATGGAAATGTAAATAATTTAAAAGAAGTTATTTTACAAAATTTCGATAAGAAACATAGTAATTTACTTTATGTAAGTGGAGAAATTATTTCATCAAATCTAGATAAAGATTTGATTTCAGAAGGGTATATAGTGAAAAGAATAATTAATTATTCTGTAGTTCCTAATGATGAAGTTAGCGATGAATTTATTAGAGATTTAAAATCATCAATTCCCGATATAGTCTATGTTTATTCAGAAAATAGTGCGAGAAATTATCTTAGTCTTTTGAAAAAATATAAATTATCAGATTGTTGGATGGATACTAATTTGATGTGTTTAGGAGAAAAAACATCATCAGTATTGAATGAAATTAAGTGGAAAAAAATTTTTCTATTTAATTCTGGTGAAGAAGAGTTTTTGCTATATAAAATTTAATTATGGGCGTATTTAATAATTTTAAAGATCTGTTTTTATCAGTTTGGGAAAAAGGAATATTAGGAATAGATTTTTTTCAAATTATAATTGGTCTAGGAATATTTTTTCTATTCTTAGTTTTTAGAGGTCTAATCAGCAAATTAATTATAAAAAAATTAGAGATAATTTCTAAAAGAACCACTAATAAACTCGATGATGCATTTGTTAAATCAATGGAAGGTCCAGCTAGATTTTTACCTATCGTTCTAGGTGTTTTTTTTGCAAGCTACTATATGTCTTTTTCTGATGAGACCAGATCTTTTGTTGATAATATTAATAGAACTTTAATTACAATTTTAATTTTTTGGATTATTCACCAAATTATTGAACCAATTTCTTATATTTTAAGTGGATTAGACAAAATATTAACCAGAGAATTGGTTGGATGGATTATTAAATCATTAAAAATTTTAATATTTATTTTAGGAGCCGCCGCTGTTCTTGAATTGTGGGGAATTAAAATTGGCCCAATTATTGCTGGATTAGGATTATTTGGTGTAGCCGTTGCATTGGGCGCCCAAGATTTATTTAAAAACTTAATTTCAGGAATTTTAGTACTAGTTGAGAAAAGATTTAAAATAGGAGATTGGATTTTGGTTGAGGGAATTATTGAAGGTATTGTTGAAAAAATTGGTTTTAGATCAACAGTAATTAGAAAATTTGATAAATCTTTAGCAATAATTCCAAATTTTCAATTTGCTGAAAATGCTGTAGTTAATGTAAGTCAAACTACAAATTGGTTGATCAGTTGGATGATAACCCTTCAATATGACACAACAGTAGATCAATTAAAGACAATTAGAAATCAAATTGAAGAGCATATAAATAAAAATGAGGATTTTGATATTTCTATAGGTCTTGCTGTAAGAGTTGACAAATTTTCTGATAGTTCAATAGATATGTATGTAAGATGCTTTAGTAAAACTGATGACTGGGAAGAGTGGCTTTCTGTAAAAGAAAAGTTAGCACTAGAAATAAAACAAATTGTTGAAAAAAATGGAGCATCATTTGCATTTCCTAGCCAGTCTATTTATGTTGAAAAAAAATGATTGCTATTTATTTTTTAGTTCTTCAAGTAATAAAATTATATACTTATGTAGTTATTGCTTATGTTGTAATTAGTTGGTTGGTAGCTTTTAATATAATTAATACATCTAATAGAATAGTATATTCTGTTTTACAGTTTACTTATAAACTTACCGAACCGGCACTAGCTAAAATAAGAAGATTTTTACCAAATTTAGGAGCTCTTGATATCTCACCCATCATTCTTCTTTTGCTGATATGGTTTGTAGAAATATGTATGAAGCTCTACTTAGCACCAATAATATTTAATTAATTTATGATCTTAATTGATGGAAAAAAAGCAGCAGCAGAACTTAGAGAAGAATTAAAAAAAGAAGTATCAGAGTTAAAATCAAAATATAATAAAGTTCCAGGACTTACAGTTATTTTGATTGGAGACTTGACCCCAAGCCAAATCTACGTTCGTAATAAAGAAAAATCAGCAAATGAAGTAGGTTTAAAATCAGAAGTAATAAGATATCCAGACTCAGTAGAAGAAAGAACTGTTTTGGATAAAATAAATGAATTGAACAAAGATGATACTATTTCAGGAATATTAGTGCAATTACCACTGCCTAAGCATATTGATAAACAGAAAGTTATTGAAGCAATTTCACCAAGTAAAGATGTTGATGGCTTTCATCCAATGAATGTTGGAAATCTTTCATCGGGTTATGAAAGCTCAGTTCCATGTACACCTTTTGGATGTTATTTATTAATAAAAAAAATTGAACCAAACTTAAGTGGAAAAAAAGCAGTTGTAGTTGGAAGATCAAATTTAAACGGAAAACCAATGACTCAACTTCTCTTAAAAGAAAATTGTACAGTAACTATAACTCATTCCAGAACCAAAGATCTGAAGGCTGAATGTTTAGAGGCAGATATTATTGTTGCGGCAGTTGGAATTCCAGAACTTGTAAAAGGGGACTGGGTAAAAAAAGATGCAATAGTTATTGATGTTGGTATTAATAAAACAGATAAAGGTATTGTGGGCGATGTTGCATTTGATGAGGTATCAAAAGTTGCAAAAGCTTTAACTCCTGTTCCAGGCGGGGTAGGTCCAATGACAATTGCGTGCTTGCTAAAAAATACTATTGAGTGTTTTAAAAGATCCCAAAAATAATTAAAATATTTAATTTACTATAGATTTAAATATATTTTCTAGATCACTAATTACATTCTGGTTTTCAAATAAATTTTTTTCAGCCCGCTCTTTGTAATACATTTTTAAATCTAGGCTGTCTTGATTTGCTAATTCTATGGATTTATCAACATAATCATCTACGTTGTTAAATATTGGAGCATCATCAATTTGCATTTGCTTATATGCGCCAGTTACTATTCTACTTTTTAAATATTTAGTAGGCATGGTTACGGTCGGCGTGCCATATAACATTGACTCATGAAATGTGTTGCCAGCGCCAAACCAAAAAGGATCTAACAGCACAGATACCCTTCCACAGTGGTGAACAAATTCTTCTGGAGTTAATCTATCAATAAAATTTATCCTATCTATATTTTCGGGCATTTCTTTTTTTAATCTATCAAAAAACATTTTACTTAAAATTTCTTTTTTATCTTTTATAAAATATATTTGTGCTTTTTTATCTTTATGAAGAATTTTTTTTATAGCTTCATCAAAACTAGGATGCATTTTAAATAAAGATTGAGGACAAGAATAAATATTTTTACTAAGCATATCTTCTTTTTTTAAAGCAAAAGTTACTTTGGGCTTATAAAAATACATTGGTAAATAATTTGATAATAAAACTTTCTCTGAAAAATTATTTTGATATCCATCAGTTTCCATAAGTTTTGATGAAAGAAAGAAATCAATCTTATTATTACCAGTAGTTTCGGGATGTCCCCATGAAGTTATTTGAAATTTGGCAAGTCTTAATAATGTCAAATAATATAAATTTGTTGACATATGAATATCTGGATAAAATAATAGATCTAAGTTTTTATCCCTAATAGTTTTAACTTTTTCGCGAAAATTTTTTGGCAAGATAATATTGTCATAGTTATATAAAACTACAGATTCATTAATTTCATTAAACAGCATTCCCGGCAATGTTTTGTCCGAATGGAATACATAAACTTCAAAAATTTCTTTGTTTAACTTATAAATTATACCTTTGAATAGTTTTGCTATGGTATGATCAGAAAAAAATTGAGATATAAAACCAATTTTTATTTTTTTATTTTTAGAAAAAGAATATTCTTCAATATTTTCTAAGTCAGGATATATTTTATTGTACAACTTGATAAGTTTTTTATTAATTTTTAAATTATCATATCCATCATAAGACAATTTAAAATTAGGAGGTTTAAATAATTTTTCTGATAGCTCTAAATTTGGAACCTTTTCATTTTCAATTAATTTTTCTACTTCATTCGTAAAACTTTTTCTTATCTCATCGATTTCTTTTAATGATCTGAAAAAACTCGGATAAAAAAGTCTACTTTTCAAATGAAATTCATTGTCAAATTTATTCTTGTTTATTGCAGATTTTGTTAAATTTCTAAGTTCATCATATTTGTTTAGTGTAGAATATATTTCGTATAGTAATTTATACGCAATTTGATCATCTTCTTTTTCTAATGAAATAAAATATTTTAAAATTTTTTCTGCTTTATCATAATCTTTAGTTTCAAGGTAGGATTTGGATAAATTTTCCAATGTTGGAGAGCTATTGGGAGCAACCTTTAATGTTTTTTCAAAATAAATTTGAGCTTGTTTAAAATCTTTTTTTTGAAAAAACTTAATACCTTCCTCAAAATTTTTTTTTGCTCGCTCTAATTTTTCCATATTTTATATTAAAAATTAATTATATTATCATTAAACTAATATGAAATTTATAATTTTATTATTTTTATTTTTATCTTATAACTCAAATACTTTTGCTATGAAAAAAAAACCTTTTCATCACTTGCCCGATGGTACATTCCGTAATCCAGAAGGATCTCCGCAACTTTCTTTTCCAGGGAATTGGTCTTTTAGTACATTTAACAAAGAAAAAAGAAAATTGGACATGACAGTTCCAAAAGAACATGTGCTTGATAAAAAAAAAGTTCTGTCTGACTTAGAAAGATACAAAGATGATGACTATATTGCATGGATTGGTCATGCCACATATTTAATAAAACTTGGAAGCACAACAATTATAACTGACCCAGTTTTTTCTAAAAATGCAGGACCTTTAGTATTTGGACCAAAAAGATTTACTGAAGCCGCATTAAAACTTAATGAAATTCCAAAGACAGATTTATTCTTGTTAACTCATAATCACTATGACCATCAAGACATGAGCACGATTAGAAGATTCCCATTTAAAGATTCCAAAGTTTTAGTTCCATTAAAACTTGGAAAATATTTTACCAGATACCGATTTAGAGATGTTAATGAAATGGATTGGTATGATGAAATTAAAGTTAATGAGGATCTAAAAGTAACATTTTTGCCTGCAGTTCATTGGTCTAAAAGAGGTTTAACAGATACAAATAAAACTCTTTGGGGAAGTTTTTTAATTGAATACAAAAATAAAAAAATATTATTTGCGTGCGATACGGGATACGGAAATATTTATAAAGAATTAGGAGAAAAATATGGACCCATTGATCTTACGATGATTAATATTGGTGCTTATAATTTTAAACCAATGTTTGAAAAATCTATTTATCATACTACTCCTGAAGAAGCACTAAATCTTGCTCAGGATTTAAAAAGTAAAAAAGTACTAGGAACGCACTGGGGAACTTTCGTTTTATCTTTAGAACCAATAATGGAACCGCCTGTTAGATTTAAAGATAATGCTGAAAAATATGGCTTTAAAAAAGAAGATGCTATTATTTTTAAAATTGGCGAGATTAATTCTTTAAAAAATATTCTTTCTTATAATTAATTATTATATTTTAAAGTTGAGCCAAAAAAATAAATTGAAAATATTAGGAAATTTTTTTTAAGATAATAGGTAAAATTTCTATAATATCTTTTGCAGTCAAATTCTTATCAATATTGATTGCAGCTTGCGAATGAAGCCAACAACCCAAAGCAGCAGCATTTAAAGCTTTATAGTTTTGTGACAACAAACTAGCAATTATTCCTGCTAATACATCACCAGAACCAGCGGTAGCTAGATAAGGAGATGAAAAATAATTTATATATGTTTGACCCGTTTGATCAGAAATTACCGTATCATTACCTTTAAATAAGATAGTAGAATTTGTGAGTGAAGCTGCAGAGATTGTATCGTTTATTTTATTTTCTGAAGTTTTAAATATTTTTTTAAATTCTCCAAAATGAGGAGTTAAAATTGTTTCTGATTTTCTAAATTTTAATAAAGAAATAAATTTCTTCAAATTTTTTTTAATTAAAGAAAAGCTTGAAGCATCAATTACTAATTTATTTTTGCTTTTTAATAATAGTTCAAGAATATTAGAGTTTTCATTATTTGTTTCTAAACCACAACCAAACAAAAAGGTAGAATTTGCTTTTTTTATGATTTTTTTAACATCATTAATGTTTAAATAAGAAACTATTAATTCTTCCAATACATGAGATTTATAGAAATTTTTACTCTTGTTATTAACTAATAATTTTACAATACCAGCGCCTGACTTTAATGCTATTTGGCTAGCCGCTAATGTAGCGAGCTTAGAAGCTCCAACCATTTCGCTTGCACCAAAAATAAATAATTCACCACGATTATATTTGTGTAAGTTTGATGAAAAAGATTTTAATTTTGGAGGTTTTAATAAATTAATGTTTGTCTTATTATCTAAGTCGGCAAGACCTATATCAAAAATTTTAACTTTTTTAGACAAATCCTTGCCAGGCTGTAAAACATGACATGGTTTTAGTCTATGAAAGGTTAAAGTAATATCTGCTTGAATTGCTGAGTTGCTAATTTTTCCATTATCACAATAAACTCCAGAAGGTACGTCTATTGCAATTTTAGAAAAAGATTTAGAATTTATTTCATTAATTATCTTTGTTAATTTGTGAGAAAATTTTTTGTTAAAGTTATAACCAAAAAGCGCGTCAACAAATAAATCACAATTTTTTAGATCTAGTTTATTTTTGATTATTTTTTTGTTTATTAATTTATTATAAGCCTTTTTTGAGTCTTTGCTTTTTGCAAAACAAATTGGCGCAAAGATTTGTACTTTAATATTTTTTTTTAATAGATTATTTGCAATTAATAGTCCATCACCACCGTTATTTCCTGGTCCACACAAAATTACAACTTTTTTTGGATTATAATTTTTTAATATAAATTTTGAGCACACACTAGCTGCCTTTCGCATTATGCTAAAACTATCTTTTTTTAGGAATGTAAGATTTTCAGATTTAGTTATTAAATTTTGATTATAAATTTTATTATTTTTGAACATTAAGATGATTAAGCACCATAAGTAATATTTTCACAACTAGAATTTAGTATTGATATCTAGCACAAGAATTAGTCCTAAATATTAATTATTAACCAACTATAATTTTTTTTTATGATAATTTATAAATTTTTCCACATTTGACTTATTGAATGTTTTATTTTCTTCGAATGAAACTTTTTTCATTGAGTAAGCTTTACTTTTAGTCAGTCTTGACTGAATAATAATAGTTCCTTTATACAATTTAAGTTTAACCGATCCATTAACTTTGTTTTTTTTAAGATCAACAATCTTTTGAAGTTTATATCTTTCTTTAGAATACCAATAGCCATTATAAATTAATTCTGCATACCTTGGCATTATAGTATCTTTTTTGTGCATTATTTCTTTATCAAGCGTCACCGACTCGATTGCTCTATGAGCATTTATTAACAATGTTCCGCCTGGTGTTTCGTAAACACCTCTAGATTTTATTCCGATAAATCTGTTTTCTACTAAATCAACTCTACCAATTCCGTTCTTGCCAGCTAATTGATTAAGTTTTTCTAAAAGTTTAGATGGTGGTAATTTTTTGCCATTAATTCCAACTGGGTCACTGTTTTTAAAATTAATAGTAACAAATGCTGGTTTGTTTGGTGCTTTCTCAGGAGAAACAGTTCTTTGAAATATAAATTCTGGTACAGAATTTTTTGGATTTTCCAAAACTTTACCTTCGGTAGATGTGTGAAATATATTATCATCTACAGAAAAAGGAGGAGCTCCTTTTTTATCTTTTGGAATAGGAATTCCATGTTTTTTTGCATAATTAATTAGATCAGTTCTTGATTTAAGTTTCCAAATTCTCCATGGAGCTATTATTTTTATTTTTGGACCAAAATAATGGTAACCAAGTTCAAATCTTACTTGATCATTTCCTTTTCCTGTAGCTCCATGCGATACTGCGTAAGCCTTAAATTTTTTTGCAACTCTAATTTGGTCTTTTGCAATTAACGGTCTTGCAATTGATGTACCCAATAAATAGACACCTTCGTAGATAGCATGACCTCTAATCATTGGGTACACATATTCTTTTACGAAAGTATCTTTTAAATCTTTAATGATAATATTTTTAACACCAAATTTTTTTGCATTTTTAAATATTTTTTTTCTATCTATTTCCTGCCCAATATCAGCGGTATAGCAGATAACCTCAGCGTTATAATTTTCTTGAAGCCATTTAAGAATTACAGATGTATCTAGTCCGCCCGAGTAGGCAAGAATTATCTTTTTTTTCGATTTCATTATTTTAAGTGCAGCTTTTTTTTGCAGCGTTGTAAGCTTTAGTAAAACCCATCAAAGAATAATGATCAATAGTTTGAGAGCCTGATTTATTATAAGCAGTAACCATAATTCTTGATGCTTTTTTCATTCTTTTAATAATTCTTTTTTCAATTTTATTACTTGAGATCCACGCAAAATCATCTTGTGCAATATCAAATTTGTATTTTGATTTTCCAGAAGACGCTATTATAGAGTTTTGACTATTATATTCATAACCAGATGTAGTACTAACTTCATCTGTAATTTTTTCAGCCGGTCTAAAAGTTACAAATAATCTTGCTTCCCTATCACTTTTTTTTGGAGATTGTAGAACAGGCTTTGATTGAGCAAAACAAACTTTATTACTTTCATCTGTGACCATGAAAACTTCCCAGTCTTTAAATTTTTCTAGTTTTTTTAAATCTTCAGCTTGAACAAATTTGAATGAAAAAATTATTAATATTAGTGATTTAAATAAAATTTTATTAATTATGGACATGGGTTTGGATATAATTTTTGAACTTCATTTATTTCTTTAATTATTTCTTTTGACAAATCTACATTTACACTTTCTATATCTGTTTTCAACTGTTCCATAGTGGTTGCACCAATTATCGTTGAAGTTACAAATTTTTGAATTTCACAAAACTTAATCGACATTTGAGCAAAATTTAAATCAAATTTTTTAGATATATTGAAATACTTCTCTATAACTTCGACAGCATAGGGTTTGCTATATCTAGTATAATATTCTCCAAAAAGTTTTTGCCTTGAATTTTCTGGAAAATTGTTATTCATGTATTTTCCAGTCAGGAATCCTCCAGCAAGAGGGGAATAAGCCAATAGTCCACTTTTTTCTCTAATTGAAATTTCTGCCAGACCTATTTCATAAGCTCTACAAAGTAAATTATAAGCATTTTGAACTGACATCATTTTTGGTAATTGTTTTGTTTTTGAGATTTCTAAGTATTTTGACAAACCCCAAGAAGTTTCATTTGATAAACCAACATATCTAATTTTACCTTCTTTAATAAATTTTTCTAATGCTATTAGTATTTTTTCAAAATCATTCCATTCATTGGAATCTTCTTTATGCTCGTATCCCAATTTTCCAAAAAAATTAGTTTTTCTTTCTGGCCAGTGTAATTGATACAAATCAATGTAATCAGTTTTCAATCTTTTTAAGCTGTTTTCTATTGCAATAGCAATATTCTCTTCTGAAAATTGAAGTCCTCCACCACGAATATAGGACATTCCAGGTCCAGAAATTTTTGAAGCTAAAATAATTTTATCTCTACTTTTTCTTTCACTAAGCCAGTTTCCAATAACTTTTTCTGTTTCACCATAAGTTTCTTTTCTACATGGAGAAGGATACATCTCAGCTGCATCGAAAAAATTTATACCTTTTTCCAAAGCATAATCCATTTGTTCAAAACCTTCTTTTTGGGTGTTTTGCTCACCCCATGTCATAGTACCTAGACAAATTGTACTAACTTTAAGGTCGGTATTTCCTAATTTGTTATAATTCATTAAATATTTTTTAAGCTTTTAAGACATCTTGAATAAATAGTAAAAGGCTATTATATAAGCTGGATGGAATTCAATAAACAAAACATATTAAATAAAGCAAAAGAAGCACAACAGTCAACAGTAGTAATTGATGAAGGTCTAAGAGCCTACATGCTAAAAGTTTATAACTACATGGCAACAGGGATATTGTTAACAGGAATAATTGCTCTTTTAACTTTTAAAATGTCAGTAGTGACTAATGATTCAGGAGCTATAGTAGGATTAACTCAAATTGGAAATGCACTTTATCTTTCCGGATTAAAATGGGTAGTAATGTTAGCGCCACTTGGTGTAGTTTTTTATATGAGCTTTGGAATTAAGAAAATGAGCGCCTCAAAAGCTCAGACAACTTTTTGGGTGTTTGCGTCTTTAATGGGTCTATCTTTATCTTCTATTTTACTAATTTATACAGGATTAAGTGTAACAAGAGTGTTTTTTATATGTTCTGCAACTTTTGGTGCGATGAGTATTTATGGTTACACTACCAAAAGGGATTTGACGAAATTGGGATCTTTTTTAATGATGGGATTAATAGGAATTATAATTGCATCTGTAGTTAATATCTTTTTAAAATCTTCAATGATGTATTTTGCTATTTCAATTATTGGTGTTTTAATATTTGTAGGTTTAACAGCTTATGATACTCAAAAAATTAAAAATATGTATGCTGCTTCAGACTCAGGTGAATTAATGGGTAAAAAAGCTGTTATGGGTGCATTAACATTATACTTAGATTTCATTAATTTATTTATTATGTTGTTAAGATTATTTGGCCAAAGAAGATAATTTATCTTTGTAATTTTTTCCAATCTGTATTGTTTAGTAAGAATTTTAATTCGTAAGAATTTTTTAAAATTTTACTATTAGTATCAGTAATTAAATATCTAAGATTATTGTTGATGGGTTTAAAATTTTTGCAAATTTTATATATTGCATTTTCAGCTGCATTTTTAAAAACCATAAAACTTACTTGTTTACTAGAAATAGAAAGACCATAATCTTTCCACGAACCTTCGGAAACCATTTTAGCATACAAATCAAGGATTATCTTAAGTTCTTTTTTTTCAAAAAAATATTTTTGTTTTTCATCTTTTGAAACATTATTTACTACAAGCTTTAAATTTCTATTCATTTAATTTGTATTTATTAATCAACCCAATTTGAAATGCTGTAAATATAAATGTTAGTGGTAGCATTCCCCAAACTTTAAAATTAACCCAAAACTCTTCAGACTGTGTTCTCCAAACTAATTCATTTAAAATTGCTAACCCAAAAAAGAAATACATCCATCTATTGTTTAAAATTTTCCAACCCTCATCATTTAATGGTATGGATTTTTCTAATATTTTTTTTAGAACAGGTTCTTTAGTAAAAAATCTTCCAAACAATAAAGCTAATCCAAATAAAATATTAATTATTGTTGGTTTCATGTATAGAAAAACTGGATTATCAAAATAAATTGTAAGACCACCAAATAATGAAATTAATATTCCACTCAACAAAGGAATCATTGGAATTTTTTTCTCCAAGATCCAAATAATTAATACCGCAATAATAGTTGCAACTATGAGTGGTGGAATTGCAACTTTTAAATTTTTGTCATTATTATAATAAAATAAAAAAAAGATTACTAATGGACCTATATCGGTCACAAATTTCAATACTGATTTATTCACTGCTACATATTAGCAGATTAGAAAAGCAATCATATTTTTTTTATTGATTTTTTTTTTTAAATATCCATATTTAACCTGTGAGTATTCAAAAAGCAAAATTCTCAATAGGTGATATTGTAAAACATAAGCACTTTGAATTTAGAGGTGTAATTTATGATGTTGATTTTGAATTTAATAATTCTGAAGAATGGTATCAATCTATACCTAAGAATGTTAGGCCAAGAAAAGATCAACCATTTTATCATTTGTTAGCTGAAAATGATGAAATAACATACGAAGCATATGTATCTGAACAAAACTTATTAGCAGACGATTCTGAAGAACCAATTAAACATCCATTAATTAATGAGATTTTTTCAGGCAGAAAAGGTTCAAGCTATTTTAAGCCTTCTAACTAAATTAGCCTACATTTAAACACAATTTTTACAAACCTTGGTCACAACGATTATTTATTATTAATTATATTCTGATCAAGGATACTAATTCTTCCTTTTTTATCTCCCTCCGTATTCTTGATCAGAATGACTATCTAAAAAATATTAATCATAAAAATTTATGTTATAAAAAACTAATGCTAAATTATTTTAATCCAAATAATATATTAGTGATAATCAATCGATTGCGAAAATTTGTTTTTGCTCTTTTTATTATTGTTCTATTAATAGGATTGTTTGAAGCTTTAGTATTATCACCTGAAGACTATAAACAAAGTGACTCTGTTCGAATAATGTATGTACACGTTCCATCGGCATGGATTTCATTAGGAATATTTTCTTTAATTTCAATTTTATCTTTTGGAATTTTAATTTTTAAAAATAAAAATTTTTCATTGATTACAAAAAGTTTAGCACCGTCTGGATTCTTATTTAATGTTATTGCTCTTGTTACTGGTTCAATATGGGGAAGACCTACATGGGGTACTTGGTGGGCATGGGATGCTAGAATTACTTCAATGTTATTATTAGCAATATTTTATCTGATGTTTATTTTATCTTGGAGAATTACTGATGATACTGACAAAGCTATAAAGGCAAGTTCTGTTATAGCGATAATTGGCTTAATAAATGTTCCGATCGTTAAGTTTTCAGTAGATTGGTGGTCAACTTTGCATCAACCAGCTTCAGTTAATTTGCTTAAAGACACTACAATTCACTCGTCAATGTTAGTTCCTTTAGTCATAATGACTGCGGCATTTGCACTGTTTTCACTTTTGATATTTTTAATGAAATATAATACAGAACTGATAAAAATTAAGAATAAAGGATTAGATAGATTATGATAAACGAAATATTATTTATGAATGGTTACGGTGCTTATGTATGGTCATCATTTATATTTACGCTAAGTAGTTTTTTTATCTTATACTCAGCAATTAAACTTCAGTTGGTCAAAGAACAGAAAAAATTTGATATGAAATTTAGAAATTTATCTTCTGAAAAAGTTGAGTTAGCTAAGAAACAAGAAACTTACAGAGAATTATTACCAAATACTTCTGTCTCTAAAATTTAACTTTTTCTTTTCATGTATGGTAAAAAAGTTAAATTACGAGCTTTTTTTATATTATTAATTTTTCTATCAGTATCACTTGCAATTTTCCTTGTTTTTAAATCTTTAGAAGAGAATGTTGTATATTTTAAATCTCCAACAGAAGTAAAAAATTTACCTGAACTAGAAACTAAAAAAATTAGAGTTGGTGGAATGGTTAAAAAAAACTCAATTAGAACAAATGAGTTAGAAATTAACTTTATAATTACTGATTATAAAAATGAATTAGTAGTTAGTTTTAAAGGTTCAGTACCCAACCTATTTGAAGAGGGCAAAGGAGTTGTTGCAGAGGGATTTTTAAAAGATAGATCTTATTTAAAAGCGATAAAAATTTTAGCAAAACATGATGAAAATTATATGCCTCCTGAAGTTAATGAAGCTTTAAAGGAAAACAAATAGTGGCTAATCAAATAGGTAATTATTCTTTATACATTGCATTAATTGCTTCCATTTTTTTAATATTTCAATCATCTAATTCTATTAGAAGTAAATCTAAAAATTTAGATAGTAAAATATTTTCCGCATTGTCAGTTCAGTCCTTAATGGTTTTTATAAGTTTTTTTAGCTTAATTTATGCTTTTATAATTTCAGATTTTAGCAACGAGACTGTTTATAATAATTCACATACAACCAAACCTTTATTTTATAAAATCTCCGGATCTTGGGGAAACCATGAGGGAAGTTTACTTTTATGGTTATTAGTTTTAACTATTTTTTTATTTATTTTCTTAATTAATTCAAAAAAGTTATTAATTAAATACAGGTTGTTAACTGTATTATTTCAAGAATTAATTATTATTGGTTTTTTGCTATTCATTCTTTTTACTTCAAATCCTTTTTTAAATTTATTTCCAATTCCAAAAGAAGGAATGGGTTTAAATCCAATTTTACAAGATCCAGCCTTAGCAATTCATCCTCCTATTTTATATTTAGGTTATGTTGGTACATCTATAATTTTTTCTTCATCCTTAGCTGCTTTAGTTTGTGGAATGGTAAATAAAATTTGGGCTAAACATATTAAAAAATGGATAATTATTTCATGGATATTTTTAACTATTGGAATTTTGTTAGGTTCAATTTGGGCTTACTATGAACTTGGCTGGGGAGGTTTTTGGTTTTGGGATCCGGTTGAAAATGTATCTTTGATGCCCTGGTTTTGTTTAACCGCATTGTTACATACAATAATAGTTCTAGAAAAAAGAAATATTTATCAATCTTGGACAATAATTTTATCTATTGCCACATTTTCATTAAGTATGGGTGGAACTTTTTTAGTTAGATCTGGAATATTAAATTCCATACACACTTTTGCAAATGATCCATCCAGAGGGATTTTTATTTTATGTTTTTTATTTGCACTAGTTTTATTAGCTATATTTATATTTTTTATCTATCAAAAAAAAAATTTAAAAAATATATCTAAATCTTTTTTAGCAAGTAAAGAAACTGCAATCTTGATCAATAATTGGTTTATGATGTTTTTTCTTTCAGTTGTTTTAATTGGCACAGTATATCCAATATTTTTAGAAGTAATCAATGGATCTAAAATTTCAATCGGACCACCATTTTATCAAAAATTGATTGCACCATTCTTAATACCATTTTTACTATTTATGGCCGTAGGACCAAATTTAAAATGGATTAAAGATAATTTAAGTAAAATTAATTTTAATCAGCTTATTTTATTTGTTCTATCAATTATAATTTCATATCTATTAGTTAAATTATATGGTGTTAACTATCTATTTGCTGTTCCATTATTTGGTTTAGGTTTTTTTCTATTTTTTCTGACAGTTAGAGATCTTTCTTCTAAGGATTCAACACTATCACAAAAAATATCTCATTTTGGCTTTAGCTTATTTATTCTCAGTATTTTATTTAATGGAATTTTTGCTAAAGAATTTACATCTAACATGAAAGTGGGAGATGAAAGAGAATTTATGAACAAAACAATAAAATTTGAAAATTTAAAAATTATTGAAAAAAATAATTATAAATCTTTAGTAGCAAACTTTAATGTATCAGACAATAAAGGCAGTATAAATTTGAGTCCAGAGGTAAGAATTTATAACCAACCAAAAACTTTAACCAGTGAGGCAGACATAAACTCAACAATTTATTCAGATAATTTTTTAGTATTTAACGTTATAAAAGATGATGGTTATTATAATGTTAGATATCAGCACAAACCTTTAATGTTGTGGATTTGGTTTTCTATAATTCTCATATCTGCTGGTGGTATTTTAGGTTATTTTAAAAAAGATGATTAAAAATATAAAATTTATAATCATTATATTATTTAGTTTATTTATTTTTTTTATATTTTTAAAAGGTTTAGAAAAACCAAATAATTATTTACCAGAAAAAACTTCGAGTAAAATTGAAACAAATCTTTCAGCCAAAAAGCTTTATGATCAAAAAGAAGTTTTATTAGGAGAATTGATTAATAATAATAATTTTTCAATAATAAATATTTGGGCTTCTTGGTGTTTGCCTTGTAGAGATGAACATGTCTATTTATTAAATTTAAAAAAAACAAATAGTATAAATGTCATAGGTATCAATTATAAAGACAAAAAATCAAATGCAGTAGAATTTTTAAAAGATTTTGGAAATCCTTATTCAGAAGTTTTAACAGATCCAGATGGAACCAAATCAATAGAACTAGGAGCTTTTGGTATTCCAGAAACTTATTTAGTAAATAATAAAAACAAAGAAATAATAAAAAAATATATTGGACCCTTGAATGATGTAAAATTTAAAGAAATATTAAAAATAATAAAAAATGAAAAAAATTAAATTTATTTTATATATTTTTAGCTTTACTTTAATTTTTCTAAATAGTTTAAAAGCTGAAAATTTTGATCAGGTCGATAAGATTTCAAAAAATTTAAGATGCTTAATTTGCCAAGGCCAATCGGTTTATGATTCGCAATCTGATTTTGCATTAAGTATGAAAATATTAATTCAAAAAAAAATTAATCAAGGAAAAAGTGAAAATGAAATTTATGATTTTCTAAAAAATAAGTATGGAGATTGGATTGTTTATGATCCAGAATTAAACAAAAACACCTTTTTGCTTTGGGTTATTCCTTTGATTTTGTTTGTTTTTGGCGGTATTTTAATTATTAGAAAAGTATCTATAAAGTAAGTAAGAAAAAAAATTTTTATGCGATCATTTATTAAAATTATTTTTGGTATTTTATTTATATTGATGGGTTCAGCTAATGCAGAAACCAATTCATCAGGCAATAAATGGAATTTTTATACCGGCATGTTTGATTTTAGTGATGATGGCAAAAGATCAAATCTATTTGGACTTCAACATATAAATGAAAACCTATATAGAGAAAGTTTTTTAGGAACATTACAGCCAGTTACCGGTGCATTTATTACCGCAGATAATGCGGGTTATATTTATACAGGATTTCAGATTCCTAATAAATCAGGCGCATTAACTTTTACTCCAAGTTTTACCCCAGGTTTATACAGCGAGGGTGATGGAAAAGATCTTGGTCATGTAATTGAGTTCAAAACAGAAATTCAAATTTCTTATGAATTATCTGACAACAGCGAAATTGGTATGTCTTATAATCATATATCAAATGCTAGTTTAGGAGATAAAAACCCTGGGGCAAATAGTTACCTTATAAATTTCATTAAAAAGTATTAAAAAGGATTATGAATATAAAAAACTGCCATAATTTTGATGATTTTAGAAAATTAGCAAAAAAAAAATTACCATCCCCCATATATCACTATATTGATGGTGGAGCAGACGACGAAGTAACTTTGAACAGAAATACAGCAGCATTTAATGATTGTGACTTAATTCCAAATGTTTTGGCTGATGTTGCTAATATAGATACGTCCACAACAGTTTTAGGACAAAAAATTGATTTTCCACTTTTTCTTTCAGCAACAGCTA
>CAJWPG010000014.1 GCA_913045275.1 uncultured Pelagibacteraceae bacterium
TTGAAATGTGTGAAATTAAATATCATATTAAACTTCCAATATTTATTGCCAGACAATGGATTAGACATAGAACAGCAAATGTAAATGAATACTCTGCAAGATATTCAATTCTTGATAAAGAGTTTTACTTACCAGCACCAGAGCATTTAGCGGCACAATCGCAAAACAACCGACAAGGAAGAGGAGACGTTCTTGAAGGAGATCAGGCAAAAAAAGTTTTAGATCTATTAAAAGGAGATGCAGAACAAACTTATAATAATTATGAGATGATGTTGAATGAAAAATATGATGGTTCTGTAATCAATGAAGATGGAGTTGGACTTGCAAGAGAACTTGCAAGAATGAATTTAACATTAAATACATATACACAGTGGTATTGGAAAACAGATTTATTAAACTTAATGAATTTTTTAAGACTTCGTGCCGATCATCATGCTCAATATGAAATTAGGGCTTACGCAGATGTTATGTTGGATACTGTTAAAAAATGGGTACCAATAACATACGAAGCATTCATGGATTATAGAGTAGGTGGTACTGAAGTATCTGCAAAAGGAAAAGCAGTTATTCAAAAACTTATTAAAGGTGATGAAATATCCATGGAACAATCTGATCTCTCTAAAAGAGAGTGGAATGAATTAATGGAATCTTTTGATCTTAAAGATAAGTTGATTTAATTTTTTCTGCAAGTTTTAGATATATTTTTGAAATTTCATGGTCGGGTTTGCTTTCAACAATAGGTGCTCCCATATCTCCTAGTTTACCCACTTCAGGATTAATTGGAATTTCTCCTAAAAATTCTTTTTCAAATTCTTCTGCAGTTTTTTTAACACCACCTTCTCCAAAAATTGCATATTTTTTTCCATCATCTCCAATAAAATGACTCATGTTATCAATAAGACCAATTATTTTTACACCAAGCTCATCAAACATTTTTATTCCACGTTTGACATCTTGAAGAGCTAATTCTTGTGGAGTAGAAACAATAATTGCACCATCCATATTAATTTCTTGAGAAAATGTTAATTGTGTATCGCCAGTTCCAGGAGGCATATCCACAATTATAAAATCCAATTCTTTCCACGCAACCTTTTGAGTAAAAGTTTTAATTGCACTTGTAACCATTGGTCCCCGCCAAATCATTGGTGTTTGTTCTTCAGTTAAAAAACCAATCGACATGCATTGAATGTCGTATTTAGTTATTGGTTTTAGAATTTGACCGTCACTTTCAGGTTTTTCATTTATTGAAAATAACTTTTGTAATGATGGTCCGTAAATGTCGGCATCAAGCAGCCCAACTTTGCATCCAATATTTTTAAGAGCTAAAGCAAAATTTGTTGCAAAGGTGGATTTACCAACTCCTCCTTTTGCACTTGAAATTGCAATTGTAAATTTTGTTCCTTTAATAGGGTTTTTTTTAAAGCTTTTTGGTTCTGTTTTTGGCTTTATCGTGTCATTCATGCATTTATCATTATCTTGTTTTTAGCCATAAAGACACTATATAGAATGTCGTATGAGCGATTTCAAAAACCAAAGCCCATGGGGAAGCCCTCCAGGAGGAGGTGGAAATGGTGGATTTAGAAGAGGACCTACGCCACCGGATATTGATGAAATCGTTAAAAAAATTCAAAACACAATTAATAAATTTACTGGTGGTGGCAAAGGTGGATCAAAAACAATTTTATTTGGTTTAATTATTCTGGCAATTCTTTGGGCGCTAAGTGGTTTGTATAGAGTGTTACCTGATGAACAGGGAGTTGTTTTAAGATTTGGGAAATTTGTAAATACTACACAGCCAGGGCTTAATTACCATTTCCCTTTTCCAATTGAAGCTGCATTAACTCCAAAAGTTACAAAAGTTAATAGAATAGATATTGGTTTTAGATCAGAAAGAGATAGTGGTTTTACATCCGGAGGAGTTGCAGATGTTCCTGAAGAAAGCTTAATGTTAACAGGAGATGAAAATATTGTAAATATCGACTTTTCAGTTTTTTGGGTAATAAAAGATGCTGGAAAATTTTTATTTAAAATTCAAGATCCACAAGGAACAGTAAAAGCTGCTGCAGAAACTGCTATGAGAGAAGTTATAGCAAGATCAAATATTCAACCAATACTTACCGAAGGTAGATCGGTAATTGAAAACGATACAGAGGTAATAATTCAAGAAATTTTAGATGAGTATAATAGTGGTATTCAAATTACTCAGGTACAAACTCAAAAAGCTGATCCGCCAGATCAAGTAATTGATGCTTTTAGAGATGTGCAAGCTGCAAGAGCAGACATGGAAAGATCCAAAAACGAAGCAGAAGCTTACTCAAATGACGTGATCCCAAGAGCACGGGGAGAAGCTCAAAAAATTTTACAAGCTGCAGAAGCTTATAAAAAACAAGTTGTTGCAAAAGCAGAAGGTGAAGCAAGCAGATTCCTTTCAATTTATAATGAATATGCAAAAGCAAAACAGGTTACTCAAGAAAGAATGTTTTTAGAAACAATGGAAAAAGTATTGGCCGATATAAATAAAATAATAATTGATAAAAATGCAGGATCTGGAGTGGTTCCATATCTACCATTACAAGAATTAAAGACAGGTACGAATTAATGAAAGTTGGAAAAATTTTATTACCGTTAATAATTGTTATTGCTGCAGTGATTTTCTTTTCAGTATTTATTGTAAAAGAAGTTAATCAAGCTATTGTTTTACAATTTGGTGACCCAAAAAGAATTATTTCAAAACCAGGTTTAAATTTTAAAATTCCATTTATTCAAAATGTGGTATTTTTAGATAAAAGAATTTTAAATTTAGATACACCACCTGAAGAAGTAATTGCATCTGACCAAAAACGTTTAATCGTTGATGCATTTGCAAGATTCCAAATTGTAGACCCATTAAAATTTTATATTTCAGTTGGCAATGAAAGAGTTGCAAGGTCAAGACTTGCAACAATTATAAATTCAAGAATAAGAAACGTTTTAGGTAAACAAGAGTTACAAACATTATTGTCAGAAGATAGATCAAAACAAATGTCCTTAATTCAAGAAGGCGTCAATAATGAAGCTGAAAATTTTGGAATTAAAATTGTTGATGTGAGAATTAAAAGAGCCGATCTTCCACAAGCTAACAGTAATGCCATCTTTAGAAGAATGCAGACAGAAAGAGAAAGAGAAGCAAAAGAATTTAGAGCAAGAGGAGCTGAAATGGCAGTAACTATAACTTCAACAGCTGATAAAGAAGTAACAGTAATTCTAGCAGACGCTCAAAAGAAATCAGAGATTATGAAAGGAGAAGGAGATGGTGAAAGAAATAAAATATTTGCCGATGCCTTCGGTCAAGACCCAGAATTTTTTGCTTTCTATAGATCAATGCAAGCGTATGAAAGATCTCTAATTGGTGGGGAAACATCTTTAATACTTTCTCCAGATAGTGAATTTTTTAAATTTTTTGGAAACATAAAACCTAATACAGAATAATTTTATCATGAAGGAACTGATCATAGCCTTCGGTCTTTTCTTATTTATTGAAGGAATTCTTTACGCCTTATTTCCATCAAAAATGAAAAGTATGCTTCAAAAACTAAATGAAGTGAATGACAGCCAGCTAAGAACAGGTGGTTTTTTATTTGCAATAATAGGATTTATTATTATTTGGTACTTAAAAGGATGAAAAAGTATTTTAAAATTATATTAGTTTTATTTGTTTCTTTGAATATTTCATTTCAAGGTAATACTAAAGATGTACCTTCATCGTTTGCAGATTTAGCAGAAAGAGTAATGCCATCGGTTGTTAATGTTTCAACAACAACCACAGTAACAACGCAAGCTAATCCTTTTCCCTTTCAATTTCCTCCAGGATCTCCATTTGAGGATATGTTTAAAGAATTTGGAACACCTCAAAAAAGAAAATCTAGCGCTCTAGGATCTGGATTTATTATTGATGAGAAAGGTATTGTTGTCACCAATAATCATGTCATCCAAGGAGCAGAAGATATTGTTGTCAGAGTAAATGGCGATAATGAATTTAAAGCAAAAGTTATAGGAGCGGATCCTGGAATGGATATAGCGGTTCTTCAAATGGAAACAGATGAAAAATTTGAACCAGTAAGATTTGGTGACTCTGATAAAGCTAGAATTGGAGATTGGGTTATAGCAATTGGAAATCCATTTGGTTTTGGCGGAACAGTTACTTCAGGAATTATTTCTGCAAGAAACCGAAGTATTGGATTATCAAGATATGAAGACTTTATTCAAACAGATGCATCAATTAACCAAGGTAATTCAGGAGGACCTTTGTTTAACATGGATGGCGAAGTTATTGGAATTAATACTGCAATATTAGGTCCATCAGGATCAATTGGAATTGGCTTTTCTATTCCATCAAACAATGCAAAAAAAGTTATTGATCAATTAATAGAATTTGGCGAAACCAAAAGAGGATGGTTAGGAGTTAGAATTCAATATGTTAGCAAAGAAATAGCCGAAGTTGAAAAATTAGATAAACCAAGAGGCGCTTTAGTTGCAAGTGTGGCAGATGGTAGTCCGTCTGATGATGCTGGAATTAAACCAGGTGATATTATTTTAGAATTTGACGGAAAGCTCATAAATGAAATGAGTGAATTGCCAAAAATTGTTGCAGCAACAGAAGTAGGTAAAAAAGTAAAAGTTAAAATTTGGAGAAATCAAAGAGAATTAGCAAAAAGTATTATTCTTGGCAGATTAGAAACTTCTTCTGACTTTAAATCACAAGGAAAAGTTACACAAAAACCAAAAGAAAAAACAATAGAAGGATTAAAAATTACAGTCAGATTGTTAGATAAAAAAGATGTTGCAGAGAGAAAATTACCAAAAGGAACAACGGGAGTTGTGATTACTAAAATTGAAAAAGACAGTCCTCTTAATTATTTAGAAGTAAGCAATATTATCGTTGAGGCACAAAAGAAAAAAATAAATACAATTGGTGATCTTGATAATATTGTTAAAATGACATTAAGAAGTTCAGAAAAAACATTGCTAATTGCAATTTATAATAACAAAAATCAAAGAAGATACATTGGTGTTAAATTAAATTAATGGACCTTAAGTCCAAAATAATTTTAATATCTGGACCAACTGCATCAGGAAAATCAAATTTTGCAATAAAACTTGCCAAAAAAATAAGAGGCGAAATCATCAATGCCGATAGTATGCAAGTTTATAAAGAATTAAGAATTTTAACAGCAAGACCAATAAAAAAAGAATATCAAAAAATCAAACATCATCTTTATGGTTTTCAAAGTGTTAAAAAAAAATTTTCAACAGGAAAATGGTTAAAACTTGTAACAGAAAAAATAAACATAATTAAAAAAAGAAAAAATATTCCCATTCTTGTTGGAGGTACAGGTTTATATTTTAAGGCTTTAACAGATGGCTTGGTTAAGATTCCAAATATTCCAATTAAGTTTAGAAACAAAATTAGAAATCTTCAAAAAAAATTAGGACAAAAAAAATTTTATAAGCAACTAATTAAATTAGATCCACTAATTAATGAAAAAATTAATTCAACAGACGTTCAAAGATCGATAAGAGCTTACGAAGTTAAATCGTATACAAAAAAATCATTAGTTGATTGGTTTAAAAATACTAAATCAAAATTTACTAATGATGATTTTATTAAAATTTATATTGATTTTCCAAGACAAGATTTAATAGATAAAATTTCAACAAGAGTTGATCAAATGCTCAAACAAAGAGCTATTACGGAGGTTAAAAAATTTCTAAAGCTAAAAGTAAGCAAGGATAAAACTTCAAACAAAGTGATTGGAATTAATGAAATTAAAGATTTTCTTAATAAAAAATCTGATTTAAACGAAGTTAAGGAAAAAATCACAATAAAAACAAGACAATATGCCAAAAGACAAAGTACTTGGGCCAGAGGTCAAATGATGAATTGGCAAAAAATTAATCCAAAAGATCTAAAAAAATTTTTGAAAAAAATATAATTTGGTCACTCTAGAACTTGACCAATGAGCACAACTTCAGCTAGATTGACAAAATGTCAAAATTATATTCTGGAGCTGAAATTGTATTTAAATGTCTTCAAGACCAAGGAGCAAGCCATGCGTTTGGTTATCCTGGAGGAGCAGTCCTTCCAATATATGATGAGCTAAAAAATTTTAAATCTATCAAACATATTTTAGTTAGACATGAACAAGGCGCAGGTCATGCAGCGGAAGGTTATGCAAGATCAACAGGTAAGCCAGGAGTATTAATAGTAACATCGGGACCAGGGGCAACTAATGCTGTTACCGCATTAACAGATGCATATATGGATTCTGTTCCTATAGTTTGTATATCAGGACAAGTACCCACTCATTTAATTGGAACAGATGCATTTCAAGAATGCGATACAACAGGTATTACGCGACCGTGTACAAAACATAATTGGCTAGTAAAAGATATTAAAGATTTAGCAAAAACTATTCATAAAGCTTTTGAAGTAGCAACAACAGGCAGGCCAGGTCCTGTTTTGGTTGATGTACCAAAAGATATTCAGTTTCAAAAAACAACTTACAAAAATTATAAAAAGCTAAATAAATCGAACAGTAAATCTTATAATCATTTTTCAAAAAATGATATTGATGAACTTGTTAACCTAATAAGAAAAGCATCAAAACCTATTTTTTATACAGGAGGAGGAGTAGTTAATTCTGGACCTAAAGCAAGCGAGCTATTAAGAGAGCTGGTTCATGCAACAGGTTTTCCAATTACAACTACTCTAAATGGGCTAGGATCTTATCCTGCAGATGATAATCAATTTTTAGGCATGCTGGGTATGCATGGAACTTATGAAGCTAACAATGCAATGTATGAATGTGATTTAATGATAAATATTGGTGCAAGATTTGATGATCGTATAACAGGAAAAATTGATGAATTTTCTCCAAAGTCCAAAAAAGTACATATCGATATTGATCCATCATCAATTAATAAAAATGTAAAAGTAGATTTAGCAATTATTGGCGATGTTAAAACAGTAGTTGCTTCAATTATAAAAACTTTAAATAAGAAAAAACCTAATTTTGTTAAATCTAATAAACAAAAAACTTCTAAGTGGTGGAAAAAAATTCAAAAGTGGAGATCAAAAAGATCTTTAGATTATATTGGTAGTGAAGAAACTATTAAACCTCAATATGCAGTTGAAAGATTGTATGAACTTACCAAAAATAAAGACATTTACATCACAACTGAAGTCGGTCAGCATCAAATGTGGGCAGCGCAATATTATAAATTTAATAAACCAAATCGATGGATGACATCTGGTGGACTAGGTACGATGGGATACGGTTTACCTGCTGCAGTTGGAGTTCAAGTTGCACATCCAAATAAACTGGTAATTGATATAGCTGGAGAAGCATCTGTACTGATGACCATGCAGGAAATGTCAACTGCAGTTCAATATGGCCTGCCAATTAAAATATTTATTTTAAATAATCAATACATGGGGATGGTGAGACAATGGCAAGAATTGCTCCATGATAAAAATTATTCCGAAAGTTATACTGCTGCACTTCCAGATTTTGTTAAATTAGCAGAAGCATATGGTTGCGTTGGACTAAGAGCTAAAACACCAGAAGAACTAGATGATAAAATTATCGAAATGTTGAATACTGATCAACCGGTAATATTTGATTGTCGTGTAGATAAGGAAGAGAATTGCTTTCCAATGATACCATCAGGAAAACCGCATAATCAGATGTTATTAGGACCAAAAGACCAAAAAGAAAAGAAAATTACTAGAAAAGGAAGAACGTTAGTTTAATGACAAATTTAAAATCAGCATATAGTTTTTCTAGCAAAAAACAAAAATTTGATACTCATATTATCGTTGTTTGGGTGGACAATGAAGCTGGAGTTTTGGCGAGAGTTGTAGGTCTTTTTTCTGGAAGAGGATACAACATTGAGTCATTAGCCGTTGCAGAAGTTGATCAAAAATTAAATATTTCAAGAATAACCATTGTAACAACAGGAACACCGCAGGTAATTGATCAAATAAAACTACAATTAAAAAAACTTGTGCCTGTACATAAAGTTGCTGATTTTAGAAGAGAAGATAAAAACGTTATTTTTAAAGAAATGGCTTTATTTAAAATTATGGGCAATAAAAGCAAATTAGAAAAAGCTTTTAAAGCTTGTAAAAAATATGATGCTGTAATATTGGATAAAACAAATAAATCTATTGTTATTCAAATAACGGCACTTAGAAGAGAAATAGACAGTATGACAAAAAATTTAAAAAAATTTGGTTTAGTAAGTGTTTCTAGAACCGGAGCAGTTGCTATGACAAGAGGGGCCGAAGTATTTAAATAATCTAAAGGAGATAAACTATGAAAATGTATTATGAAAAAGACACTGATGCAAACTTAATTAAAGAGAAGAAAGTTGCAATTTTTGGTTATGGTAGCCAAGGACATGCTCATGCATTAAATTTAAGAGACAGCGGAGTTAAAGAAGTAGTAGTAGCCCTTAGAGAAGGATCATCTAGTGCTGCAAAAGCTGAATCAAAAGGTTTAAAGGTTATGAATTTATCTGATGCTGCTGAGTGGGCAGATGTAGTTATGATTTTAACTCCAGATGAATTACAAGCAGCTATCTATAAAAATCATATTGAGCAAAGAGTTAAAGAAGGAACTTCAATTGCTTTTGCCCATGGATTAAATATTCATTACGATTTAATTAATGCAAGAAAAGACTTAGATGTTTTTATGGTTGCGCCAAAAGGTCCTGGGCATTTAGTCAGAAGTGAATACGAAAAAGGAGGAGGAGTACCTTGTTTATTTGCAGTTCACCAAAATGGATCAGGAAAAGCTAGAGAGCTTGCAATGTCTTATGCTTCAGCTGTTGGTGGTGGAAGATCAGGAATTATTGAAACAACTTTTAAAGATGAAGTTGAAACAGATTTATTCGGCGAACAAACAGTTCTTTGTGGTGGATTAGTTGAGTTGATTAAAAATGGTTATGAAACTTTAGTTGAAGCAGGTTATGAGCCTGAGATGGCATATTTTGAAACTGTTCATGAAGTTAAATTAATTGTTGATCTAATCTATGAAGGTGGAATTGCTAATATGAATTATTCTATTTCTAACACAGCTGAATTTGGAGAGTACCAATCTGGACCTAGAATAATTAATAGAGAAGAAACTAAAAAAAGAATGAAAGAAGTTTTAGACGATATTCAGTCTGGCAAGTTTACCAAAGAATGGATGGACGAATGTAAAAATGGTCAAAAAAACTTCCTTCAAACAAGAGCAAAACTAGCAGAACATCCAGTTGAAAAAGTTGGGGCAAGCTTAAGAGCGATGATGCCATGGATAGCTAAAAAGAAATTAGTTGATAGCGACAAGAAGTAGATTTTTTATTTAATTTGTCTCTAAAATAGCCATTTTATTTTGCAATCTGCGCGTGAGCATGTATTATGCTCAAGAAAAATAATTTATGTCAGATAAAAACAGAGTTTATATTTTTGATACTACTATGCGTGATGGCGAACAATCGCCTGGAGCATCAATGAGTTTGGAAGAAAAAATTCAAATTGCAAGAGTATTTGATGAACTTGGAATTGATATAATCGAAGCAGGTTTTCCAATAGCTTCTCCTGGCGACTTTGAGGCAGTAACTGAAGTAAGTAAAATATTAAAAAAATCTATACCAGCTGGTTTATCTAGACATTCTAAAAAAGACATAGACAGATGTTATGAAGCATTAAAACATGCGCCAAGATTTAGAATTCATACTTTTATATCTACTAGCCCTTTACATATGAAACATAAATTAAATAAATCTCCAGAAGAAGTTTATGAAGCAATAAAAGAACATGTTACTTATGCGAGAAATTATACCGATGATGTGGAGTGGTCTTGTGAAGATGGAACAAGAACTGATATGGATTATATGTGTAAGACAGTTGAACTTGCAATTAAGTGTGGAGCCAAAACTATAAATATTCCCGATACTGTTGGATATACCGTTCCATCAGAATTCACAAAAATTATTCAGACATTAGTTAATAAAGTTCCAAACATTGATAAAGCAATTCTTTCAGTACATTGTCATAACGATTTAGGTTTAGGCGTTGCTAATTCACTAGCAGGAGTGATAGCTGGCGCAAGACAAGTTGAATGTACTATAAATGGAATTGGAGAAAGAGCAGGGAATGCTGCTCTTGAAGAAGTTGTAATGGCATTGAAAACAAGACCAGACCTTATGCCTTATGAAACTGGAATTAATACAACCCTTATAAGCAAAGCATCAAAAATTGTTTCAAATGCAACAGGTTTTCCTGTTCAGTACAATAAAGCTATTGTTGGAAAAAATGCTTTTGCTCATGAGGCGGGAATTCATCAAGATGGAATGTTAAAAAATAGACAAACTTATGAAATTATGACACCGGAAAGTGTTGGAGTTAAACAAACTTCATTAGTTATGGGAAAACATTCTGGAAGACATGCATTTAAAGACAAACTAGTTAGCCTTGGTTATGTAGGTGTTACTGATGATGTTATAGACAATGCATTTGGAAAATTTAAAGTTTTAGCAGATAAGAAAAAGCATGTTTATGATGAAGATATTATAGCTTTAGTTGATGACAGTTTAATTATTGACAATAAAGTTAATGCTATAAATTTAAAATCATTAAAGGTTTTTGCTGGAACAGGAGAGCCACAAAGAGCAGAAATGACTTTAGATGTTTTTGGAGAAATTAAAAATGCAACAGAAACAGGCGATGGACCGGTAGATGCTACTTTTAAATGTATCAAAACTCTTTACCCACATGATGTAAATTTACAGCTTTACCAAGTACATGCGGTAACTGAAGGAACTGATGCTCAAGCAACCGTAAGTGTTAGAATTGAAGAAAAGGGAAAAACAACAGTAGGACAAGCAGCTGATACGGATACTTTAGTTGCATCAGCAAATGCATATATAAATGCATTAAATAAAATGATTATTAAAAGGGATAAAACAGCACCGGAACAAGAACAAAATTACAAAACACATAAAATGAAAGGGATATAACAAATGACATTTTTAGGAAATTTAAAGAAATTATGGAGCCAAGATATGGCAATTGATCTTGGGACTTCAAACACGCTAGTCGTATTAAAAGGAAAAGGAGTTGTGCTTAACGAACCATCAGTTGTTGCGGTAGTAGATAATAAAGGAAAAAAATCAGTACTTGCGGTAGGAGATGAAGCAAAAACTATGCTTGGTAGAACACCGGGAAATATTCAAGCTATTAGACCTTTAAAAGATGGAGTGATTGCAGATTTCATCGTAACAGAAGAAATGATTAAACACTTCATAAAAAAAGTTCACAAAAAAACATTGGCAAACCCAAGAATATTAATTTGTGTTCCAACAGGATCAACTCCGGTTGAAAGAAAAGCTATTCAAGATAGTGCCCTTGCCGCAGGAGCTAGAAGAGTACAACTTATCGAAGAACCAATAGCTGCAGCTATTGGTGCTGGACTTCCTATAAATGAAGCAACTGGTTCAATGGTTATTGATATTGGTGGCGGAACAACAGAAATAGCAGTTATGTCATTAGGTGGAGTGGTTTACTCAGAATCTTTAAGGGTCGCAGGCGATGCAATGGATAATGCTTTAAAAGATTATATGAGAGAAGAATACAACTTAATGATTGGAGACAGTACTTCTGAAAAAATTAAAAAAGATATTGGAACGGCAATACCATCAAATAATAATACTTATGCTGTTAAAGGCAGAGATATTAGATCTGGAACTCCAAAAGAAGTAAACATTTCAGAAGAAGATTCTGCGGAAGCTTTAAATCCTATTTTAAAAGAAATTGTATCTGGCATTAAAAAGGCATTAGAAAATACTCCACCAGAATTGTCAGCTGACTTAGTTGATATGGGTTTAACAATGACAGGTGGTGGATCATTATTAAAAAATATTGATAAAAGATTTTCAAAAGAAACAGGATTACCAGTTAATATTGCAGACGATCCACTATCAAGTGTGGCCATTGGAACTGGAAAGGCAATAGAGAACCAAGAAATATTTTCCGAAGTATTATCTGAGTATTAAAATACTATGGCGACAGAAACGGGTAGAGATGATTTTGTAATTGCTATTCGTTCAGCTTTTTTAAAAAAAGGAACACGTCAAAAATTTTCTTTATTTACTTTATTAATTATTTCAACTTTAGTTTTATCTTTAGAATATTTTAAATCAGGGCCCGTTGATACATTTAGATCAATTGCAAAAGATTTGATTTTTAAAGGTTCATTTTTTATATCTGAACCTTTTGTCTATATAAAAAAAAATTATTATAATTTTAAAGACCATCTACAGATGTATGAAAAATATACAGAATTAAAAAATAAAAATTATAATTTAGATAGTTTAAAAAATGAAAATAAATTCTATAAATCAGAAAACAATAGATTAAAAAAATTAATAGACGAAAAAAATATTTATTCTAAAGAATCTTTGTTATCAAAAGTTTTGCTTGATCAACAAAGTCCATATTTAAAGTCAATTATTATTAATAAAGGTTTTAAACACGGTATAAAACTGGGTACTGCCGTAAAAGAAAAATCTTATTTTGTTGGTAAAATAATTAATGTTAATTTTTTAACTTCAAGAATACTTCTTGCAAATGATCTAAATAGTAAAATTCCTGTAATTATAGAACCATCAGGAGCAAACGCAATCCTGTCTGGTCAAGGTAATAATAATTATGCTGGACTTGAATATTTACCCAAACTAAAAAAAATTAAAGAAGGCGATATAGTATATACTTCTGGAATAGATGGTATTATACCGCAAGCCATTCCTGTTGGAAAAATTATTGAAAAAGATGAAAATTTATTTGTAGAATTTTTTGTAGATTTTAACCAATTAAAATATGTAAGCGTAAATAAATAACAATGGCACAGAGCAATTTAAGAAAAATATATAAAAATTTTATTCATGCTTTTCCATTATTATTCATATTTTTCCTAGCATTTACGGGCTTTGATCTTACTTTTTTTTTGTTTGAAAATAGCTTTTCTTTTAATTTTATTTATGCGGTAATTTTTTACTGGGTTTTAAAAAAGCCTGAAAGACTAGGATACGGCTTAATATTTTTGGTTGGAATAATTAATGATGTTGTTCAAAATTTTCCAATAGGCATATCTTCAATAAATTATTTATTTTTGTGTGCTATTGCATCATTTATAAGAGCCAGAACATTAATGCCAAATTTATTATACGATTGGATTTTCTTTTTAATTGCAATCATGATTGTTAGTTCTGTGAATTATACGATTTTAACATTAGTATTTGACTACCCAATAAAATATGGAACTTTAATGTTTAGTTCATTTATTACATTTTTAATTTATCCAGCATTATCAAAAATATTTTATCAAATTACTATAATTGATTTAAGAGAAGAAAATGCACAATAGAGCTAGCAGTGTTCAAAAAGGAAGGGTTATTTCAAGAAGACTTTTTATTTTAACTGCGGCAAAACTCTTATTATTTGCTGGAATAACTTCTCGTTTATACAGTTTACAAATTTCAGATAGAGAAAAGTATGAAATTTTATCTGATAAAAATAGAATAAGAGAATGGAAAACTCCACCCCAAAGAGGTTTGATTACTGATTTTTATAATAAAATTTTAGCTGATAACGATCGTGTTTTTCAAGTTCATTTATCACTAGATGAAATACAAAATTTTGACCAAATTATATTTAGACTAAAAAATATTATTAATCTTAGTAATAACGAAATAAGGAAAATTTATAAAACAAAAGAAAAACTAAAACCCTGGGATACGTTGGTAGCTTCAGATAATCTTGATTGGAGTGAATTTTCAAAATTAAATTTGTATTTACACGAATTAGAAGGAGTAAAACCAGTGGTGTCTTCTTCAAGATATTATCCGTATGCAAATAATTTAGTTCATATAGTTGGATATGTTGGTCAAGCAAGTATAAAAGACATTGAAAGAATGGAGGCGATTAGAGAAAATCTTGTTCCAGGTTTAAAAGTTGGAAAATCTGGGATTGAATATTCAAATGAAAAATTATTAATTGGTAAATATGGAATTAAAAGATATGAGGTCAATTCTTCTGGAAAAAGAATAAGCCAATTAGAACATATAAAAGAATCACAAGGAAGCGAGATTAAAACGACAATTGATCTTGAAGTGCAAAAATTCGCACAAGAATTATTAAAAGGTCAAGCGGGCTCTATCTGTGCAATGGACATTTACACAGGAGAAATTATTGCCATGGCCTCTTCACCAACTTATGATCCAAATAAATTTACACACGGTATAAATCATAAAGATTGGAATGAAATAAGAGACAATCCATTAAAACCATTGGTTAACAAATCAATAGCAGGTTTGTATTCGCCAGGATCAACTTTAAAACCTCTAGTAGCACTTGCTGCATTAGAGTTTGGAACGATTGATCCTGAAAGAGCTATAGAGTGTAAAGGTCATAAACATCCATATGAATTGTATGGGGTAAAATATCATTGTTGGAAAAAACATGGCCATGGTTATATGAGACTTAGAAATGCGATCAAACAGTCCTGTGACACTTACTTTTATGAAACGGCAAGACTTTTAGGGGTAGATAAGCTTTCAATAATTGCAAAAAGATATGGACTAGGTTCAAATATTCTTAAAGATATATATTTTGATGAAAAAAAAGGAGTAGTTCCAAATACACAATGGAAAAAAAATGCCATGGGAAAATCTTGGTATCTTGGAGAAACAGTAATCAATGGTATTGGACAAGGATATATTCAAACAACACCGTTGCAGCTTTGTTTAATGACAGCTCAAATAGCTAATGGTGGATATAAAATTAAACCACACATTCTATATGACGAAAACATTAATATTGAAAATACTAAATTAGAAATAGCAAAACAATTTACGAATGACAGTTTACTTGGCAGCTCTAACACTAAAGAGAATTATTTAGAAGAAAGAGAATACCAGCTTTACGAAAGACTTTACAAAAATTCTCAAAATATAAATTTTGTTAAAGATGCGATGTTCGGGTCAACTAATGAACAATATGGAACATCCTATAAATCAAGATATGAAGATCCAAAATATCAGTTTGCTGGAAAAACAGGAACTTCGCAAGTTAAAAGAATTACCGAAGTTGAAAGAAAATTAGATCTAAAACAATCTCAAATTGAATATAAAAACAGAGACCACGCATTGTATATTGCTTTTGCACCCTATAAGGATCCCAGGTACTCAATCAGCGTATTAATTGAACATGGAGGATCAGGAAGTAGAGCGGCAGCACCACTTGCAAACAAACTAATAAAAAAAATTATAGACCGTCATGGAATAAGAGAACAGACGAGAAAAGCAAATCTAACTTTAGCATAATGTTAACCGAAAGACTTTATACATCCAAATATTCTTTTTTTGATAAACTGTTAGCGATTGATTATTTTTTAATCTTTATAGTAATTATGATTGGTGCAGTCAGCGTTTTTGCAATCCATTCAACAGAAGGTGGTGAATTTTCTTACTATACAAAAAACCACTTAATAAGATTAGTCGCATTTTTTGTAATGTTTTTATTTTTATCTTTTATAAAAATAACTTTTTGGTATCGAAATGCATATATATTTTATTTTATATGTTTATTTTTATTAATAATAGTTTTGCTATTTGGAATAACTGCCTCAGGTTCAAAGAGGTGGATTAATTTATATTTTTTAAATCTACAGCCCTCAGAATTAATGAAAATTGCAATAATAGTATGTTTTGCAAGATACTATCATAAAATTCAAAGTGCAGATATTCAAAGTTACAGATTTTTATTAATACCAATTACATTAATAATTATCCCTTGTTATTTAGTTATAGCCCAGCCAGATTTAGGGACATCAATTTTAATTGCAGGAAGCGGCATAGTTGTCATATGGCTAGCCGGTCTTAATATAAAATATTTTGTCTACTCTGGTTTATTACTTTTGGTATCTTTTCCTTTTGTGGTCTCAATATTAAAACCGTATCAAAAATCTAGAATATTAACTTTTTTTAATCCAGATAGAGATCCACTAGGAGCCGGTTATCAAATTATTCAATCCAAAATTGCTATTGGTTCAGGAGGCTTTTTTGGAAAAGGATATTTAAAAGGTACACAAAGTTATTTAGAATTTTTACCAGAAAAACATACAGATTTTATATTTACTCTTTTTTCAGAAGAATTTGGTTTCTTGGGTTCTATAATATTATTACTTTTGTATATTTTATTAATTTATCGAGTAATAAGCACTGGATTTATTGTGAGAAGTTTTTTCGCTAAATTGTATTGTTTTGGCTTTGCTTCAGCGATTTTTCTGTATGTATTTGTAAATATTTCAATGGTTTTAGGCCTATTGCCAATTGTTGGAGCACCATTACCCATTATGTCTTATGGCGGATCTTCAATGTTATCAATTATGTTGGGGCTTAGTATTGTGATGAGTTGTAGAATTTATAGTCAAGATCAAATTTCAAAGTACTAGAAATCAAACTAATAAAATTATATCTTTTTTATTATGGAATTTGTCAAATTAGTTGGTCCAGCCGCAATGTTTTTTATTATGTTTTCCATAGCACTATCGATAAAACCTTCAGCTTTTGTGGCAATAGTTAAAAATCCTTTAAGTTTTTATGTTGGCCTTGTATCTCAAGTGATCGGTTTACCCTTAATTGGCTTTACACTTGCATTAACCATACCATTTCCACCAGAGGTAAAAATTGGAATTGTATTGATTACCTGTCTGCCGAGCGCTGTTACTTCTAATTATATAACCAAAAAATTGGACGGTAATGTACCTCTTTCTATTACTTTAACTGCTGTTGCTTCATTGTTAGCTTTTATTACCATACCTTTCATATTAAAAATTTATTTATTATTTGTCTTTGAAGATTTCTCAACAGAAATATTTAACGAGAAACTTGTAGGGGCATCATTGCAAATTTTTATTATTGTTACACTTCCTGTTATTATTGGAGTAATTTTTAATACAGTGTTTGAAAATATTGCAAAAAAAATTGATCCAATATTTGATAAAATTTCAACTATACTTTTTATTTTAATAATAGGGATAGCCATATTCCAAGATTTAGAAGAAATTCCAGAATATTTAAGATTTGCTGGCATAAAAACCGTATTAATTTTTGTATTAGGTTTTTTTATGGCAACTTTTTTAGCAAAGTTATTTAAACTAAATAAAGCCGATCAAATTACTATAACTGTTGAAACTGTTTTGCAAAATGGAGCTATGGGATTTGTTATCGGTGCTTTAATTTTTGATGATATTAAATATGTTATGCCAATTGCCGCTTATGCTCTTCTGCAATATATATTTCTGCTTGTTTATTTTACTTATGTAAAAAAAATACTAGATAAATAAATTATGAAAATACAAAAACCAAATATTTCAAATCAAATATCTATTGAACAAATTACTAAATGTTGCAATGATGATATAAAACACTTTGCGGAACATTTTTTTCAATTAGAATTTACTTGGCTGCACAATGCTTACGGTGCATTTAAAGATTTTGATAAATATCTAATTTTAGTTTATTTAATTAACAACACTTTAAAAACTTATAAAGAACATTTCTACAATTTATCTTTTGAAAATTTTTATAAATCTGAATCATTTGAGATTGAAAAAATAAGTATTATAGAAATAGTTAAAGATCTATCAATGTCAAAGGAAACGGTAAGAAGAAAGATAAATGAATTAAATAAAAGTAGAGTTATAATAAGAAATAAAAAACAAATTTTAATTATAAATCCATTTAAATCTCAAAAACCAATTAATAATATTAAAGAATTATCGAAATTAATAACTTGCATTTCACTGAAGTTAAAGAAAATCTATGGTTTACCTTCTTACAATGATCAATATTTTTTAGAATTAATTAAGAAAAATTATACTCGCTATTGGCATACTTTTTTGAATTTTCAATTGAAATATTTATTTGGAGTAAAAAAGAGTTTTGGATCAATAGCTAATTTTTTTATTTTTGGCTCTTGTGTAGTAAACCAGTCTTATAACTTAAAAAATGCCCCACAAAATGCCAGTAGTAATCTATTAGAACCAGACAATTATATAAAATTATTAACAAATTATACTAAATATAGAGCGCAAGGATTAAACCCAACTACTATTTCAGAATTAACCGGCGTCCCAAGAGCAAGCGTTATTCGTAAGTTAAAAGAATTAAGCAAAGATAAGTTTCTTTTAAAGAATAAGCAAAATTTATTTACAGTAATTACTGCAAAAGAAAGTCCTGCAGCATTTAAAAAATTAAGCAATAATTTTGAAAAAAATCAGTTATTATTAAGATATTGTTTAAAAGACTTGTTTAATTATATGGTTGTGTAATTTATTTACTATCGATTACAACAATTGTTAAATCGTCTTTTTGAATGTGCCCTGCATTCAAAATATCATCAATCATTGTTTTTAATCTGTCATTATTTGGAGTAGCTTGATACTTTTTGATATAATTTTGAAAACCTTCAGAACCTAACATTTCACCACTTGGATTTTTAATTTCTGTAATACCATCTGTAAAAATATACATTGAACTATTATCAAATGGAATTTTATGTTCTTCGTATTTTGTTTTTGGCATAATTCCAAGAGGAGGACCGGCTTCACTATAATTACTAAAAGAACCATCTTTAGAATAAATAATTGGTGGTTCGTGCCCAGCACTGGATAATAAAAGTTCTTTTTTGTTACTATCGTAAATTCCAATAAGCATAGTTACAAACATACCTCTTGAAATTGTTTCGCAGATTTCATTATTTAATTGTATTAATAATTCAGCAGCTGAAAAATTAGTTTTACTTAAACATCGGTATAAACTAGAAGCTTTTGACATAAGTAAAGAAGATTTAATTCCTTTTCCAGATACATCAGCAACACCAAACCCGTATCTACCATCACCTAAATCTGAAAAATTATAAAAGTCGCCCGATACAACTTTTGCTGGAATATTTATGCCCGCAATAGGGAAGGGTTCTTTCTTATTTTGTGATAATAGAGATTTTTGAATTTCACCAACTATTTCTACTTCTTTTTGAATTTTATTTTTTTCAACCATCTCTTTTGCCATTTTAGCATTTCGAATAGCAAAAGCAGCAGGTGCTGATAATGTTTCTAACAATTGACGATCTTCTTCTTCAAAAAGTTTATTGCCTATTTTTTTGTTTAGACAATGAATAACCCCTATACATTCATTGGCTGCAATCAACGGAGAACATAAAACTGAAAATGTTGTAAAATTAGTTTTATTATCTAAGTCAAAATAAAATTCAGCAATTTCTCTTACATCTTTTCTAACATCACCAACCCTGATACATTTTTTTTGTTCAATAGCTTTACCCATTACTCCATCTTTTAAATCTAATTCAAATTCATCTAAATAATCTTGATGAAGAGACGCAATACATTCAAATTTTTTTTTTTTTTCGTTTATTAAAAAAATATTCGCAGCTTGTGCATTAATTCTTTCAATAATAACTTTAAGAGCAGTATTTAAAGTATCATTTAAGTCTAATGAGGACGCAAACTCTTGGTTCATTTTCATGATTATGCCAAGATCAATATTTGCCTTTGATGCCTCTTCTTTTATCGGCTCTTCTGGTTTTTTTGGTTTAAATAGAAACATTTATTTAACTAGCATTTTAAGCCCATTTTGATACATTTTACAACTATGGAGTTAATATTTAGCAGCCCTAACTTATATATCCATATACATGATGCGGTAGTTATGGTTCAGCTCTTAATTGATGGTATTTTTCAAGTAACATCAAATTTCAAATTATAATCTAAAATATCAAAGTGGAATTAGTTTTTGTCATAATTTTAGGGGCGCTTTGGGGCAGTTTTGCAAATGTTTGTATTGTACGTATTCCCAAAAACAAAGATGTTGTTTCAGGTAGATCTAATTGTCCAAAATGTAAAAAAAAAATTGTTTGGTATGATAATATTCCCATCATTTCTTATCTGATATTAAACGGTAAATGCAGGAAATGTAAAAAATCTATTTCTTTTCAATATGTTGTTGTTGAATTATTAAACATTATTTCATTTGCTTTAATTTATTTATTATTCGGTATTTCATTAACAACTCTTCTATTATTTATTTTAAGTTTATCGTTTATCATCATATTTTTTATAGACCTAAAACATTTTATAATTCCAAATATAATTACATTTCCAATGATGGCATTAGGATTTGTTAAATCCTTTGATCCTAATTTAAACCCGATTTTTCCAAATTATGTAAATTCATTAATAGGTGGAATATTTGGTTATGGAATTATTTGGTCAATAATATTTTTTTATAAACAAATTAAAAAAAAAGAAGGCATGGGACTAGGGGATGCAAAACTTTTTGGCGTAATAGGATTATGGTTTGGTTTAAAGGCAATACCATTTGTAATTTTTATATCATCTGCCATCGCTTTGATAAGTGCCATTCCTGATTTGATAAAAAAATCAAAAAAATTATCATCTCAAATTCCTTTTGGTCCTTATATTATTATAGGAACTTTAATTTATTTAATATTTGAAAAAAAAATAGATAGTCTATTTTATTTATGAAAATTAAATATCCAGTTATGCTTGCAATAAGATTTATCATTACCATAATTTTTAGCTTATTTTTCCACAGTTATTTATATGCTGGGGATTGCAATACAACGGTGACAGCAGCATTAACTGAACAATTAAGTTGTTCTGATAATGATACGTTAACTGTAACGGGCTCAATATCTTATAATAATCAAAATGCAGTCCTTTCACAGCAATTAGATGGAGTAACAATTAATAATTCTGGAACTATAGAAACAACAGATACAGATTCAAATGATGGAAACAGTGCAATTAAAGGTCAATCATCATTAAACTTAACAGTAACCAATAGCGGCACTATACTGGCAGCACGAGATTATGGTATTAAACTTATAGAAGCTGAAAAAGTAACTATTACCAATGAAGCCGGAGGTATAATTAAAGCCACACCTGATAGTAGTGCATCCGATATTGCAATTGGTGGAACTAAAATGGGAAATTGTGACACTTGTGTAAATGGTTCAACAACATCTTCTGGAGAAGGTTTAACTTTGTATAACTATGGAACCATAGATTCTTATGATAATACTGTATACGGGGGACAAGCTAGCTCACATACTTCAAAGAAAACTAAAATATATAACTATGATGGCGGTAAGATTAATGCCACTAATACCGTTGCAATTAGATTTATGCACGCGGAAGATTTTGAACTTTATAATTATAATGGAGCAACTATACAAAGCGAAGGTGGTTCTTATGGCGTTGATTTGTCAGAAGCATCAGATGTTACAATAGATAATGCTGGCACTGTTTCGACAACTAATGCCTTGGCTATGGATTTAGAAAATGTGTCAACTATTTCTGTGAATAATTCTGGGACGATTTCAGCAGCTGGTAGTTATGGAGTATTCTGTATGGGATGCTCAGACCTAACATTTACAAATTCTGGAGAGATAAGTGCTAATACCATAGCTTTATCTTTAAGAGATGTCACTGGCACAAACACTATTACAAATTCTGGAACTCTCACTACCACTAATAGCACTAGAACTGTAGATATGAGAAATGCAACTGGTGTAACTCTAACAAATTCAGGAACAATTTCATCAGGCGGTCAAGTAGCAATTTTTGCTGAAAGTGCTTACAGTCCAACTATAATAAACACTGGAACAATTAGTCCTTCAGCAGATAGTAGCACTGGTATCGCTATAGCTTTTGAGCAAGAAGCTACTGAAGCCGATCATGGTAGTGGTGCAACTGTTACTAACTCAGGAACAATTGAGGCATTAGGCTCTGCCGCTGATGGCATAAGAATTGGTGATGGACATGGGGTTTATAATGATGTGACGATTACAAATTCTGGAACTATAAAAGGTTTAGATAACTCTATATGGATTGATGGAAGTGGCACAACGGGAACAAATATTATCACAAAAGGAGAAGCGACCTACGACGGAGAAATTGATATGGAAAGTGCTGCTGCAACAATGACTTTAGACTGCAGTATTACAAAAGATATGGACATTG
>CAJWPG010000015.1 GCA_913045275.1 uncultured Pelagibacteraceae bacterium
GAACATCTACAGTAACATTTCCTAAGAAAATTCCCGTAATACCACCATTTACAAAAGTGACTATAAAACCAAGACACCATAACATCACAACATTAAGTCTAATGTTTCCTCTCCAAAGAGTTAAGATCCAATTATAAACTTTCATTGCTGTAGGAACCGCTATGATGAGTGTTGTGGATGCAAAGAAAAATCCAAACCAAGGATTCATTCCGCTAACATACATGTGGTGTGCCCATACAAAAAAACTTAGACCACCTATACCAATGATTGCCCAAACCATCATTCTGTAACCAAATATGTTTTTTCTTGCATGAACAGAAATTAAATCTGAAACTATTCCAAATGCTGGTAAAGCAACAATATAGACTTCTGGGTGTCCAAAGAACCAGAATAAATGTTGAAAAAGAATAGGGCTTCCTCCGCCATATTCCAAAATTTCACCAGCTTTTAACATTGTTGGCATAAAAAAACTTGTTCCAAGTATTTTGTCTAAAACTACCATTAGTCCACCTACTAATAGTGCTGGAAAGGCTAACATTGCTAAAATAGTTGCTGTAAAAATGCCCCAAACTGTTAAGGGTAGTCTCATCAATGTCATTCCTCTAGTACGAGCTTGTAAAACTGTAATTAAATAATTTAGTCCACCCATAGTAAATCCAGCTACAAACAAAACCAAAGATACAAGCATTAATATTATTCCCATACCAGATCCTGGTGTTCCTTCTAAAATTGCTTGAGGAGGATAAAGCGTCCATCCAGCTCCTGTTGGTCCCCCTGGAACAAAAAAGCTAGCCATTAAAACCATAACAGCTATAAAAAACATCCAAAAACTTATCATGTTAAGGTAAGGAAAAACCATATCTCTAGCTCCAACCATTAATGGAATTAAAAAATTACCAAAGCCTCCTAGAAAGAGTGCTGTTAAAAAATATACTACCATTATCATTCCATGCATAGTAACAAACTGATAATAGTGTTCTGCAGTCATAAAACCTGCAAGTTCTGGAAATCCCAATTGTAAACGCATTAACCAAGAAAGAATAAGGCCAATTATTCCTGTAAATGTTGCTAGAAGAAAATATTGAATTCCAATAACTTTTGCATCCTGGCAAAAAACCCATTTGGTAATAAAACTATGTCCATGATATAAATCCTGCTCTGGTACTTCAGAAGGTCTTACATAGTCAATATCAGGTGTTACTCCTGAACCTCCTCCAGAAACAGTTTCCGAAGATTGTGCCTGTATTGTTTTGTTATCGTTAAAGTTCTCTGACATTTTTTTCTTTATTATATATATTTTATTATCATTTAATTTATTTTTTTGCTAATTTTGTTTCACCAATTTCTAAAACTTTTTGTTTTGCCATTAAGTCAGAAAATGTTTCTTGTTCTTGAAGCCAATTTTCATAATCTTGATTATCTTGCACTAAAACTCCACCTCTCATAGCATAATGACCAACACCACAATACTCAGCGCACAAAACCTCGTACTCTCCTGTTTTATTAGGTTCAAACCAATAATAAGTTACAATTCCCGGAACTGCATCCATTTTTGCTCTGAATTGTGGAACATACCAGTTGTGAAGTACATCAACTGATCTTAATAATATTTTAACAGGTTTATTATTTTCTAAATTTATTACATCGGTTTGTATCAATATATCGTCTTTTCCATAAGGATCGTCTAAATTAATTCCAAACGGATTATCATCATTTATATTTGTTACTTGGGTAGTTCCCAGTTTTCCATCTTCTCCTGGTAATCTATATTGCCATCCCCATTGCCAAGCCATCACATCAATCTCAAGTGCATTTTTTGGAACGTTAACGAATTGATTCCAAATCATAAGTCCTGGTGCTAACAGTGCCACCACTCCTAATGTTGTTGCAATTGTAAGTATTTTTTCTAATTTTTTATCTTCAGGTTTATACTCTGCTTTACGATCTTCTTTATAAGAAAATTTAAAAATACAATAAATCATGAAAAGACACACTGCTATAAAAACTATTCCCCCAACCCAGAATGTTAGAGTAATTGTGTCGTCCATTCCTTTCCAATTTGAAGCGATATCAGTCCAATACCATGGAGTGAAAATATGGAATAATATTGAAACAAGGACGACTAAAAAAAATATAATACCCGGATGCATAGCTGCTTATATAGAATAATAATCACATAAATACCTATGACAAAATGTCATAAAATTATCTTAAATATACTAGTATATTCAAGGATATTATGTTCGGTAAATTAGGAATCTTGATCTCAATACTCGTTTTAGTTTTACTTTTTTATATTGTCATATCTTTGGGGGCCGGAGCTTTTTCAAAAGATAAGATTAAACCTGAGACAAAGAAATATTTAAAGTCAGTAAATATACTTTTAATAATTATTGCTACAGTTGGAACTATTTTAGTTTTATTTTTATAATTAGTTTAGGCAATCAAAGATTTGCACCATGCAATTACTGCATCATTATAAATAAACATTATTGCAAAGAAAACTATCCAAACAATAAACAAAAATAACCAATACAATGACAATGCATTTATATTTTTTTCTTCATTTACATAATCTTTTTCATTTAATTTAAATATTCTTGAGCTAACTTTTCCCCAAAAAAATAAACCACCAAGAAGATGAATTCCATGTAATGCGGTAAAGATATAAAAAGATGAAAAGTAAGTATTTGTATCTACAAAGTTTCCGCTTTTCATAAGTTGATACCACAATATTAATTGTAAGAATAAAAATAGGTAGCTTAAGCCACCTACATAAATTAAATTTTTTTTAATTTTATCAGTTAAGTTTTTTTTAAGATCACTACTTATTTTATTAAAGAAAAAAGTAACAAAGATTAAAACTAAAGTATTAATCCATAGTAAATAAGTTTTTAAAATAAATGTTGTGTCTTGCTCAGGCGGAATAGAATAAAGATATCCTGTAAATATCAAACTAAATATAGCTGTACTAACACCAAAAATTATAATTACCGCTGACATTTGGTTTGAAAGATTAAATGTACGACCAGAATGAGTATTATCAATTGCGGCTTGATTTTCTTCCCAAGGTTTTTGGGCTAGTGTGCCAAATAATTTCTTTAAGAGTGACATAATGTTTATATAGTCAGTATAAACAATATTACAATAATGAAATTAAAAACTTCAATTAGTATTATAGGCGGATGTCTTGTAATTTTTTTATTTATAATGCTGCCGATTTTTTTATCAATGCAAGATAAAAAGGATGAGTCTATTGCATCATTTAAAGGTTCTGATTTTTCTCTTAAAGATATGAACAATAACACTATTACTCAAGAATCTTTTAATGGTCCTCTAACAGCAATTTTCTTTGGATTTACAAATTGTCCGGATGTTTGTCCAATGACATTAAATAAAATGGATATCGTTTTAGATAAATTAAAAAACAAGAAAAGAAATATAAAATTTTTTTTTATAAGTGTTGATCCAGAAAGAGATACTCCGAAAGTTGTAAAAAATTATTTAAGCAATTTTGATAATAATTTTGTTGGCATTACCGGAGAACCAGAAAAAATATTTCTACTTTATCAATCATGGGGAGTTATGAGTAAAAAAATATTTTTAGAAAATGGAGAATACAATATAGACCATAGTTCACCTGTTATAATTTTGAAAGATGGAAAATACGTTACAATGATTTCTCATCGCGATGATATTAAAAATTCCGTAAAAATACTTAAGAAATATTTATAAATTAAGAATATAATTTATTATTGAAATTACAGAGATTGTTGCTGTTTCTGCTCTTAGGATATTTTCATTAATTTTAATTGGATTAACTCCTTCAAAATTTAAAATTTTTTTTCTTTCCTTTTCAGAAAAATCTCCTTCTGGTCCAATAATTGCACATAATGGTTTGTTAGCCTGTTTGTTAATTTCTAATTTTTTTTGCGAAGTATTTAAGTCTGTAAAAATTAAATCTATTTTTCTTGAATTATTGGTCAAAAATTTTTTTAAATTTTGTGGTTTTTCTAATATAGGAACATTAATTCGATTAGACTGTTCTGTTGCTTCAATAATAATCTTTTCTAATCTTTCTTTATTTATTTTTCTAACAATTGTTCGATCAAATATTATTGGAATAAATTTAGTTACGCCAAGCTCTGTGGCTTTTTGTATCATAAAATTAAAATAATTTGATTTAATTGGTGAAAAAGCTAACCAAATCTCTTTTGTATTCTCTTTTTGTCTAAGCTTTTCAATTACACTAAATTCTACTATGTCTTTGGATATTTGATTAATTTTTGCTGACCATTCTCCATTTTTGTTAAACAATGAAAAACTTTCACCAATTTTAATTCTCATAACTTTTGTAAGATAATGAGATTGTGACTTATCAAGCTTGGATTCAAAATTAAGTGATAAACTTTCTGGAAAAAATAATCTAATATTGCTCATATTTTTACAAATTAATTTATGAAAAATGTTAAAGCAATAATTTTCGATGCTTATGGCACATTATTTGATGTCAACTCTGCTGCTGAAAAATGTAAAGATAAAATTGGTGATAAGTGGGAGGAATTTGCAAATTATTGGAGAACTACTCAATTAGAATATTCTTGGCTTAGAAGTTTAATGGATAAACACAAAGATTTTTGGCAAGTTACCGAGGATAGTTTAGATAAATCAATGAAAGTTTTTAATATTGACAGTTTAATGAGAGATGAACTCTTAAATTTATACAAAATTTTATCTACATTCCCAGAGGTAAAAGAAGTTTTAAATAATCTTAAAGAAAAAAATTATAAACTTGCTATTCTTTCAAATGGCACGCCTACCCTGCTTAATGAATTGGTTAAAAGCAATAATTTAGACAGTATTTTTGATGACATTTTTTCAATTGAAGAGGTTGGAATCTATAAACCAAGCTCAAAGGTCTACGATATTCCAATTAAAAAATACCAAATACAAAAAGATGAGATTGTATTTTTAAGTGCAAATACTTGGGATGTTTCCGGTGGAGGAAACTACGGATATAACGCTGTTTGGGTAAATCGAAATAATAATATTTTTGATAACCTTGATTACAAACCACAAAACCAAGTTAAAGATCTTGTGGAACTACTTGATTTAATTTAACAAATTATTACATCGTCTATTGTGAAAAGTATTGAAGTAAATAAAATTATTGACCCTATGCCAGCTTCAGATGGCGCTGGAGTAAAATTAAAAAGAAGTATTGGCGTTGAGCCAAATTATTTTGATCCTTTTTTAATGTTAGATGAATTTGGTTCTGAAAATAAAGATGATTATATTGGAGGCTTCCCTCCGCACCCTCACAGAGGAATTGAAACAGTAACATATATGCTCCAAGGTGAGTTTGAACATGAAGATAGTACTGGTGCTAAAGGCAGAATGTCTTCAGGTGATGTTCAATGGATGAAAACAGGAAGTGGAATAATTCACTCCGAAATGCCTGCAATGTCCGAAGGAAGACTTCATGGGTTTCAGCTTTGGATTAATATGCCTGCTAAACTAAAAATGAGCAAACCTGATTATATCTATATTGACTCAGATAAAATGAGTGTTCATAAAGATGATGATAAAAAAGTAAAAGTTATTTCAGGAAAATTTGAAAATGCAGAAGGACCTATTAAAGATCACTATGTTGAGCCAGTTTATTTCGACGTTGAACTAAATAAAAATAAAGATTTTAATTTTAGTTTACCTTTAACACATAATTCATTTATCTATTTAATTGATGGGGAAATTACAATAGGAGATAAAAAACATGACAAAGTTAAAGATAGTACACTGATATTGCTATCTAGAGGTGAAAAACTTAATGTTAAAACTTCAACTAATGCAAAATTCTTACTAATTTCAGGCAAACCAATTAATGAAGAAATTTCAAGAGGCGGTCCTTTTGTAATGAATACTAAAGCAGAAATCTTGCAAGCCGTTCAAGATTATCATAATGGTACATTTGTAAAATGAAAGCAGTTAAAATTAAAAAAAATGGTGGTCCTGAAGTATTAGATTTAGAAGAAATAAATTTAAGAAAACCAATAAAGGATGAGGTTTTAATTGAACATGCGGCTATAGGTTTAAATTATATAGACACATATCATAGATCTGGACTTTATCCTTTAATGATGCCGAGCGGACTTGGAATGGAAGCCTCTGGTATTATTAAAGAAGTTGGACCAGATGTTTCAAATTTTTCTGTTGGAGATAAAGTAGCTTATTCTGCAGTTCCTTTGGGATCTTATTCCTCTCATAGAATTTATAAAACAAAAAACTTAGTAAAAGTTCCACAAGAAATAGATTTAAATATAGCGGCGGCAGTTATGACTAAAGGGCTAACAACATATTATTTATTATATAAAACTTATCCTGTTTCTGGTGATGAAACTATTTTGTTTCATGCGGCGGCAGGTGGAGTGGGACAAATATTTTGCCAATGGGCTAAAAGTTTAGGATGTAAAGTTATTGGAACAGTTGGCAGTGAAGAAAAAGTTGAGATAGCAAAAAAAAATGGTTGTGATGAAATAATTAATTATAACAAAGAAGACTTTGCAAAAAAAGTTATGGAAATAACTGAAGGCAAAGGTGTGCCTGTAGTTTATGATGGAGTTGGAAAATCAACATTTGAAAAATCTCTTGAATGTTTAAGAACTAGAGGAATGATGATTTCTTTTGGAAATGCTTCAGGGGCACTAGATCCAATTGATGTTCCTAAGATGTTACAACCAAAAGGATTGTTTTTTGTTAGACCTGCAATGGGACAGTATTTGGGAACTAATGAAGAGCTAAACGAAGCTGCAAAAGTACTATTTGAAAAAATAAGTTCAGGAAAAGTTAAGATAGAAATATTTAAAGAATATAAATTAGACAATATTAAGCAGGCTCATATTGATTTAGAAAATAGAAAAATTCTTGGGCCGACTATAATTGTACCTTAGTCTAGGTCAATTTTCATATCTGACAAATGTAATTTCAAAGTTTCAGTGGATAAATGTATGTCTCTAATAAAAAATAACACTGAAATTATCATTGATAAACAACATGATCCAAAAATAATTCTTGCTACAAAAATCATATCTAGATAGAGAGCAAAAACAGTTAGCATATTAAACAAAAAACCAAAGCTTGCGCATCCAAGTGTATATTTTAACCACTTAACTCTTCCATTTAAATCTATTAACTGTTTTTCCCACTCTGGTGGAATATGTTTTTCCCAGACATATTCATCATGTATTTTTCTTATTAAATTGCTAAGCGTATGAAAACGGTTGCCATAAACACTCATAAGCAAAGGTATTGCCGGAAACATTAATGCAGTTACAGTGTAATCTATATTCATACGAATCAATTTGATTATGAATCTAGGCTTTGTTATTTACAAGTAAATTATAATGCAAAACATAAAATTAATAATCGAATTAACTAGGCTAAATAAGCCAATCGGTTTTATGTTGCTTTTTTGGCCTTGTCTTTGGGGTCTTACACTTTCGTATGATTTTGATTTAACATTAGATGTTTTTATTTTTTATGGACTTCTTTTTATTTCAGGTTCTGTTTTAATGAGATCTGCAGGATGTATAGTTAACGACATATGTGATAAAAATTTTGACAAACTAGTTGAGAGAACCAAAAATAGACCCATCGCATCAGGCAAAATTTCAATAAGATTAGCAATTATTTATGCTGCCATCCTATGTATTATTGCATTTCTAGTTTTAATTAATTTTAACAAATTTACGATTTTGATGGCTTTGATCTCTATGCCCTTTGCCTTTACATATCCTTTGATGAAAAGATTCACGCATTGGCCTCAACTATTTTTAGGCATTACATTTAACTATGGTCTCGTTTTAGCTTGGATTTCAATAAAAAATGATATTTCTCTAATTCCTATAATGTTCTATTTAGGGGCCATATTTTGGACACTGGGTTACGACACTATATACGGATATCAAGATATAAAGGATGATGAAATAATAGGAGTTAAATCAACTTCGATAAAATTTAAAAACAATCCGAAGAAATTTATTTTAATTTGTTATTTAACTTTTATCGCCGCGTTAATTTTAATTGGTGTGCTAATGAAATTTAATTTATTTTATTTCTTATTTTTAATTATTCCAATCCTTCAATTAATTTTTTCTCAAATATATAAATTAAATGTAAATGATCCATTGAATTGCTTGGCTAAATTTAAAAGCAACAATTTTTTAGGATTAATAATTTTTGTAAATTTATTGATTGGTAAAATTATATAAAATGAACAATATTGAAATTTTAAAAAGATTATACAAAGATTATACAAGAAAATATTTAAATAAAATTTTTTTAGCCGTTTTTTTTTCAATTTTAGTTGCGGGAAGCACTTCTGCAACAGCCTGGCTTTTAGATCCTGCTATTGAAAAAATATTTATCAACAAGGACCAAACTTTAATATTAGTAATACCTTTTTTTATAATTGTTGCATTTGCAACGAAAGGCATTTCATTATACTTCGCAAAAGTTCTAATGATCATTGTTTCCGAAGAAGTTAAAAAAAAAATTCAAACAGATATGTTATCTTCTTTCATTAAAGCGGATACTGAATTAATCGAGAATAAACATTCTGGTAAGTATGTTTCAAATCTAAATTATGATGTAAGTCAAATTACACATATGCTGAGTTCTTCATTATTAAATATTTTTAAAGATAGCTTAACGCTAATTGGTCTATTAACAGTGATGTTTATTCAAAATTGGAGACTTTCTCTCATTGCTATTATTATGATTCCAATAGCATCTATAACTGCAAAAAAATTAGGAAAAAGAATTACCAAAGTTACAACTGAAGCTCAAGAGAGATCGGGAGATCTTAATAAATATCTAATTGACTTATTTAAAAATCATAAAATTATTAAAATTTTTCAAAGGGAAAATTTTGAATCCGCAAGATCTGAAAAATTTGTAAATAAATTAAAAGAAAAACAAATTAAAATATTTACTGTTTTTATTAGAGCAACACCAATAATGGAAATTCTAACCGGAATTATGATAGCAATATTAATATTTTACTCTGGAAAACTAATTATGACTGGACAGCTAAGTATCAATAATTTTTTCTCATTTTTGGCTGCAATGATGCTGGCTTATCAACCGGTTAAGTCTTTAGCCACTATAAATATTGGTATCGGCCAAGGCTTGTCCGCAGGGAGAAGAATACTACCAATAATAGATACGAAAGTAAAAATATCTAAGAACGAAAGTGGGAAAAAACTTTTGCTAAATAATGGTTCAATTAAATTTAAAAACATATCATTTAACTATTTATCAAACACTGAAAATAAAGTTTTAAAAAATATAAATATTGAAATTAATGGTGAAAAAATGACTGCATTAGTTGGTCATAGTGGATCTGGCAAATCTACAATGCTTAATTTAATACCTAGAATTTATGATCCTATAAATGGAAATATATTGGTTGATGAAGAAGATATTAAAAACATAAATCTAGATTCACTAAGGAAGGAAATTTCTATTGTTGATCAAAATACTACGCTTTTTGATGACACTGTCTTGAATAACATAAAATATGCAAAACCAACTGCTTCAAGAGATGAAGTTGTAAAAGCTTCAGAACTTGCGATGTGCTCGGACTTTATTAGTAAGTTAGAAAATGGATTCGATACAATGATTGGTGAAAATGGAGTAAAGTTATCAGGAGGTGAAAAGCAAAGATTATCAATTGCAAGAGCACTTCTCAAAGATAGCAAAATTATACTTTTAGATGAGGCAACATCATCATTGGACTCTGATACAGAGGAAAAAATTCAAAAAGCTCTCGCTAAATTAACATCAAATAAAACTACAATTGTCATAGCGCATAGATTATCGACAATTTTAAATTCTGATAAAATCTATGTTCTTGATAAAGGTTCTGTGGTTGCTCAAGGAAAACATGATCAACTACTAAATTCTTCAAATATTTATAAAAATTTTTATAACAAACAGATTAAAAATAATTAATGTTTTTTATTTATGAAGTTTTGGGATTAATTTTAATTATATTTTCTCCAATAATATTTTTTATAAGAATTATCGTAGGTAAAGAAGACCCCAAAAGATTTTTAGAAAAATTTTGTATATATTCAAAAAGATTTAAAATAAGAAAAACAATCTGGCTACATGGTTCTAGCGTAGGGGAAATTTTAAGTGTAATTCCAATTATTAATGTACTAGAAAAAAATAAAAAAATAAAAAAAATAATATTAACATCTTCAACAACTAGTTCTGCATTAATATTTTCAAAGTATAAATTTAAAAAAACAACTCATATTTACTTTCCAATTGATACGAATTATTTAACTAAAAAATTTATTAAATATTGGAAACCGCAAATAGCTCTATTTATAGACTCTGAAATTTGGCCAAACATGTTTAATAATTTAAAAATAAATAACATTCCAATAATTTTATTAAATGGAAGAATTACTAAAAAGAGTTTTAAAAGATGGATGAAATTTCCATATTTTGCAAAAAAAAATTTTAGCAAAATATCTCTAGCAATGCCTCAGAACAACGAAACCTCAAAATATTTAAAAACATTGGGTGTAAAAAAAATTAAAATTGTTGGAAATTTAAAATATTTTGGTCAATCAAAAAAATTATTAGATAAAAATACAAAAAAACTTTTTAAAAATAGATTAATTTTCTGTGCCGCAAGCACTCATTATAATGAAGAATTATTTATAGGAAAAATACATAAAGAATTGAAATTAAAATATAATAATTTATTAACTATTTTAATTCCAAGACATGCAAACAGATCGAACTCTATAGCTAATGAACTTGAGAATATTGGTTTAAAAATAATAACTAGATCTTCAAAGCAAAAAATTTCTAAAAACACAGACATATATATTGCTGATACCTATGGCGAAACTTCAAAATTTTATGGATTATCAAATATCACTTTTCTAGGCGGGTCGCTTGTGCCTCATGGAGGACAAAACCCTCTAGAGCCTGCAAGGATGGGAAGTTACATTTTGCACGGTCCAAATATACAAAATTTTAAAGAAGTTTATAATATGCTTTCGAAACTAAAAATTTCATCAAAAATAAATAGTGTTTTCAGTATGAAAAAAATTGTTAATAAAAAAATTAAATATAAGCAACCCCTAAAAGTGAATCAAAAATTAAATATGATAGGTAATAATATCCTTAAAAAAAACCTAAATGAAATAAATAAATATCTATAATGAAAGTTAATAGACCATTATTTTGGAATAATATAAATTTAATTTCAATTTTATTATACCCTTTAAGTTTAATAACATTTTTAATAAATATTATTAAAAAAATTCCAAATAAAAGAAATTTTAAAATTAAATCTATTTGTGTTGGAAATCTGTATGTTGGCGGAACTGGTAAAACACCTTTATCAATTAAAATAAATAATATTTTAAAAAAAAAATATAAAACAGTATTTATTAAAAAAAAATATTCTGATCAAATAGACGAGCAAAATATTTTAAAATCTTATGGGAATCTAATATGCACAAAACATAGAGATAATGCTCTTAAAATTGCTACTAAACAAAAATATGATGTGGCAATTTTAGATGATGGTCTTCAGGATAAAAATTTAAATTATAATATCGCTATTGCTTGTTTTAATAGTTCGGATGGAGTTGGAAATAGTTTTTTAATACCTTCGGGACCTTTAAGAGAAAATGTTTCTGAAATAAAAAATTATGATGCCGTTTTTTTAAATGGTGAAAAAAGTAATAAAAAATTTTCAAAATATTTAAAAAAACTAAATAATAATGTAAAAGTATTTGAAGCAAAATATGTTCCAACAAATTTAAGATCATTTAATCTCAATAAAAAATTTTTATTCTTTTGTGGATTGGGAAATCCATCAGAATTCGAAAGAACTTTAAAAAAATATAAATTTAAAATTAAAGAAAAATTTATATTTCCAGATCATTATAATTTTTCCGACACAGATATTGTTAGTATAAAAAAATTAGCTAAAAGAAAAAAATTAAATATAATTACTACTGAAAAAGATTATTTAAGATTAAATAAAAAAAATAGAAAAAATGTTAAATTCCTTAAAATAGATTTAAGCATTAAAAATATGAAAAATTTCTCAAAATTTTTAATTGAAAGATTATGAAAAAATTAATTTATTTAGTTGAGTTTATATTTGTTTATATTTTTTTCATATTTTTTAAATTATTAGGATATAAAATCTCATCTAATTTAGGATTTATAATAGGTAAACTTTTTGGTCCTATGTTTAGATCAAAAAAATTAATAGTAGAAAATCTAAAAAAATCTAATATTTCTCTTAAACAAAATTATAAACAGGTAGCTGGTAATGTTTTGGGAAATTATGGAAGAATTTTTTCAGAGTATCCTTATTTAAAAAGTTTCAGAAATGGCGGACTTAATAATTTTATTGAAATAGATGGCAAAAATCATTTAGAAAATATTAGAAAAGAAAAAAAAAGAGTAGTTTTTGTATCAGGACATTTTAATAATTTTGAATTAATGGCTATGCAAATTGAAAAGGCTGGAATTGAATTGTCTGCTATTTATCGCCCTCTTAATAACATTTTTCTTAACAAAATTATGGAAAAAATTAGAACAAAATATATTTGCAAAAATCAAATCAAAAAAGGAAGAACAGGTACAAGACAAATAATTAAAAATTTAAAAAAAGGATGGTCAATAGCCTTAATGATTGATCAAAGAGTTAGGGAAGGATCAAAAGTAAAATTTTTTGGTGATCTGGCTACAACCACTACCATTCCAGCTCAACTGATAAAAAAATACAAATGTGAACTTGTTCCAATTTATATTGAAAGAAAAGAAAAATATTACTTTAAAATGCACATTTCTAAACCTATAAAAGTAAACTCAAAAAAAACTACTGAAGATATAACTTTGTTTTTAAATACAGTTTTAGAAAAAATGATATTAAAAAACCCAGAGCAGTGGATTTGGACACATGATAGGTGGAAAAAATAATTTATTTTTTTATTAACTTTTCTTTTTTTATTGAAGCCTCAATATAAGAATAATACGGTTCTTGTTCATCAACATTCCAATAAGTTAAATTTTCTATAAGTATTTTTTTACCTGAAATTGCACACACAACATGATCTCCGCTTTCTATAATTTCAAAGTTGTTTGGCAAATACTTTAATTTAGCTAACTTGTTTTCCATTTTTAAGATATATAAATAATTATATGAAAATTGCAATTCTAGGAAGTGGTGGTAGAGAACATGCGATAGCATTGCAAATTTCAAAATCAAAAAAACTTAGAAAACTTTATTGTATACCAGGAAATGCAGGAACTAGCTTAATTTCAAAAAATATAAATTTAAAATTAGATAGTTTTAATGAAATTTATAATTTTCTTAAAGATAAAGAAATTGATTTAGTTATAGTTGGTCCTGAGAAACCGTTGGTTGATGGAATGGTTGACTATCTAAACAAAAAAAATATTAAAGTATTTGGACCTAATCAAAAAGTTTCCCGACTTGAAGGTTCAAAAATTTTTACAAAGAAAATTTGTGAAAAGTATAGTATTCCAACTGCCAATTTTGGAATTTTTAAAAACAAAGAAGATACTTTTAAATTTTTACAGAATAGAAAAATGCCTTTAGTAATAAAGGCAGATGGTTTAGCTGCCGGCAAAGGAGTTTACATATGTAATGATATGGAAAGCTCAAAAAATGCTGTTTCAGAAATATTTAATGGAAAATTTGGTAAAGCAGATCAAATATTAGTAGAAGAATTTTTGGAAGGTGACGAAATGAGTTATTTTATTATTTCTGATGGATTAAGTTATAAAAGTTTTAATACCGCTCAAGATCATAAAAGAGTTGGAGAGGGTGATACAGGGAAAAATACGGGCGGCATGGGAGCTTATTCTCCATCCAAACTTATTAATCATGATTTGGAAAAAAAAATTATTAGTAAAATTATAAAACCAACTTTAGAAGCAATTGAAGATATGGAGCAAAAATATAATGGATTTTTATATGCTGGTCTCATGATAAAAGATGATGAACCTTATTTGATTGAATACAATGTAAGAATGGGAGACCCTGAATGTCAGACAATTTTACCTCTATTAAAAACAGATTTATTAGATTTAATAATAGCGTGTTGTAACAATAATCTTAAAGAGCAGAACATTGATTGGCATGAAAAAAAAAGCCTATGTATAGTATTGTGTTCTAAGGGCTATCCAGAGAGTTATAAGAAGAATATTGAAATACCAAATTTAAAAAATTTAGAGCTAAATAAAAATAATTTTATCTATCATGCGGGAACTAAAATATCAGATGATACAATTCATGCGGTGGGCGGAAGAGTGTTAAACTTTGTTTCTATTTCAGATAATTATTTAGATTCTAGAAATGAAGTAATTGATCAAATAAAAAAATTAAATTGGAAAAATGGATTTTACAGATCTGACATAGGTTATAAAGTAATTGATAAATGAGAATTATTGGAGGAAATTTAAGGGGCAAGAAAATTCTTTCACCAACTGATAAATCAACTAGACCATTAAAAGATATAGTAAGAGAGTCAATTTTTAACATAATTGAACATTCAAAAAATGAATTTGTTAATTTAAATAGTGCAAAAGTTCTAGATTTATTTTCTGGTACAGGTTCATTTGGAATAGAATGTTTATCTAGAGGAGCAGAAAAGGTTATCTTTTTTGAAAATTATGCAAACTCGATTAAAGTCTTAAGAAAAAACTTAGATTTATTAAAATTAAATAAATATTCAAAAATAATTGAAAAAGACTCTTATAATATTTCTCAATCTCAACTTAATTTAAAAAACTTTGATTTAATATTTTTAGATCCGCCTTTTAAAGATAATAAAATAAATCAATTAATAGAAATAATTAAAAAAATGAAAATTACTTCTAAAGACACATTAATTATAATACATAGAAAAAAAAGAATTACTGAAAATATTTCTAAAGATTTAATTATATCTAAAGAAAAAAATTATGGATTATCAAAAATTATTTTTGGAAAAATTTCCTAAATTAATATTTTTCTTGTCTCATTTTTTATTAGCTCTACCTCGGGCTGATTAAAAGGATTAACTTTTAACAAGTGCCCTAACAGAATCGTCTCTAATATAAAAAAACAGAATAGTTCACCTAGGGTATCTTCGCTCCTATTAATAATTTCAATACTCCTAAAAGGAATTTTTTTTCTTCTAAATACATTTTCAGTAGCTTTTTTTTGAGAATCTAAAATTTTATATATATTTTTATTTTTTAATATTGAATATTTTTCAAATAAATTTGAGTTATTTAATTTTTGAGAATTTTTTTCTTTAACACTAAAAAATGTATAAAAATTATTTTTTGGTCCATCCAAATACAATTGCAACAAACTGTGATTATCTTTTGGCATCGAAGATACTATTGGGAATATTCCTTTTCCATTTTTACCTAGGCTTTCGGCTACAAGTTGTTGATACCATTTAAATAAATTATCTGATTTTTCATCGTAATTTAATATAACTGAATTTGTTTTTCCTTGTTTAATATGATCAATAATTGAAATTACATTTTCAATTAAAGTATTAATAAAATATTTATTTTTGATTAAATAATTAAATCTTTTAAATTTTTTTTCATTAAGTCCCATTAACTCTACAGGCAACATTCCTGTCTCTGACAATACTGAATATCTTCCACCTATATAATTCTTGTGCTCAAATATTTCCGCTTTTAATTTTCTTGCTAACAATGATAGAAAATTATTTTTTTTCTCACATAAAATTACATTTTTATTTTTTTTTTGCTCCTGTAATAACAAATTAAAATTAGATATAGTTTCAAGTGTATTGCCTGATTTTGATATAATTAGATTAATATTTTTTTCATTAGTTTTTGGCATGCTTTTAAATTGTAAATTATTATAAAAAAAAAATTTTTTTTTTACTTTGTGTTTTAGAAAATCATAAATTGCCTCCGCTCCAAGTATAGATCCTCCCATTCCAACTAAATTGACTTTTGAAAAACTTTTAAATGATTTAATATTTTTTTTTTGATAGCTATATTTAAATTTGTTAGTCAACGAGTTCAGTAATGGGTATTTTTCAAGCAAAGCTTTGTCTTTAATGATATTTCTTAATATTTTATTAGTTTTCGGATTTTTATTCCTTATAAAATTTTTAAATTTTATGTTTTTAGTAAACATTTAATTATTGAATTTTTTTTATAATAGTACTTACTATATCCGATGAATTATCACTATCATTTGAACCTGGTGTGCCACAATCTTCAATATTTACTGATGTATCACAATCTTCAATATTTAAAAGATCCTTAACTTCTTTATTGTCGCTAAAAGTTTCAGGTAAAACTTTTTGATTTCCTGGAGCCGGAAGCTTTTCAAAATCAGGGGGCATTGCCAATGGATTTTTTTTTTCTACTAAAAATTCATCACTTTGCTCAGATCTTTTTTTTCCTTCAAGAGCGTCTTTTGTAGCTTGGCAAGAGTATAATAAGATTGAAAAAAAAATTATTACTGAAACAGTTAATTTATTTTTTATCATTTTGTTTTTCATAATTTAAAAATTCAGCCAATATAAGACAAATTATACCTAAAGTAATGAATATATCCGCAACATTAAAGATAAACCAGTGATAACCATTATAATTCAAATCTATAAAATCAGGAACCGCACTATAATAATATCGATCAAATAAATTTCCGCATGAACCACCTAATATTATGGCTAAAAAGTAAGTCTTTGGATCTTTTTCCTTATATATTAAATATATAATAATTAAATTTATTGTTAATATAAATAAGGTAATTCCATTATAAATATAATTTTGATCAAAAGAAAACAAACCAAATCCAATTCCTTTATTCCAAACTAAAAATAAACTAAAAAATGAATTTATATATATATCAACTCTTCCAACATCATCTAATATATTCAAAATTATTGTTTTACTTATTCTGTCTAAGGCTAATACTAATAATACAAGCGTAATATAAATAATTATTTTTTTCATTTATCATTAATTTGTTAGGTGGCCATGTTTTTTACAATTAGTTTTGCTAATTTTCCAACACACTGGGCATTTTGTTCCTTCTGCTTTTTTACATATTACTTGAATATCTTCTTCCATTTTATCATCTTGGGTAACTAGGGCTGAGGAAGTAATACAAATTTCAGAAAAATCATTATTCTTTGCTATATTATAATAATTTTTTTTTAATTTAATTTGAATATTTGCTTCAAGACTGGAGCCTATGGTTTTGCTTGCTCTTTGAGATTCTATGCTAATATTTGCCTCATCTCTAATCTTCTTAATTTTTTCCCAATTTGAATTTATTTCTTCATTTTTCCAATTTTCCGGTATTTCAGTAAAGTTTTTTAGATGAATGCTGTTTTCCTCTTCTTTATTTACCAATCTATAAATTTCTTCAGTGGTAAAAGATAGTATTGGCGCAAACCATTTTAATAAGCAATTAAGTATTATATTTAAAACCAATATACAATCTGATCTTTTTTTTGAATCTAGCGGATCACAATAAAGAAGATCTTTTCTAATATCAAAATAAAAAGCAGATAATTCAACTGTACAAAAATTTAAAAGTTCTTTGTATAAATTGTGAAAATTGTAAGAATTAAAATAATTGAAAAAATTTTTGTTAATTAAATAAACTCTGTGTAACATATACCTTTCAAGATCAGGCAATTCTGCAACATTTAAATCTTCAAAATTTTTCTCAATATAATCATCCTGGATATTTCCTAGCAAATACCTAAAAGTATTTCTTAATTTTCTATATGACTCTGCGTGCTGATCTAAAATTGAATAATCAATTCTTAAGTCTTCTGCATAATTTGAGGATGCTACCCAAATTCTTAAAATATCAGCACCATATTTTTTCAATATTTCTTCTGGTAAAATAACATTTCCAGTCGATTTTGACATTTTAAGACCTTTGCCATCAACCACGAAACCATGGGATAAAATACTCTCAAAAGGAGCTTTGCCTCTTGTTCCGCAAGACTCTAATAATGAAGAATGAAACCATCCTCTATGTTGATCAGATCCCTCTAAATACATTGATGCAGGCCATTTTAAATCTTCTCTCTTTTCTAATACATAAGAGTGAGTAGAACCGCTATCAAACCATACTTCCACAATATCACTAATTTTTTCATAATCTTGAGATTTATATTTTTGTCCTAAAAATTTCTGAGCATCATCTGAAAACCAACAATCAGAGCCTTCTTTTTCAAAAATTTTTGCAATATTTTCAAAAACTTCATCATCAATTAATGCTTCGCCATTTTTCTTAGATAAAAAAATTGGTAAAGGAACTCCCCAAACTCTTTGTCTTGAAACACACCAGTCTGGTCTAGTTTCAATCATTGCTTTTATTCTTTCTTTGGCTTTACTTGGATAAAAAATAGTTTCATCAATTGCTTTAAGTGATTTCGCTCTTAAACCGTGGCTTTCCATTGATATAAACCATTGGGCCGTAGCTCTATGAACTAAAGGAGCTTTTGATCTCCAAGAATGAGGATAGGTATGAGTTAGTTTTCCATTCGAAAGAAGTTTTTTTTGGTTTTTTAAATTTTCTATAACAATAGGGTTGGCTTTAAAAATATGAATACCTTCAAATTTGATTATATTTTTTGTATATCTTCCGTCATCATCTACGGTTTCTAAAGCTTTAATATTATTGTTTAAACACAAATTAAAATCATCAGGACCGTGACTCGGTGCACAGTGAACAATTCCTGAGCCTTGTTCTGTTGTAACAAATCTAGCCTCAAGCATTGGAATATCGTAACTATATCCAATATCTAAAAAGGGATGAGAACAAATTGTTCCTTTAAACTCCTTGCCTAAAAATTCTTTCTTTATATCAAAGCTTTTAATTTCACATTCTTTTATCAATAATTCTAAAAGATCTTTAGCGACTATTATTTTTTTATTTTTAAAGTCACCTTCGTCATTAATTTTTACAACTAAATAAATTAAGTTTGAATTGTAAGCTAAAGCTTTATTTGCAGGTATGGTCCATGGAGTAGTTGTCCATATAATTATATTTGAACCTTCAATCTCTTTTAAATTTGTTTTTTTTATAGGGAATGCGGAATATATTGTGTCAGATACATGATCCATGTACTCTACTTCTGCATCTGCTAAAGCTGTTTTTTCAACAGTTGACCACAATACTGGCTTGTATCCTCTATACAAACTTCCCTCTTTAAGAAACTTTCCTAGTTCTCTTACAATTTGAGCCTCGGCATCAAAACTCATCGTAGAGTAATAATTTTCCCAATCTCCTATTACTCCTAATCTTCTGAATTGATCCTTGTGAACATTAATCCATTTGTTTGCAAAATCTCTACATTCTTTTCTAAACTCAACAATTGGCACATCATTTTTGTTTTTTTTATTCTTTTTATATTGCTCTTCAATTTTCCACTCGATTGGCAATCCATGGCAATCCCAACCGGGAACGTATACTGAGTCTTTACCGTCCATTTGATGAAATTTAGTAATTATGTCTTTTAATATTTTGTTTAAAGCGGTTCCCATATGAATGTTTCCATTCGCATATGGAGGACCGTCATGTAAAATAAACTTTTCTTTACCTTTGCTTTTTTTTCTGAGTTTTTCATATAAATTTATTTTTTGCCAATATTCAATAATTCCCGGCTCTTTGGTTGGTAAATTTGCTTTCATAGAAAAAACTGTTTTGGGAAGATTTATAAATTCTTTGCTCATTTTACTTTTTTTGCGATAAGAAGATCTTTCTTTATCTGACTTCTCAACTCATCAACTCCACTAAATTTTTTCTCTCCTCTAATAAATTTTAAAAATTCTACTGATAGTTTTTTATTATAAAGATTTCCAGAAAAATTAAATAAATTTACCTCTAATAATATTTTTTTTTGGTTAAAGGTCGGTCTATAGCCTAAATTTGCAATTCCTTTATAACTTTTCCTTCTATTTTTGATTTTTACTTTAACAGCATACACTCCAAGTTTTGCAATTATATAATTTTTAATATCAATGTTGCATGTGGGAAATCCAATTTTTTTTCCCATCATTCTGCCTTTTTCAACAATCCCTTCGATAGACCAATTTCTTTTTAAAATTTTGTTTGCAATATTCAAATCGCCCTTTTGAAGTAATTTCCTTATTAAAGTAGATGAAATAATTTTATTTTTTTTTGTTAAAGGTTTTGGATTTATTAATTTATATTTGTATTTAATTTGATAATTTTTTAGTAGCTTAACATCTCCTTCCCTTTTATATCCAAATCTAAAGTTATTGCTTACAAAAATATATTTTGCATTTAATCTTTTATACAAAATTTTCTCTATAAATTTATGAGAAGTTAATTTGGAAAATTTTTTATTAAAATTTTTATTAATTAAAAAATCTACTCCAAATTTTTCAAAATAACTAATTTTTTGTTCAAAATTTGAAATTCTATAGTTTTTAACTTTTTTATCAAAAAACATTATTGGCATAGGATCGAAGGTTATTACGCCTAATTTTAAATTTAATTTTTTTTTAAATTTTTGAGCTTGTTTGAACAATTTTTGGTGACCGGAGTGCAAACCATCAAAGTTTCCAATTAATATAACCGAACTTTTATCGTTCATATTAATTTTAAAATTTTTATAAATTTTAATTTTTTTTACCATTTTAAAATTTTTTGAGTATATTCAACATTAACTTCATATTTTTTTAATACGTGATCTAATTCTATTTCTAAAATTTCTTGTCTATGAATTCCATTTGTTATTAACAGAGAGTCAAAGTTTTGAATATTTGCTCCTTTTATATCAGTATTTAAATTATCACCAATACATAAGACTCTTTTATTATTTAAATTTGTTGACAAATTATAAACTGGCGGATGTGGTTTGCCAAAATAAATCACCTTACCTTTAATTTCTTCGAATGATTTTGCCACAGAGCCAGCGCAATATTCTCTTTTTTCTCCCCTATCAACTATTAAATCAGGATTTGTACATATCATTTTTTTTGAAATATGATTTGAAAATAAATTTTTATAATAATTTAAATCACTTTCATGATCATCAAATAAACCTGTGCATAATAAATAGTCTGCATCTTCTATATTTAAAACTTTATTTTTTTCAAAATTTTTAAATAAATCAAAATCTCTGGGTGGTCCTATATGAAAAAATTTTTGTTTATCAAGTTCATTAACCAAGTGTTTATGAGCCGCCTCCCCTGATGTAAAAACATTTTCAAAATATTTTTTTAATCCAATTTTTTTTAAAAAATTTACTACATTTTCGTTGAGCCTTGGTGCGTTTGTGAGAAGAACAAAGTCTTTCTTTGCTGCTGCTAGATTTTCTAAAACCTTGATTGAGTTTTCATATAAATTAATTCCATTATGAACCACTCCCCATAAGTCTATAAAGAACAAATCATAGCTATTCACTATAGATTTTATTCCTGAATGATCTAAGTTTTTGGGCATATTTGAGATATAGCTTAAAAATCTCATTAATTCTTGGGTTTTTTAGATTTTATATATTTTGTTGAAGATCTTGAAAAAATTCAATCAGATCTCTATATGAGTGATAATTTAAAGGAGTTTATGTATGAAGTTTAAACCATTACACGATAGAGTTTTAATCGAAGTATTAGACAGTAGTGAAAAAACTGCTGGAGGTATTATCATTCCAGATTCAGCTCAGGAAAAACCACAAGAAGGCAAAGTTATTGCTGTAGGAGGTGGAGCAAAAACTGAAGATGGTAAAATCATCCCTATGGATGTTAAAGTTGGCGACAAGGTTCTTTTTGGCAAGTGGTCAGGAACTGAAGTCAAAATAGATGGCAAAGAATACAGCATAATGAAAGAATCAGACATTATGGGTATTTCGTCAGGAAAATAATAATTAAGGAGAATTTATAATGGCTAAAATAGTAAAATTTGACTCTGATGCTAGATCAGCAATGTTAAAAGGAGTCGATATACTTGCAAACACAGTAAAAGTTACTCTTGGACCTAAAGG